>CP082962.1:4354611-4686982 GCA_021730285.1 Desulfovibrio sp. JY
TTACCCCTATAGAAATTATAAATCACTACAAACATAAAAATATCGATACAATCTACTTAAAACCTGCGTCAGCCCATTTTTATGGGCTAGAAGCACCGACGCCTGCCAGGGGGCAGTCGCGGCCGTGCCGGTCGGTCCCATCTTTCGCTTCACGACCGGGGAGGCGATCAGTTTGGCACTAGAAAGAAAGGGAGGTGAACGGCCGAAAATGCCCGCCGTGCCTAGGTTTTAGGGCGACGCCAAGCACGAAGGAGTTTTGGCACTGATTGACAGAAAATGACGGAAAAATGCGCGCCTTTTGGCACGGAATTGAACGGCTTTTGACGGGCTAGCGCACGTACTCGCGGCAGCTCCAGACAACGCGCCCGATAATGCGCACCGTGCCGGCCAAGTCGCCGTTCATATCCACTTCTATGGGCGCATAGCGTTCGTTACGGCTTTGCAAAACAAGCTTCCCAGGCACACGAAGCAGGGACTTCACAAAAACTTCCTGCTCTATGCCCACCGCAAACATCGCACCGGCTATTATCTCTCGTTGACTTTCATCTATTAAAACCGTGTCACCGTCCAAAAGCATCGGCTCCATGCTGTCGCCGGCGACATCCATAAGCACCATTTTCTTTGGGTGCCCCTTCCGCTGCAAGAAATCCAACTTGAACGCGTAGTACCCGATTACTTTTCCTTCCGTTTCCAGACTTCCCGTCCCGGCCGCCAATCGCGCCATCACCTTGGGAACAAGGGCATACCCCATGCTCGGCGCGGCATCCGGGGCCATCCACTGCGGCTCGCCAGGCGGAATTGGGCACTTTGTCTGTGCTTCCGCAGACGCTACTTGGGCGTTCCCGCGATACTTGGGGGACTCTCCAGTGACAAGCCAATCAATTGAAATATTAGTCTTTTTTCCTACGGCGAGAAACCAGGCTGGAGGAATTTTGGCAGCCCTTCCAGCTTTATAGATGGCGTCTTTGCTGATTTCGAGAAACGAGGCGAGGTCTTCCTGACATTTGCCTTCAATGGCCTGCAACATTCTGGAAATCGTTGCTTCGAATTCCTTCCGACTTTCGGAGTGAAAGTCGGAAGAAAAGTCGGAAGTGGACGAATTTCTATCTTTATTATTCATTTTAATTAGTTACAAGAATTTTTGAAGCCGTTAATCGGAACAAAAGTCGGAAGAGTCAAAACACTAGTTGACGACTTTTCTTCCAAACTGTAGAGCTTTGGTCGTGGGCGACGGTTAACCCGCTACAAACGTAGCTATCAGGGGCGACACCGTTACACAATGTCCGACGCCTGGGAATTTTCGGATCAAGGATCACGCGTTCGATGCAAAGCGCCCGACATCTCAGCCCGCTGGAACCGCCCAGCCTCAACGTGGATGCGCAAATCGCGGCATCCATGAACCGGATCGGGGAAAGCTCCGGGCTTTCACGGGCAAAGGCTGTCAACCGGCCCAACAGGACGGCGTGGTGCTACGGGGTGATCCTTTGTGGCGGCAACGCCGAAGCCCTCGCACCGGCGACTCTCGAAAAATGGCTCCGTCCCAGCGACCCCAGAAACGTGCCGCGCACGCGGGTCTTGAACATTTTTTGCCGCGTGTTTGCCAGCGGGACCTCTGGACTGCGGGCTCGGCCGCATGGGCAAGGGCTGGCGGGTCATCGACGGCGACGACGCCCGGCTCCTGGAATGGGCGCGGACGGAACAGGAAATCAAGCGTCTGAAGGCGCGCAAACGCAAAATCGAGACGGAATTATGAAGCGTGAAGGCAGGAAAGTCCGGGCCTGGATGGTGGAAAGAGACATTTCGGTATCCGACGTCGCCCGTCGGGCCGGCATCGCCCGCTCCATCGTCTCGGAAACCGTCCACGGCAGGCGCAACAACAGAAAGGCGCTTCGGGCGCTGCTTGCTGTGGGTTGCCCGGGGCGGCTGTTGGCGTTGCCGGAAGACATGAGAGGAAAGGAAGCGGCCTAAGGCGGTTGTGATGATGCAAGATACGGTCACGGTAAAAGAGATTGCGCAGGCGCTTGGTAAATCCGAGCGCGCGATCCAGCTGAGAGCGGGCAAGGAATCCTGGCCCTTTGAACAATCCACCTGCCGTGGCGGCAAGCGCCGCCTCTACCCTGTGCGTTCCCTCCCCGAGAACGTGCGCCAAGCTCTTGCCGCCGCCATGCTGGCCGGCAGTCCCGGACCGGACACCCCGCCCGCCGTTTCCTCCCTCTCTGTACCCGCGACGCCGGCTCAGGCCCGCGTGCCGTCTCCCCTCTCCAGGCTGACCAGGCACCAACGCGAGACCGCCCTGGCCCGGCTGGCCTTTGTGCGCGAGATCGAACACGCCATGCCGCTCGTCGGCAAGGAGAAGGCCATTCGCAACCTGCTCGCTGCGGCCACGGACAAGACCCTGCCCACCCGGCTGGCGGCATTGATCCAGGTGGCCAACGACCGCATGACCGTCGGGCGCGGCCTGTCCCGACGCCGGCTTTACGACTGGTGCTCGAAGTTCGCCGAAGGCGGCGAAGCGGCGCTGGCTCCTCGCCGTCAGGGCCAGGACATGGGCGTGCCCGATTGGGCTCCGGCCTTCCTGGCCATCTGGCAGCGGCCGCAAAAGCCCACCGTGGCCGATGCCTACAAGCGGTTCGCGGAGGCCTGGGAAGGCACGCCGCCCTCCATTTTCGCCGTGCGGCGGTTTTTGGCCAAGATGGCCGATCCCGACCGCGAGGCCGGCCGCGACACGGGCAACGCGCTGCTCAAGCGCCGCCCCCACAAACGCCGCAGCACCACCGAACTGTGGCCCGCCGACGTCTACACCGCCGACGGCACCACCTTTGACGCCGAAATCCAGCACCCGATCCACGGCCAACCTTTCAAGGCCGAGGTGACCTTCGTGCTCGACGTGGCCACGCGCCGCTGCGTGGGCATGTCCATCGGCGAGGCCGAAAGCGCCGGCACGGTGCTGGACGCCCTGCGCATGGCCTGCCTGTTCGGCGGCATCCCGGCGCTTTTCTACACCGACAACGGCCCGGGCTACGTCAATAACATCATGCTCACCCCGGGCTCGGGCATGCTCGACCGGCTAGGCATCGAGGCGGTCCGCGCCATCCCCGGCCGACCCCAGGGCAAGGGGCTCATGGAGCGCGCGGTCAAGACGCTGTGCGAGCCCCTGTCCAAGCGCCTGCCGTCCTGTTCCCATGCCGACATGGACGGCGACGCCGCCCACAAAATTTTCAAGATCACCCGGGCGGACCTGAAAAAGCACGCCGCCTCACGGCTGCTCCCCACCTGGGAGGCGTTCAAGGCGGCGCTTCTCGCCCGTGTGGAAGAATACAACGCCACGCCGCATCGCGGCCTGCCCCGGATCGAGGACCAGACCACCGGCCGGCGGCGGCACCTTTCGCCCAATGAAGCCTGGCAACGCTTCGTCGAACGTGGCTTCGAGCCTTTTCGGGTTCCCGAGGCCGTCCGCGACGAGCTTTTCATGCCCGGCATCCCCCGCAAGGTGCGAAACGGCGAGGTGCGGCTTTTCAACAACACCTATTTTTCCGAAGTGTTGGCCGACTTTCACGGCGATTTCGTGGACGTGCGCTACGACATTTGGGACGCGTCCAAGGTCTATTGCTGGACCACCCGGGGCGAGATGATTTGCACGGCCCGGCTCGACGGCAACAGCATCGACTATTTCCCGAAAAACCAGGTGGAAGCCGCCCGCGAGCGGCGCGCCAAGGGGCAGGTGGCCAGGCTCGCCGGCAAGATCGCCCGGATCGCGCCCGGGGCCACGGTGAAACTCGCCGAAGCGCCGCAAGACATCACGCTTGTGGCCGACGCGGTCACGCCGCCCGCGCCCGAGCTGCCCAATCTGCCCGACCTGCCGGCTCCCGAGCCCCAGGCTGTCGTCCCGGCGGCCTCCGGGAAGCGGCCCCTCTTTTTGTCCGAACAGGAGCGCTACACCTGGCTCATGCGCCACCGCGACGGGTGGACCGAAGGCGATCAGGCCTGGATGGACGCCTATGTCCGGTCGCCGGCCTACGCCGACCTCCACGATTTCTACCGCTACGAAGGCATCGCCTGGGACGGCGGCAACGTCCTGCCCAGGGCGCAAACCAAATAGACCGACAGGGAGAAGGCATGCGCAAGCAGTTTGTCAAAACGGAGAACTATTCGCGCTTCACGGCCGGCATCGCCGCCGTGGAGCAGCGCGGCGCGGCCGAGGCCGGCATGATGCTGGTGCACGGCGCGCCGGGACTCGGCAAGTCCCATATCGTCGGGCATTGGGCGGCCGAGACCGGGGCCGTGTTCTTGCGGGCCAATGTGGATTGGACGCCCAAGTATTTCCTGGTGGAGCTGGCCAAGGCCATCAAGGTGGACCCTTCGGGCACGGCGCAGCAGCTTTTCGGCCGCCTGCTGGAGCGGGTGGTGGAGACGCAGCTGCCCATCGTCATCGACGAAGCCGAGTTCACGCTCCACAACAAGGCCGTGGTCCTGGAGAAAATCCGGGACCTATCCGACCGGGCCGAGGTGACGGTGGTGCTGATCGGCATGGACCGCATCCAGCAGCAAATCGGCAAATGCAAGCAGATTCACGGTCGCATCGCCCAGGTGTTGGAGTTTCAGCCCGCGAGCCTCGCCGACGTGGCCCATGCCTGCGAGCAGCTTTCCGAGGTGCGCATGGCCCCGGCGCTCATGGCCGAGGTGCACCGCATTTCCGGCGGTCGCATGCGCGAGGCCTTAAACGTCATCGCGGCCGTCGAACGCCTGGCCAGACTCAACGGCCTGGACACGGTGGACGTGGCCGACCTGGAAGGCGCGCCACTGGCTTTCGACTGGCAAAGCCGCACGCCCAAGATGGTCCGCATCGGCGTCGCCGGTCCGAACCGCGCCACCCGCGCCGCCGGAGGCCGTTAGATGGGCTGGTCAGGGCTGGCGATCCTTAACGCTTTGGCGGAAGGGCCGAAGCTGACGCGGCAGATCGCTGCCAGCCTCGGGAAAACCCGCGATGCCGCGCGGCTGTGCCTGGAAAGCCTATGTCGCAAGGGGCTTATCCTCTCCGCCGAAGGCGCGCACCAGATCACGGACAAGGGGCGGCAATTCCTGGCCGAGGGGCGCGAGATTACTTCCGGTCCCTGCGGCAATGCGGCCCCGAGCCGACGCGCGTTATCCCTGCGCCAAAAGGCCTGGCGCGCCATGAGCATACGCGACGGCTTTAGCCTCGACGACCTGCTCACCATGCTGTGCGACGGCAGCGAGAAGGAACCGGAGCGCAACCTGACGCGCTACCTCGCCGCGCTGGAGACGGCCGGCTATCTGCTGCCGCTTGCCCGTCGCGGCGAAGGCGGCGTCCAGCGCTGGCGGCTGCGCCGCGACCGCATCAGCGGCCCCGAAGCCCCGGCCTTCAACACCCAAACCCGACGCTTGACGGATTGCAACACCGGCCAGGTCTTCGAGCTTGGCCGCTCATCCCGGAGGGCCGCCCATGTCCGCTGACTGGCTGGCGCTGCTGGCCGCCGAAGCGGCGCGAACGTCCATTGCGGCCACTGGCCGGCGGCTGGGCTACTCGCGCACCTCCATCAGCCTGGCCCTGGCCGGCAAGTATCCGGGAGGCACGGACAAGCTGGCCGCCAAGGTCCTGGCCACTCTCGGACATCGGGTCTGTCCGCATCTCGGCCGGGAAGTGACGCCGGCCGAATGCGCGGACAACGGCGACAAAATGCCCACGTCCAGCCCGGCGGCCCTGCGCCTGTGGCGGGCCTGCCAGACCTGCCCGCACCGGACAGCCCCCCAAACCAACGCCAACGCCCGGCCCCGGGAGGCCGGAAAGGAGCAAACGGCATGATGACGGCTACGGCAATTCCCGACGGCTACATGGAAGACGCCAAGGGACGGCTTATTCCCACCGCTAAGGTCAAGGAAGTGGACAAGCTGCGCGACGAGCTGACGCGCAACATCGTGGCCACCGCCAAGGGCGTGCAGACGGCCATGCGCGATTTCCGCGCCAACACCCTGGGCGACATCCAGGCCTTCGCCGACCTCTCGGCCGAGAAGTACGGGGCCAGGCGCGGCGGCCTCAAGGGCAATCTTTCGCTTTTGAGCTTCGACGGCCGCTACAAGGTGCAGGTGCAGATCAGCGAACACCTGGCCTTTGACGAGCGCTTGCAGGCGGCCAAGGCGCTTATCGACGAGTGCCTGACCGAATGGACCCAGGGCAGCCCCGACGAGATCAAGGCCATCATCAACCAGGCCTTTGCCGTGGACAAGGAAGGCCGGGTCAACACCGGCGCGATCCTGGGCTTGCGGCGGCTCGACATCCAGGACACGCGCTGGACCGGGGCCATGACGGCCATTGCCGACAGCTTGCAGGTGGTGGGCAGCAAGAAGCTCCTGCGCGTCTACGAACGCCAGGACGACGGTGCCTACGCCCCCATCGCCCTGGACCTGGCGGCGCTGTGATGGACGCGCTGCCCAGGAATGAACCGGGGGCGGCCCCGCCGGTGGGCCGCCCGGTCCCCCTGCGGGTGCTGCGTAGCGCCGAAGCGCAAGCGCTGCGCTGGAAGAAACAGGCCGAAGCCCTGTCCCAGCTGCTGAACCAGGCCATCAAGGACGGGCAGCTGGGCGAGGCCTACACCCTCCAGGCCAAACGCATCATTGCGAGGACCGTTTAAGCGAAACCGCCCCGCGTGGGCGGTCGTCCGGGCGTGGCGGCCCTGGCCTGACGAGCAGCCAATATCAAAGAAAAAATATTAAGAAACTCTTTGACATGAGAACATACGAGATCATTCCCCAAATATATATACCAATATAGCCGTAAAAAAAGACAGACATAATTCCCGACATACTCGTTGGTGCTGAATAATAGATATATAGTGTTGTACCAACTATCACGATATACTCGGTAAAGAAAAAAATAAATCTAACCATTGAAGGATAGCTCTTTCCTTTTGTTCTCGCATAGCTAAACAAGAATGAAAAATTAATATTGCTGATTAAATACCTATGAAACCCATTTTGATACAATATTGGATCTAGAACTTTGCTTATATTATCATATAGGTATAAGTTTTTAGCACAAAAATAAATATTCTTTTTGTAGATACTTTCTACAAAAAATGTAACTATTGGAAAAATAATTATGACAATATCATTATTTTTTATACTTAAAACTGTCACGGAATTAATTTCTATAGCACCGCAAACAAGCAGTGAATACGAAAGCATCAAAATAAGACGAAATATAAATAATTTTTCTATTTTTGTGGAGGTGGTATTAATTTGGTCAACAAGTCCAGCATAGTATTTATCAAGTAAGTTTTTATTGTTTAAACTGTTGACAACATCTTTGATGCGATCTTCTAGCCGCATGCTTTTTTGTGCATATGTGAAATCCATTTTATACTTTTCCTACATGGTGCTTTGTTAAGATGAAATACAACTACAACTACAGGATAAAATCACAATGCTAAATTATAACTCCCACAAGTTGCGCAGGTCAATGCTGGCCAAAATCCATATCGCCAAGAAAGACTTGGGATTGGATGACGCCAGCTATCGCGCCGTCCTGGAACGGCTGACCGACCACGAAAGCGCCGGCGACTGCACCGTGCCGCAGCTGGTGCGGGTGGTCGCCTACCTGCGTACCCTCGGCTGGCAGGAGCCGGCCAAGAAGCCCTCGCGCCGCAAGCCGGCCGTCCCCGGCGCGGCCGGGTATATCGACAAGATGGAAGCCTTGTTGGCCGAGGCCAAGCGGCCCTGGAGCTATGCCGGGGGCATCGCCAAGCGCATGTTCGGCGTGGAAAAGCTGGAATGGCTTACGCCCGAGCAGGCGCGCGGCGTGCTGGCGGCGCTTTCCCGCGACGCCAAGCGCCATGGGAGGCCGGCATGAGCGAGCGGCACAACCTTCCGGCGTCCGTGCAGGAGCTTGTGGACCTCATCGGCCTGCCAAAGGCCATGAAGCTGGTGCGGTCCCTGGGCGGCACCACCTTCCCCGTGCCCAAACGGCAAACCAAGCTGGGCGAGCTGCGCTACAACATGCTGGCCGACGTGGTGGGCGTGGACGCGGCGGATGCGCTGGTGCGGCATTTCGGCGGCGACGAGCTGTACGTGCCACGGTGCGCGGCGGCCTTGCAGGCGGCGCGTGATGCCGAGATCAATGAATATTTCGTGGCCGAGACCAGCAAGGGCCGGTCGTCGGCCGAGGTTGTTTTCCATTTGGCCAGACGGTATAAACTTTCCGATAGGCGTATTTGGCTCATTCTCAAGACCGTTCCGGTCAAGCCAGATGACCAATTCCGGTTAGTTTAACGGAGGAGAAGCATGAAACGGGTGATGGTGTTGGCGGTTGCATGGTTGCTTTTAACCGGCTCAGCTTGGGCTGCGTCCAAAAAAGCCTTCGACATCAATCCGGTGGGCTGTGTTGATGGTTTTGCCACGTCAGCCGAAAAGGTCGGTGCAATCAATCCCGAATCATGGCAGTTGGGTATAAAGGGAAAGACGCCTATGTTGGGCGGTCAAAGCGGCAAATCTATCGTGACCTTTGTCCTGGATAGAAAATCCGCTAAACCAACCGGCATTATCGTTGCGGCTTCTCATGTCGCAGGCGCAAACAAGGACACCATGGCCCAAGCATCCAGTATCATGGCCATGCATGCCGTGGTTGATATGACAGCCTCACTTTCTTTGAAGCAACGGACTAAGCTTGTAACAGAATTGGTCGACACGGCAAGTCAAGGGAAAGAAGCGCAATATAAAGTTGGTTCTATTGCTTACACATTGAGCTTGGTTGATGACACCCTTATGTTTATGGCCACACCTGCTGAAAACTTAAAATAATATCGTCTGAATCCCTTCACCTATCACCGCCCCTGGTGCGCCGCCTAGCATAGGCGGCGTCCGGGGGCGGTTCCATTTCCGCCTCCCAACCGCAATGCAAGGAGGCGTCCATGTTCCACAAATTCCATTCCCCGCGTCTGCTCGCCTGTTCCGTGGCGGCCGCGTTGCTGGTGGCGGCGCTGGCCGTTGTGTCGCCGGTGCAGCTGCCGGTCATGCTCTACAAGCTCACCCTGGTCTTGCTCGCCGGCTATGTGGGCTACTGGCTCGACCGCTGGCTGTTCCCCTACGCCAGACCCGACGGATACCTGGCCCGCGAATGGCGCGCCCACGACACCGCTTTCCCCGACGACGAAGCCGATTACGCCGTGGTGCCGGGCTACGCATCCATCTTCGCCGCCGCGCTGCTGCGCCGCGCCTTGATCGTGCTCGGCGTCATGCTGGCCGTGTGCCTGGGGCTGTAGCCATGCGCCGGTTCCTGGCCGACGTGCTCGGCCGCATCCCCGACGCCTGGCTCGCCCGGGCGGAAGCGGCCTCGGGCTTTGTCTGCAAACACTTTTTCACGGGCTTTCTGTGGGGCGCGGGCTTCGCCGCCGGGGCGTTGGCCGTGCTCCTGTTCACCCTTGTGGCGGCCCGGGCCGAGACCATCCCGGCCAATGCCCTGCGCCACCGGGCCGAGCTGACCCGGTGCGGCCGCTACGCCTTCGGCCTGGAAGCGCCGGTCGCGACGCTCGCCGCGCAGGTGCACCAGGAAAGCCGCTGGCGGGAAAACGCCGTCTCCCCGGTGGGGGCGCGTGGCCTGGCGCAGTTCATGCCGTCCACGTCCAAGTGGATCGCCGGACTTGTGCCCGAGCTGGCCGCCAATGATCCCTTCAACCCCGGCTGGGCGCTTCGCGCCCTGGCCACCTACGACAAGTGGCTGTGGGACCGGGTGACGGCCCGGGACGGCTGCCAGCGCATGGGCATGGCCCTTTCCGGCTACAACGGCGGCCTGGGCTGGGTGCGGCGCGACAAGGCGCTTGCCGGGCGAAACGGTGCGGACGGGCTCGTCTGGTTCGGGCAGGTGGAGCGCTACAACGCTGGCCGCAATGCCGCCGCCTGGAAAGAAAACCGGGGCTATCCCCGCCGCATCCTGGGGACGCTCGAACCGCTCTATATCCGGGCCGGCTGGGGCCAGGGGGTGTGCCATGTCACTGCTGCTCAATAAGTGGGTGCTGGGGGCCGTGGCCGGGGTGCTCGCCTGCATCCTGGCCTTTGGGGCCGGCTACCGCACCGGCTTCGGCCGGGCCGACGCCGCGCGCCGGGCCGAGGTGGCGGAGCTTTCCGCCCGGGCCGAGACCTGGAAGGCCGAGCAGGCCCAAGCCTGGGCCGAGGCGGAACGCAAGGCCCGCCAGGAGCTGGAAGCGGCCCAAAGCCGGGCCAACGCCCTTGCCGCGAGGCTGGACCGGAGCAAGCGCCAAAGCGCGGCCAAGATCAGAAGCATCACAAGGAGAATCCCCCATGCGACTGCCGGCCTTGATTGTGTTTTCGGCCCTGAGTTTGTGCGCCTGTACAACGAGGCCATCGGTGCCGCCGCCCCTGGTCCCGGTGACGGTGCCGTGCCCCAAGCCGCAGGTCCCGCCCCAGTTGCTGGAGCGCCCGACGCCGCCCCGGCCGCTCACCCCGGATTACGACCGCGCCGCGCCGTGACCCCGGCCGACATCCTGGCCCACATCCGCGACTATGGCGCACGCTCGCAAGCCATGGAAGCGCAGCTTGACGCCCTGATCGACCTGGCCACGGACGGCGGGAATCGCTGATGGACGCCGCCGTGTGGGTGCCCATGGCCGTCAACGTGCTGCTGGGCCTGATCGCCTTTTTCGGCGGCCTGTGGGTCAAGCACTTGCAGGATGCGCTCAAGCGCCACGAGGCCGACGTGGCGGCCTTGCGGGAAAAGGTGGCGGACGGCTGCGTGCGCCGCGACGATTATATCCTGATGCGGTCGGAAATGCTGGAACGCCTGGCCGTTATCGAAAGCAAGCTGGATCGTCTCATCGAGAGGCCGGGAGGAAAAGCATGACACAGGAACGGGAAAGCGAATCCGCCGAGCTGGCGCTCCTGCGTCGCATCGACGGCAAGGTGGACTGTCTGACGACGCGCCTGGACGCCGTGGACAAGAGAGCGGCCGTCGCCGGGGCCGTGTCCGGCTCCGTGGCCGGCGGCGTGGTGGCGGTCGCCATCAACTATATCCGGGTCAAGATGGGCTGGTAGCCATGGCCCACGGCAAGGACAAGGTCGCGGCCGTGCGGGCGGCCTACGTGCATGAGCGGCTGCCCCTGGAGATGGCGGCGGCCAAAGCCGGCGTGTCCACGGCCACGGCCGGCCGCTGGAAGCGCGCGGCGCGCGAGGCCGGCGAGGATTGGGACAAGCTGCGGGCCGCCTGCCTGCTCGCCGGCGACGGCGTGGAGGCGGTGGCCCGGCAGATGCTGGCCGACTACGTGGTGCAGCACAAAGCCATGATGGACGCCATCGCCACGGGCGACATGCCGGCGGCGGCCAAGGTCGATATGCTGGCCAGCCTGGCCGACAGCTTCAACAAGACCATCGCCGCCAGCAAGCGCGTGCTGCCCGAGACGTCCGAGCTGGCCACGGCGCTGGCCGTTCTGGACAAACTCGGCAACTTCATCCGCGACCGCTACCCGCAGCACGGACCGGCGTTCCTGGAGATTCTGGAACCGTTCGGGGCGGAGATTGCCAAGGCCTTCGGTTAGCCCATGGCGCGCAAACTCAAGCAAAAGGATTTCCTGGCCGAGCTGGCGCGGCTGGCCGAAAGCATGCGCCGCACCATCGAGGCCGAATGCGACGGCTTCGCCTCGGACCCGGACGCCTCGCGCGAGCGCCGCGACCGCGTGCAAGGCGATTTTTCCTTTTTTCGCCACACCTATTTCCCGCATTACTGCCGCTACGGCGATTCCGTGCTCCACGCCTGGCTGGACGACACCCTGCCGGCGCTGGTGGACCGCCCGGACGGCCAGCGGTTGGCCTGCGCCGCCCCGCGCGGCGAAGCCAAGTCCACCATCGTGGCCATGATCTTCGTGTTGTGGTGCTTGGCGACCGGCCGCAAACGCTACGTGATCCTCATCGCCGACGCCTTCGAGCAGGCCGCCGCGCTTCTCGAAGCGGTCAAGGCGGAGCTGGAAGCCAACCCGCGCCTGGCCATGGATTTTCCCGAAGCCGTGGGCCTGGGGCGCGTCTGGAACGTGGGCGTGGCCATCACGGCCACGGACGCCAAAATCCAGGCCTTCGGCTCGGGCAAGCGCATGCGCGGCCTGCGCCACGGCCCGCACCGGCCGGACCTGGTCATTTGCGACGACCTGGAGAACGACGAGAACGTCAAAAGCCCGGAGCAGCGCGACAAGCTCCTCGGCTGGCTGCAAAAAACCGTGCTTTCGCTTGGCGAGGCCGGGGACACCATGGACGTGATCCTGGTCGGCACGGTGCTGCATTACGATTCCGTGCTGGCCCGGCTGCTCGGCAACCGGCTTTGGCGCTCGCGCAAGTTCAAGGCCGTGATCCAGTGGCCGGACCGGCTCGACCTGTGGGACCGCTGGGAGGAAATCCTGCTTTCCCTGGGCGAGGACGCGGCCCATGCCTTTTACGAGAAGGCCCGGGCGGCCATGGAAAAGGGGGCGGTGGTCTCCTGGCCGTCGGCCCGGCCGCTCTACAAGCTCATGGTGAAGCGCGCCCGGGACGGCCACGCCGCCTTTGACAGCGAGCAGCAAAACGACCCGCTGGCCGGCGAGGACGCGCCCTTTGCCGCCTGCCTCACCTTCTGGGTCGAACACCGCGACGACTGGCGCTATTTCGGGGCCGTGGACCCGAGCCTGGGCAAGGCCGGCTCCAGCCGCGACCCGTCGGCCATCCTCATCGGCGGCTATTCCCGGGAGCGCGGCGTGCTGGACGTGGTCGAGGCCGCCATCCGCAAGCGCGTGCCCGACCGCATCATCGAAGACGTCATCGCCTTCCACGAGCGCTACCGCTGCCTGCTGTGGGTGGTGGAGGCGGTGCAGTTCCAAGAGTTCCTGCGCACCGAACTGATCCGCCGGGCCATGCTGCGGGGCCTTGCCATTCCGGCCCGGGGCGTCGTGCCCATCGCCGACAAGGCGCTTCGCATCGAGGCCATGCAACCCTATTTTGCCCAGGGCCGCATCCGTCTGCATCCTTCCCAGCGCGCGCTCATCGAGCAGCTGCGCCATTTCCCGAAAGCCGACCACGACGATGGCCCGGACGCCCTGGAAATGCTGTGGCAGGCCGCCGTCAAAGGCTTTGCCGCCATGGCCTTCACCCGCGTGCCCAAGGCCGGCGGCCGCAACCTGATCCGCAAAGGACGCCACGATCATGACGACGACGATGCTTGATCGCCTGCGGGCGGCGCTGGCCGCCTTCAAGGGCCAGGCCCGCAAGGGCATGCAAACGGCCGCGCTCGGCGCGCTCCACAACGACTACATCGCCAGCCTGACCGGCGGGCTGACGCCCAGGCGTCTGGAAGCCTTGCTGCGCGCCGCCGATGCCGGCGACATCGTGGGCCAGCACACCCTTTTCGCCGAGATCGAGGACCGGGACGAGCATATCCACGCCGAGCTGTCCAAGCGCCGCCGGGCGCTCCTTTCCATCCCCTGGCGCATCGACCCGGGCAAGGCCGGCGGCAAGCGGGCCGAGGCCGTGGCCGGGGCCGTGCGCGAACAGGTGGAGGCCATCCCGGACTTCGAGGACGTGATCCTGGACATGGCCGACGCCATCGGCCACGGCTTCGCCTGCCTGGAGTTCGAGTGGACCTTCGACGGCGCGCAGCACCTTCCCGCCGCCTTGCACCATCGGCCGCAAAATTGGTTCATGCTGGCCGACGACCTGGCCACCTTGCGCCTGCGCGACGACACGCCCGAGGGACAGGAACTGTGGGAGCTGGGCTGGATCATCCACAAGCACCGCTCCAAGTCGGGCATGTTCGCCCGGGCCGGGCTGTTCCGCGTGCTGTGCTGGACCTACCTGCTCAAGCAGTATTGCCGGGGCGACTTCTCGCAATTCCTGGAAATCCACGGCCTGCCCATGCGCCTGGGCAAGTATCCGTCCACGTCCAGCGACGAGGAGCAAAAGACCTTGCTCGCCGCCTTGCAGGCGCTTGGGTCCGACGCCGCCGGCATCATCCCGGAAGGCATGGACATCGAGTTCAAGGAGGCGGCCCGGGGAAGCGAAAAGCCCTTTGTCGCCATGCACGACCTGTGCGAGACCGGCCAGTCCAAGGCCATCTTGGGCAGTACGCTGACCACCGACACCAAGGGCGTGGGCTCCCAGGCGCTGGGGGAAATCCACAACGAGGTGCGCCTGGACATCCTGGCCAGTGACGCGCGCCAGATCGCCGGCTCGCTCACCCGGCAGCTCTTGGCCCCGCTGGCCTTTCTCAACGAAGGGGTCAGCGACCCGGCCTTGCTGCCGCGCTTCATCTTCGACCCGTCGCGCCCCGAAGACCTGGAAAAGCTGGCCAAATCCTTGCCCGAGCTGGCCACGGTCATGGACATCCCCATCCGCTGGGCGCACGAGCGCGCCGGCATTCCCCTGCCCGAGAAGGGCGAGGCGGTGCTGGCCCGCAAGGATGGAGTCACGAAAAATGACCCGGCCGAGGCCACTGCTGCCTTGGCAGCCGCAGGCAGCGACGCGCCGCGCTTTCCCGACCAGGACGCCGTGGACGCGACCACGGTGCCGGACAGCACCTTGACCGCCCTGGCCAGGGACCTGCTGGCCCCGGTCTTTGCCGAGGCGGCAAACGGCGTCGCCCCGGAGGCGCTCCTCGGCAAGCTGGCCGAGCTGTACCCGAAGATGGACACGACCGCCCTGGAGGAGCTGACCGCCCGGGTGCTGTTCGTGGGCGAGCTGTGGGGGCGACTCTCGGCCCAGGCCGAGGCCGAATAGCTCATGCCCAAACCCGTTTCCCTGTCCTTCGCCCTGGGGCTGCCGCCCGCCGACGCCGTGGCCTACTTCGAGTCCAAGGGCTACACGATCACCTTCGACTGGCACGAGCTGGACCAGGCCGCCCATGCCCAAGCCTTTACCGTGGCCAAGGCGGCCAGCCTCGACGTGCTGGCCGACATCCGCGCCGCGCTCAAGACCGCCCTGGCCGAGGGCAAGACCGAAGCCTGGTTCCGCAAGGACTTGGAACCCAAGCTCCGCGAAAAGGGCTGGTGGGGCAAGAAAAAGATGGTCGCGCCCCGAACCGGCGAGGAGCGGCGCGTCCAGCTCGGCAGCCCGGCCCGGCTGCGGCTTATCTATCGCCAGAACCTGCAAACCGCCTTCATGGCCGGCCGCTACAAGCAGATGCTCGCCAACGCCGACGCCCGGCCCTGGTGGCAATACGTGGCCGTGCTGGACGGCAGGACACGCCCCTCCCACAAGGTGCTCGCCGACCGCACCTTCCGCTTCGACGATCCTTTTTGGAGTTCGCATTATCCGCCCAACGGCTTCAACTGCCGTTGCCGCGTGCGGGCGCTGTCGGACAGCCGCATGCAGGCCGAAAACGTCACGCCCGAATCCGGCGTGGGCAACATGGTCACCGAGCGGGTGACCGTACCCGCCGCCGATGGCCAACGGCTCACGCGGCCGGTCACGGGCTACAAGGTCCCGCAGTCCGGCTACGTGGCTTTCACCGATCCGGGCTTTTCGGCCAACCCCGGCGCGTCCTGGCTGGGCGGGGCGCTGGATGAGCTGGTGCGCAAGCTCGACGCCGCGCCGCCGGACCTGGCCCGGGCGACCGTGGACGCCATGACGCGCGGCCCGGTGCTGGGCCGATGGCTGGCCAAGCCCGTGGGCAACTTCCCCCTGGCCGTGCTGCCGGCCGAGGACGCCGGGCTTATCGGCGCACGCGCGCAAGTGGCCCGGCTTTCGCCCCAGACCGCCGGCAAGCAGGCGGCAAAGCACCCGGAGCTTGGCCCCGAGGATTACCGGCTGGTCCAGGAAGCCGTGGACCATGGCGAGCGGGTCCAAGAGAGTGCGCGAAAGCTGGATTACGTGCTGGATCGGCCCGGCGGCGTGCTGGTCGTGGTGAAGGCCACCGTCGCAGGCGAGGAAGTGTACGTGCAAAGCCTGCTGCGCCTGAGCGGCGACGCGGCCAAGCGGGAGCGGGAATTGCGGCGGCTCAAAAAGCGAAGCGCCCCGCACTAGGCAGGGCGCTTTGAACCGTGGATGGCGAGGCCTCCCACCCGCTTTTCGCGGAAACCTCGCATTGCGCTCCGGGCGGCTGCCCGTGCTACGGCAGGGAGAGTGTCACCGTGTCGCATCCACAAGGATAAAATAAGCATGATCGAGATCGAAGTCCATATCGACCAGGCGCAAAGCCTGCTGGCCACCATCATCGCCACCGGCCGGGACATGACGCCCGTGACCCGCGCTCTGGCCGGGGTGCTGGCCGACATCCCCGAGCGGGCCTTCGCCAGCCAGTCCGACCCGGTCACCGGGGAGCCCTGGGCGGCTCTGTCGCCGGCGACCGTGGCTAAGCGTGGCAGCGCCCAGCCCATCTTGCAGGTCAGCGGCATCCTGGCCGGCTCCATCCAGAGCGAGGCCGGCCCGGACTTCGCCCGGGTGGGAACGGCCGACGTGAAGGCCCCCACGCACCAGTTCGGGGCCAAGAAAGGCCAGTACGGCAGCACGCGCCGGGGAACGCCCATCCCCTGGGGCGACATCCCGGCGAGGCGCTTTTTCGGCATCGGTCCCGAGGACGAGGCGGAAATCGAGGGAACGGCGTTAGAAGCGCTGCAAAGGGTGCTGGAGGGCAGGTGAGGACTTTGGCCCTTGCGTGGGCACAATGTATGGGTATAGAATTTAATATAGATTCTAACGGGGAACTAACGGCCATTCCGCCCGCCTTAATGAGCAATGCCATGCACGAAAGGCAATGATGCCGCCTCGTTCGGTATAATAAAATTGTAGAAAACATCTAATATCTAACTAGGTGAATTTTATGAAAATATCAGAATATTCCAAGCAGTTGAAAGCTTTGTTGGAACAAAAAGATGGTTGCGTCATTCTATTGAATGGATCTTGGGGTGTTGGAAAAACGCATTTCTGGAATGAATTCATAAAAAATGAATTTAATTATAATGATGCATATAAAGATGGTAGCCAGAGTAATATTTTTAAAAAGCTTTGGGACTATACATGTTCTTCAATAAACAAATTGTGTGACAGTAAATCTTCCATCAATATAGTAGATAGTCAAAGTGTACAACATAATAAAGTTGCTTATGTTTCGCTCTTTGGTAAAAAAGATATAAATGAAATACAATCTGAGGCCTTGGTTCAATTGTTCACCCGTAATAAGCTTATTGATAAATATACTAAAATTGCAAATTTAATAACAGGAAAATTCAATCTAGGCAGGTTGAATTTAGGAATTTCTAGCAATTCATTAGGAATTCTATTGTCTTTGATAAAAGCAAAGGAATTAAATGATAAATACATCTGTCTTGATGATTTTGAAAGAAAATGTGATGAACTAAAAATTGTAGAAATAATCGGCTATGCCTCTATTTTGTCTGAGCGATATGCGTGCAAAGTAATTATTGTTATGGATGAGCGTGAAGTCCTGAAAAGCAGTGAAGGAGATATCTATAAAGCATATAAGGAAAAAATGGTTGATTTTGAAATAAAATTCATTCCTGATCATGTGGAGATAATTGGCAGTATTCTCAAGGATGTCAGTGAGAAATACAAGCCTGGCATCATTGAAGCTATTAAGTTTGCAGAAATTAATAATTTGAGGACTATAAAAAGAATTGAACATTGGATAATACTTTTTGATAACTTCATAAACGAAAAATATACTAGCGAGTTTTACTTTGAAATAGCCTATGATATTTCGTTGCTTGTCGTTATATACTTTGAATATGGGAAAGATGGGCTTGGAAAATTGTCTAAAACGGAACCTATAAAGGAAGGCCACTCCGCAATAAAGGACGAAGCTTTGGTAAAAATGGACTCAAGGATTCAACATCGAGTTTCATTATATTCTGAGCTAGATCAATTGCTCTGGAACTTTCTGGACACCATGACTATCGATGCACAAGCCGTGACCAATATATTTAACGAAAACAAAGACAAATCGGAGAGAAATAAAATTAGAGAATCTGTTCATGAAATGCTAAGCAGGTATACATTCGACTTGAGTTATAGTGACACAGAATATGTTTCCGACATTAAAAACATATTTGAAAAGCATATGAATGATTTGATTGGGATTTTTTCACTAGATGACTTGTTTTATATAATAGGATCTCTTTTGGATGTCTCAAAAGATGAGGCATATTTGAATGGGTTGAAAAATCATGTTTTAGATTCATATGTGGAAAAATGTTTGAGCAAGATAAAAACACTTGATGATTTAAATAATGCCAAAAGAAACGAAACTCTTAAAACTATTCTAGAGCAAAATAGTAATATTAAAAATAAATTTGAAAAGAGAATATCGTTGTCGGAAAATGAACTAAAAAATACAAAAAACATCCAGGATATGTTGGGTAAAATTCAAAAAGGGGCAGGATGGAATCCGGAGGATTCAGCTATGCTCGATTCTATGCCTATCGATTTTATTAAAGAAAGTATTTTGAACAATCATGGTTTTCTAGAGGCGTTAGTAGATTTCCTCCGTTGGAGAAATCACATTACTGGCACAAGCTCGTTTGATGAATTTTGTAAGAAATCAAAAGATGCTCTTATAAGCTTGGGCGAGGACAAGCTTGGTTCTTTTCGTTATAAAAGAATAACTCATCTTTTGAATTTCTAAATTCAGCTCTCACAGCTTGCTAGCAGGACAAGGATAGTTCAGAATTAATATTATGTGTTATTTATCCAGCTCCTGAACCCCTTCACCTATCGCGCATAGCCCTTCCGCCACTAGCGTGGCGGACATGCGCAACGCGACCCACTCTCCCATAATCCACGCCACGGCCGCCCTGGCCGTGGCGCTGGCCCCGGCGGCCGACGCCGCATCCCTTCCCGATGGCTGCAACGTCCAGCTGTTCCCGGACGGCAGTTTCGACGCCCGGGACGGCCGGCCGGGCAGCATCGAGGGCTGCACCGCCAAGACCTGGCAGCTCGACGCCGCCATTGCCACCGCGCTCATCGCCCGCGCCAACCAGCGCGAGACGCCGCTTTGCATCGACTACGAGCACCACACCCTGACCGCCAAGGACGCCGGCCACAAGGCCGTGGCCGCTGGTTGGATCGAGGCGCTTGCCTACGTGCCCGGCCGGGGGCTCTTTGCCCGCGTGGCCTGGACCGAGGCCGCCCGCGCCCACATCCAGGCCGACGAATACCGCTACATCTCGCCGCTTTTCACCTTCGACCCCGCCACCGGGGCGGTGCTGTCGCTCGTCAACGCCGCGCTCACCAACAACCCGGCCCTGGACGGCATGGCCGCCGTGGCCGCCGCGCGGCAGGTCGCCGCATCCCAAACACAGAAACCTCAACCGGAGGATCGCATGGACGAACTGCTCAAGCGCCTGCGCTTTCTGCTCAACCTGCCGGTGGCCGCCACCGCCGAGGAGGTGACGGCCCAACTGGACAAGCTCAAGGGCCAGGTCGCGCCCGAGGCCGACGCCGCCACGAGCGTGGACCTGCTCGGCATCCTGGCCGGCAAGGACGCCGCCATCGCCGACTTGCGCGCCAAAGTGGCCGCGCCGGACCCGGCCAAGTTCGCGCCCGCTCCCGCCGTGGCCGCGCTGACGGCCGAAAACGCCGACCTCAAAAAGCGCCTGGCTGAAGTCGAGTCGCAAAACGGCGCCGCCGCCTTGTCGGCGGAGATCAAGGCCGCCGTGGCCGACGGCCGCGTGCACAAGACCCTCGAAGGCTGGCTCACCGACCTGGCGGCCAAGGACCCGGACGCCGCCCGGGACTACCTGGCCAAGGCCGCGCCCGTGGCCGCGCTCACCACCATGCAGACCACCACCGTGACGCCGCCGGCCGGGGGCGGCACGGCCGCGCTGTCGGCCGACGAAAAAGAGGCCGCGCGCCTCTTGGGTAAAACCGAAGCCGACTATCTGGCGTTTAAGGAGGGCAAGTAAATGGCCATTCTCACCCCGGCGCTCATCAGCGCCCTGTTTACCGGCTTCCGGGGGGATTTCCGCAAGGCTCTGGCCGCCGCGCCGAGCGCTTGGAAAAACGTGGCCACGCTGATCCCCTCCACCTCGGCGTCCAATACCTATGGCTGGCTCGGCCAGTTCCCCAAGTTCCGGGAATGGGTTGGCCCCCGTGCGGTCAAGGACATGGCCGCCCATGGCTACAGCATCACCAACAAAAAGTTTGAAGATACGGTCGGTGTGCCCCGTGAGGCCATCGAGGACGACACCGTGGGCGTTTACTCGCCGATCTTCGAGGAGATGGGCCGGGCTGCCGGCGTCTTCCCGGACGAGCTGGTCTTTGCGCTGCTGGCCCTTGGGGGGGCGACCGCCTGTTACGACGGCCAGAACTTCTTCGACACCGACCACCCGGTCTTTCCGGGCGTGGACGGCACCGGCGAGGCGGCCACCGTGGCCAACTACGCCGACGGCACGGACCCGGCCTGGTATCTGGTCGATACCTCCCGGGCCATCAAACCCATCATCTTCCAGGAGCGCACCAAGCCGGAAATCACGTCCATGACCAAGCTCGACGACGAGACGGTCTTTTCCACGGACGTCTTCCGCTTCGGCATCCGCTACCGCTGCAACGTGGGCTTCGGCTTCTGGCAGTTCGCTTACTGCTCGAAAAAGCCGCTGACCGACGCCAACTTCAATGCCGCCTACGACGCCATGACCGCTTTCAAGGCCGACGGCGGCCGTCCCCTCGGCATCAAGGCCACGCAGTTGGTGGTGCCCACCAACCTGCGCACCGCCGCCGCCGAGGTGGTGCAGGTGGCGCGCCGGGCCGACGGCTCGGACAACCCCAACGCGGGCATCGTGGACGTGCTGGTCACGCCCTGGCTGAACTAGCAGGAGGCCGTCATGAGCAAGAAAATCGACGCCACCGTGCGCACGCGCAGTATGCGCGGCGGCCATTACCGGGCCGGGCGCAAGCATGAGGAGACCGTGGGCGACTTCCCGCCCGGCACCTTCACCGAGGAGCAGCTGGCCCAGCTTCAGGCCGATCCCGACCTGAAGGTGGAAGTTCTCGAAGCGCCGCGCAAGAAAAAGCAGCCGGCCGAGGGCGAGGAGAAGTCCCCGGAAGCCCCAGACACGGCGGACGAGGCGGACGAGGATTTCGCCTTCGATGAGGCGGCGAAAGCCCCCGAAGCCAAGGCCAAGTAAATGTACGCCAGCCTGGACGACTTGCGCGCCGCTTTTGGCGAGGACGAGCTGCTGGCCATCACCGACCGGGACAATGCCGGCGCGGTGGACGCGGGGCTGGCCGAGGAAGCCCTGGTCCGCGCCGCTTCCGAGGCGGACAGCTACCTGGCCCGGCGCTACGCCGTGCCCGTGGCCGCTCCCGCGCCGCCGGTGCTGGTCGCCGCCGTGTGCGACATCGCCCGCTATCGTCTGACCGGCGGCCCGGCCAGCGAGACGGACCCGATCCTGGAGCGCTACCGCCAGGCGGTAAAGTGGCTTGAGCGCATCGCCGCCGGCACGGCCGATTTACCCGGCCAGTCCCTGCCCGGCGAGGGCAGCGCGGCCGGGGTGGCCTTTTCCACCGGCCGCCGCGTCTTCGACCGGCGGCCGAGGCAAGGGGATGCGGCGTGATTGCGGTCATCGAGGAGGCCATAAAGCACTGCCTCGCGGCGGCGGCCCTGCCGTACAAGCCGGCCATCGCCACCTACGGCGGCGAGTTCGACGAAGGGCTTGAGCAGGTGGTGCGCCGCTTTCCGGCCCTGTGGGTCACCTTTGCCCACGACGGCCCGGGCAAGCCGGTCGGCACCAGCCGCGACGTCTGGCATATCCCGGCCACCTTCGTGGTGCTGGTTGGGGCGCGAAACCTGCGCTGCGAGGCTTCCACCCGCCAGGGCGACGGCAGGCAGGTCGGCACCTACCGCATGATCGCGGACGTGCGCCGGCTGCTGACCGGCCAGGACCTGGGGCTCGAAATCGACCCCTTCACCCCGGGCCGCGCCCGCACCGTCGTGAGCGCCAGCTTGCGCGGCCAGGCCGTGTCCGCCTTCGCCCTGGAATGGCACACCATCTATCCGCTGCGCCTGCGCGAACCCGAGGCCCCGGAGCCGCCCCTGCTGGAGCGCGTGGGGCTCAACTATCACCTGCTGCCGGACGACGGCGTGCCCGACGCCGCCGACCTGGTCGAGCTGCAAGGAGAAAAGCCGTGACCACCATCACCGTGCGCGCCGCGCCCGGCCTGCGCGTGCCCATGGAGGGCATGCCGCGCCGCCACATCACCGGGGACGCCGCCGTGGCCGTGCCGGACAGCGCCTATTACCGCCGCCGCATTGCGGACGGCGACCTGCTTCCGGCGTCCGACAAGACGCCCGACAAGGCCGCCGCGCTCAAGCCCGCGCCCGAGGCCGCGCCGCAAAAGCCCAAGGAGGAATGATGGCCAGCCCCAACATCAGCTTCGACACCTTGCCGGCCTCCATCCGCAAGCCGGGCAAGTATTTCGAGTTCAACACCAAGCTGGCGGTGCGCACCCTGCCGGCCAACGTGCAGCGCGTGCTGATCGTGGCCCAAGGCACGGCCGAGGGCACGCAGCCCATCCTCACGCCCGTGGAGGTCTTCTCCGACGAGGAGGCGCGCACGCTTTTCGGCACCGGCTCCCTGGCCCACTTGATGGTGCGCGCGGCCATCACCGCCAACCCGTACCTGCGCCTGACGGTTGTCACCGTGCCAGGCGACGAAGCCGGCATCGCCGCCGCCGGCACGGTGACACTGACCGGCACGTCCGCCGGCATCGGCGTGGTCAACCTGACCATCGGCGCACAGCTCCTCCAGGTCGCGGCCGCCCTGGGCGACACCGCCGCCGCCGTGGCCGACGCCCTGGCCGCAAAGGTCAACGCCAACCGCACGCTGCCCGTGACGGCCGCCGCCGCAAACGGCGTGGTGACCCTGACCGCGCGCAACAAGGGCGAAACGGGCAACGGCATCACGCTGGCCTGCTCCCTGGCCGTGGACGGCCTGGCCATGGAGCTTTCGGCCATGGCCGGCGGCGCGGTGGACCCGGACATTGCCCCGGCCCTTGCCGCCGTATTCGCCGACGGCCACGACATCATCGCCGTGCCCTATAGCGGCCAGGCCCAGCTGACCGCCTTGCGGTCGCACCTGGACGCGGTCAGCCACGCCCTGGAGCAGCGCGGGGCCATCGGCGTCTATGCCCACACCGGCACCCTGGCCCAGGCCACGACCCTGGCCGGGCAGATCAACAGCGGTCGCATCACCTGCGCGCTGTTGCCCGGCACGACCTCGCCGGCCTGGGTGGTGGCCGCCGCCTATGCCGCCGTCATCGCCAGCGAGGAAGACCCGGCCCGGCCGCTCAACACCTTGGCGCTTACGCCCGTGGCCGTGCCGCCCGTGCCCAAGCGCCTGGGCCGCATGGAGCAGGAGTCCGCCCTCTACAACGGCGTGACGCCCTTGGAAGTCGGCCCCGGCGAGGTGGTGCAGATCGTGCGGGCCATCACCACCTACACCCGCGACCCGCAAGGCATCGAGGACATCGCGCTTTTGGACCTGACCACCATTCGCACCCTGGACTACGTGCGCACGGCCTGCCGCGAACGCATCAGCCTGCGCTTTCCGCGCGAAAAGCTGACCAACCGCACGGCGGCCAAGGTCAGAAGCGAGCTTATCGACGTGCTCTACAAGCTGGAGGAGCTGGAGATCGTAGAGGAGGTCAAGGCCAACCTGCCGGCGCTCATCGTGGAGCGCGACAGCCAGGACCCCAACCGGCTGGACGCCGCCATCCCGGCCGACGTGGTCAACGGCCTGCACGTCTTTGCCGGCCGCATCGACCTGCTGCTCTAACGGAGGGAAATCACCATGGCGTTAAAGGAATACCTCGGGGCCGTCGTGCTGGAAATCGACGGCCGGGAATACGAGGTCATCGAGTTCGGCGAACAGCACGACGCCGGCCGCAAGGTCGTCAAGACCATGAACCGCACCGGCCGCGCCCTGGGCTACCACCAGGGCGTCAAAACCTGGGAACTGTCCATCACCGCCGCCGTGCCCAAGGACGACGCCCTGGACTGGTCGGGCGTGGAAGGGGCCAAGCTGACCATTTATCCCGTCACCGACGGCGGCAAGCGCGAAACCTACCAGGACTGCGCCGTGGTCAGCGTCGGCGGCAAATACACCGTGGACAACGAGGCGCGCATCGACGCCAAGTTGCTCTCCCTCAACAAGGTGGAGGAATAGCCCATGCTGACCGTTACCGGGCAATTGTCCGTCGGCTACAAGGACGCCGCCGGCGCGCTGCACAAGGACTTCGAGATGCGGGTGCCCACCATCGAGGACATGGAGTGGGCCATTGAAAACGCCCCGGAAAACGCCTGTTCGGCGCGCCTGTCCCGCTACATCTGGTCCCGGGCGCTCACCCGCCTGGGGACGCTTGCGCCCGGGGACATCACCCCCGAGCTTTTGGCCGGGCTGCATTACAGCGACTACACGCCCCTTGCCGCGGCCGAGGAGTCCCTGCGGGGAAAGCTCGCGCCCGCGAGCGCCGACTCCGGGACTTCCGGCTCCTCGAAGTAGCGCTGGCGGGCAAATTTACCTTGGGAGACATCCGCGCCATGACCATGCCGCAGGCGGAAGCCTATCTGGCCATCCTGACCGGCCGCGCCGGTTCCGGCAACGGTCGGCGCATCGTGCCGCGCCGTCGCAAGGGAGGGGCGTAGGCCATGGGCAAGTCCACGGAAATCGCCATTGTCCTGCGCCTGCGCGACGAGATGGCCGGCCGGGCGGCCAAGTCCCTGGAGACGCTGACCCGGGCCGCCAAGGGCGTGGGCCAGGGAGCCGGGGCCGCCGCCCGGCAGTTGGGCCGGCTGGACCGCGCCGGCGACGGCGTGCGCGCGGTCGGCATCGCGGCCGCCGATACGGACAAGCTCATGGGCGGCCTGGGGCAAACCGCG
Organism: Desulfovibrio sp. JY; assembly: GCA_021730285.1. Classification (NCBI taxonomy): domain Bacteria; kingdom Pseudomonadati; phylum Thermodesulfobacteriota; class Desulfovibrionia; order Desulfovibrionales; family Desulfovibrionaceae; genus Desulfovibrio; species Desulfovibrio sp. JY. The sequence goes on from CP082962.1 coordinate 4,379,480, forward strand.
CGCCGGGCGGCTCGGGAAGTCTCGGACGTCGGCCGGGCGGGAAGCGCGGTCAAGTCCGTGGGCACCATGGCCTACGAGGCCCTGCACGGGCTCAACGAAGCGGCCCGGGCCGGCAATCGTCTGCGCGACGCCCTGCGCGGCGTGGGCGCGGCCGGTCGGGCGGCCCTGGGCGCGGTCAAGGGCATTGGCCAAGTCGGCGCGGGCGCAACCGCCGGGGCCATGGTCGCCGGCCGGGCGCTGGCTAGGCCGATTTCCTTCGAGAAGCGCCTGGCGCTCATGGCCAACACCGCTTACGCCGACCGCGACGTGGCCGGCCGCATCGCCGGCATGCAGGGCCTGGAGAAGGCGGTCAACACGGCCGTGCGCCAGGGCGGCGGCGGGCGCGACCAGGCGGCCGAAGCCCTGGACGCCATGCTGGCCTCGGGAGCCGTCAAGGCCGACGCGGCAACCAAGCTCCTGCCCACCATCCAGAAGTTCGCCACCGCTTCCGGGGCCGGCTCGAACGAGATCGCCGAGATCGTCATCCGGGGCATTCAGCAGAAATTTTTCACCGAAGGGCAGGCCGGCCAAGCCCTGGACAAGGCCATGGCCGCCGGACAGGCCGGCGGCTTCGAGCTGCGGGACATGGCCAAGTGGCTGCCCAAGATGATGGCCCTTGGCTCGGGCATGAAGTCCATGGCCGGCTTCGAGCAGCTTTTGGCCTATGCCCAGGCGGCGGCCGTCACCGCCGGCAGCCGCGACGAGGCCGGCAACAACCTGGTCAACCTGCTGCAAAAGCTCAATAGCCAGGACACGCGCAAGGATTTCGCCAAGCTCGGCATCGACCTGACCGGCACGCTCACCCGGGCGCGGGAACAGGGCATGCTGCCCTTGGAAGCCTTCGCCAAGCTCGTGGACAAGGAGATCGTCGGCAAGGACAAGCGCTACGCCAAGCTCCAGGCGCGCCTCGGCAAGGCCCAGGGGGCCGAGCGCCAGCAGATCCTTTCCGACATGGCCGACCTGGCCAATGCCTCGGCCGTGGGCAAGGTGGTCCAGGACCGGCAGGCCTTGCTGGCCTTGATCGCGGCTACCAGCCAGAAAGCCTACATCGCGGACGTGGCCGGGCAGATACGAAGCGCCCAGGGCACGGGCGAGAAAGCCTATCAGGTGTACCGCTCCACCACGGCCGCGCACATGGAAAGCACGGCCAACGAGGCCGATATCGCGCGCTCCCGCATGCTCGGCGACGTGGGCGGGCCGATGCGGGCGGTGGCGGACGCGGCCACCGACCTGGCCCGGCGTTTTCCCACCCTGGCCACGGTGGCCACCGAGGCGGCCACGGCCATTGGCACCATGAGCGCGGCGGCCGCCGCCTTCGGGGCCATGCGGCTTTTTACCGGCGGTGCCGGTGGCGGGGCCGCCGCCGCTGCCGGAAGTGGCGGCCTGCTCGGCATGTTTGGCGGCAAGGGCGGACTTTTGGCCACGGCCGGGCTGGCCGCCTGGGACATCTACGCCACCGAGAGCAACGACGCCCTGACCCGGGCGCAAAAAAACGTGCGCCATAGCGAAAACGCCGGCGGACTGGCCGGAGCCATCGCCGGCATGAAGCTGGGGGCTGTCGGCGGCGCGGCCCTGGGGTCCGTGGTGCCCGGGCTCGGCACGGCCGCCGGCGGCATTGTGGGCGGTCTGGCCGGCGGGGCCGCCGGCTGGTGGGCCGGCAGCGACCTGGGCCGATGGGCCGGGGAAAAGCTATGGGGGCCGTCCACCCAGGCCAAGGCCGACGCCCAAAAGGTGGTGGTCGAGGACAAGAGCACCTTGCACGTGGAATCCGTGCTCCACCTGGACGGCCGCGAAGTGGCCCGGGCCGTCAACGACTACAACACGGCCGACGCCAAACGGGAGTAGCCATGGCCTGGCGCGATTCGCTTTTGCCCGCCTCCTTTCGCGGCGTGCCCTTCGACGTCATCGCCGCGCGCGACGACGTGGAGCGGGCGCTGGTGCAGCACGAATACCCGTACCGCGACGGCGCGGAAATCGAGGACATGGGCCGCCGGCCGCGCAAGGTCACCTTCCGGGCCGTCTTTTGGGGCGACGACTACGAGGAGGCCGTGACCCGCCTCATTGCCGCCCTGGACACGCCCGGCAAGGGCGAACTCATCCACCCGGTGTTCGGCTCCCTGACCATGGCCTGCCCCAGCTACCGTGTGGACCACCACGAGGACCACCCGGACTATGCCGAGATGGAGCTGGTCTTCATGGAGGCAAGCCCGGACATTCCCTTTTTCGACAAGCCGGCCACGGCCACGGCCCAAGCGGCGAGCCTGGCCGGCGACCAGCAAAGCGCCTTGTCCCTGGCCACCCTGGCCTCCTGGGTCGGTTATGCCGCCTGGGCCGCCGCCGTGCCGGCCAGGCTCGCGGCTTACGTCCGGGGCGAGGTGCTGGGCGCGGTCCGTTTCGTCACCAACCTGGCCAGGGACCTGGCCGGGCTCCCCCGGGTGGTGGCCTCCGACTTTTTGGCCATCCCGCAAGCCCTGGCTTCCGATGCCCGGGCCGTGACCGCCGCCGTGACCGACCTGGCCGACCTTCCGGCGGAAACCTTCGGCCGTTTCGCCCGGTTGGCGGCCATCTCGGACAAGCTGCCGCGCCTGCCCCTGACGGCCGCCGGGAGCCCCTCGGCCTATCGCCTGGACCCGGCGCTTTATGCCGGGGGCGTGGTCACCGGGCCGCTGACCGGCGCGGCCATAGCCCGGCCAAGCGTGGTCGTGGCCGCGACCGGCACGAAAAACGCCGCGCCCGAGGCGGACCTTTCCAGCGCCACCGGCCAGGCCTGGGCCATGGCGGCGGCCGTGTGCAACCTGGAGCGGGCCGTGGCCATGGGCAATGCCGCCGGCGAGGCCCTGGCCGGGGACGCGGCCGAGCCGACCCTCACTCCGGCCGAGGTGGAGGCCATCGTCGGCGCGACGCGCCAGCGCTACCAGGACTGCATGGACGAGCACCGGCTGGTGCTGCCCACCGAGCAGGCCTACCCGGTGGTCGAGCGGCTGCGCACGGCGGCGCTTTCCGTCCAGGAGCTTGGGGCCACGGTCATTCACCTGCACCCGCCGCTGGTGACGCATGCCGCCCCGAGCCTGTGCAACCTGCGGCTGCTCGCCCACTGGCTCTACGGCGACCACACGCGCGCCGCCGAGCTGGCCCGGCTCAATCCGGGCCTGCGCAATCCTAATTTCGTGGCCCAAGGCCAGGTGCTGTATGGCTTCGCCAGCTAACGCCGCCGACGAGCGCATCACTCTCCGCGTGGCCGGCCGGGAGCACCGGGACTGGACCAGCTACCGCATCGAGTCGCATCTGATCACCCCGGCCGACGCCTGGCGCGTGACGCTCGGCATTCCGGCGGACAGGATTCCGGCCACGGTGCGGCCCTGGGCGGCAATGGAGGCCTGCCTGGGCCAGGACGTGGTCCTGACCGGCCGCATCGACCGCATCGAGCGCGAGGTGGCCAAGGGCCAACACGCCCTGACGCTTTCCGGCCGCGACGGCGCTTCCGTGCTGGTGGACTGCTCGGCCCCCGTTTTCACCCGCCGCAAGGTCACGCTCACCGAAGTGGTGGATCTGGCCGTGCGGCCGCTCGGCGTCTCGAAGGTCCGGGTGGACGTCACGAACGCGCGGGAGAAGGTGGAGATCGAGCCGGGCATGACCGCCTGGGACGCCTTGGGGCAGGCCTGCGAGGCCAACGGCTGCTGGGCCTGGTTCGAGCCGGGCGGCGTCCTCGTGGTCGGCGGCCCGGACTACGCCGCCGCGCCCGTGGCCACGCTGGTCATGCGCTTCGACGGCACAGGCAACAACGTCCTGTCCCTGGCCGTCACCGAGGACGTTTCCGGCCGCTACAGCGAGGTCACGGTGCTGGGCCAATCGCACGGCACCGAGACGACGGACGGCAAGCATGACATCCAGCACCGCGAGACCGACCCGGACGTGCCGGGCTACCGGCCGCTGATCCTCGTCGCGGGCGACTGCGATGGCGCGGCCGAGGCCAAGCGCCGGGCGCAAAAGGCGCTCATGGATTCGCGCCTGGAGGGGCTGACCCTCACCGCCCTGGTGCGCGGCCATCGCATTGCCCTGGGCGGCAAGCCCTGGACGCCCGGCCAGCGTGTGCGGCTGGTCAGCGAGCCCCACGGCCTGGACGCCACCTATTTCCTGATGGGCCGCACGTTCCTGGGCGGCCGCGACAAGGGGGGCGTCACCGAGCTGACGCTCAAAGAGGACGGCGTCTGGCTGCCCGCGCTGGCCAAGACCGGCGGCACGAGCAAAGGCAAGACGGCAAGCGTCGGGAAGGTGGTGGACTTGTCATGAGCAACGATTTTCTGCGGCGTGTGGACGCCAAGATCACGCGCGCCTTGTCCCGGGTGCGCCTGGGGTTTCGGGCCGTTCTCACGGCGCTGGACACCACGCCCGGCGTGCAACTCCTCCAGGCCAACGGCCTGGCCGGCGAGCAGTTGCAGGCCTCGGAAGTCTTCCAGCAGTTCGGCTTTACGTCGGCCCCGCCGGCCGGCAGCCAGTGCATCGTGCTGCCGCTTGGCGGCAAGAGCGCGCACAGCGTCATCGTGGCCACCGAGCACGGCAATTACCGGGTGCAGGCGCTCAAAAGCGGCGAGGTCTGCGTCTACAACCAGGCCGGGGCCAAGATCACCCTGAAGCAGGACAAGGTCGTGGCCATCGAATGCGACAAGCTGGAGGTCCGGGCCAAGGACGAAATCGACATGACGGCGGCGCGCATCCGCCTGCGCGCCAGCCAGCGCATGGGGCTTTATGCGCCTGTTTGGGATTTAGGCGGCGATGAGGATGGGGCGGACTGCGACGGCGTCTGGCGCGGGAATCTGCATATCACCGGGACGTCCCGGGCGGACGTGGATCACATTACGGGCGGGGTGTCGCTGGTGCACCACGTGCACCCCGAAAATGATGGTGGCGGGCCGACGGATGAGCCTATTGTCTAATAAATTTAATGTGTTAAAAAATTCTAAACTATTTCTTGACTCGTTAAGCTAATATGCTTATTAGCTTCCCATGAACATCACCACAAAACCGGGGGAAGCCATGAACACCTTTGGGGAGCGTTTACGCCTTCTCAGGGAACAAGCGGACAAGAAAATGAGAGATGTGGCTGAAGCGCTAGGTTGTTCAGTCGTCTATATTTCTGATATTGAAAGAGGACGGCGCAATCCTCCTTCCGCTGATAAGATTAAGAAAATTGCGCAAGTCATTTCTACTCCTGCTACAGAACTTCTTGACTTAGCCACTAAGGAGAAGGGTCGCATCGAACTTGATCTTGATGGTGCAAGCCCGAGCCTTGAAGAAGCTGGATTGGTATTGGCTCGTTCATGGAAAGACTTGTCAGAAGAACAAGCAAAAAAGATTCTTGCTATTATCGAAAAGCGAGGTGAACATTGAACAGCTTGGCAGATGCAAGAGTAGTTGCCGTTCCGGGCTTGAGTTGGGCAGAAGTACAAAAGTCTGCTCGTGACTTGTTAGAATTAGTTTGCCCGGAACGGCTAAATTCTCCTGGACCTACTCCAGTTGCAGAACTATTTGAAGGTGGTTTACGCGAAGTCCTAGGTGTAGAGTATCGGATTGACGACTTGTATGACGGAGAAGCCGAATATGACCCTAAGAAACGTGAACTAACACTTGACGAAGGTGTGTACCTTGGGCTTCTCGACGAGAATGGCCGCGACCGCTTTACGGTAGCGCATGAAATAGGACATGCGCATCTCCATGGCCCATACTATCGAGGTGTCATTAGGGGCAAACGTAAAGCGATTGTTCTTCAACGTTCGCAAGTTCCCGTTTATCAAAACCCTGAAAAGCAAGCGGATGTATATGCGTCGGAACTTTTGATGCCGTCACCTTTGGTGGCGCAAATGATCCGCGATGACGCCTCGTTAATCGACCTCAGCAGAACTTTTAAGGTTTCGCATGATGCCGCACGAGTGAAGCAGGAACGGGTGCTGCGGTCGATGAGGGCAGGAAAGCTATGAACCAATCAAGATCGGAACGGCATCAAGCCGTAAACATGGGCAAAGGCCGCTACCCCCCGAAATTCGACGAGCGCGGCCCTTGGCGCATGCTGTGCAAAGAAGCTAACGTTGTGGTGACGACTAGCCTAATGCACAACATCGACGGCGTCAAGTCTGCTCGTCAAACGAGGAGGTCCAAACATGGGCAACCTGGTTTGGAGGAACGGACGCCTTTACCGCGCGGTGGCTAGCTTTTACCACTGGCGGGCGAAGAAAGTCCTGTACGCCGCCGATTACGGGAAGAAGTGTTTTTTGATCCCCGTACGCTAGGCTGATTCTGCCAAAACATGGGCCGCTTCGTCGAGCGGCCCTTTTATTTCGTCTCCTGAACCCCTTCACCTATCCCACCACCCCGCACCGCCACTAAGGTGGCGGCCATGGGCATCGACCGAGGCATTGATCCATATACCGGCGAATATTTGCAAACCAGGATAAACCACCTGGGCAACGCCGTCTATATTCGTTTGGCGACACCGCTCAGCTCCTGGTGGGCGGACCCGTCGATCGGGTCGCGTTTGCATGAGCTGGCGCGCTCCAAGGACCTGCCCCGCATCGGCGTATTGGCCCGCCAATATGCCGCCGCAGCCCTGCAACCGCTCCTGGACGACGGCCGGGCGCGCTCCATCGACGTAGCCAGTGAACAGCCGCATGACGGCCGCTGTCTGCTCCGCATCACCGTTGTGGACGCCCTGGGCCGCCAAGCCACCTTTCAACATCCGGTGCGGGTGGCCTGACCATGTACGCCATCCCCAGCTTCGAGGACATCCGCGCCGCGTATCTGCGCGACATCAAGAACCAGCTTCCCGACGCGGCCACGGACGCGGACAGCGACTATGCCATCCGGGCCACGGCCGTGGCCGCCGCCGTGGACGGCCTCTATCAGCACCAGCTGTGGATCGCCCGGCAGGTGCTGCCCGACACCGCCGACCCGGAATACCTGGAGCGCCATGCCGCGCTTCGCGGCATCACCCGCAAGCCGGCCATCGCCGCCGGCGGCGACTTGGTTGTCCAAGGCACGCCCGGCGCGGTCATCGCCTCGGGCGAATCCGTGCGCCATGTGGCCACGGGCCTGACGTTTTTAACGACCGCCCAGGCCGTCATCGGCGCGGACGGCCGCGTGGTCGTTGCGGTCGCCGCCGCCAAGGCCGGCGTCATGCCCACCTTTGCCGGCGAGCCGGTGCTGTTCGTCCAGGCCCCGGAAGGCGTGCTGTCCCAGGCCGGGCTCACCCTTTCCGGCGGCTTGGCCGCCGAGACCGACGCCGAGCTGCTGGCCCGGCTGCTGGACTACATGCGGCACCCGCCAGGCGGCGGCAACGCCTACGATTACCGGCGTTGGGCGCTGACCGTGGCCGGCATCTCCCGGGCCTGGACCTTTCCGAACAGGCGCGACCTGGGTTCGGTGGACGTGGCTGTGCTCGGCCCGGACGGCCCGGCCACGCCCTCGGCCATCGCCGCCGCCCAGGCCGTGGTGGACGAAAAGCGGCCGGCCGCCTGCAAGGACGCCTGGGTGCTGTCGCCAACGCCCGTCAATGTCACCGTGAAGGTGGCCGTGCGCCTGGACGCATCGGTCACCACCCTGGCCCTGTATACCGCCCAGCTTCAGGACGCGCTGGAGGCCGCCCTGGCCGATCTTTCCCCCGGCGGCGTGGTCTACCGCTCCAAGATCGAGGCCGTGTCCTCCAGCCTGCCCGGCGTCATCGACCGACAGGTGAAGGTGCCGCAGGCCAACTTCGTGGCCGTGGTGGACGCCACGCGCCTGGAATGGCCGCGCCTGGGCCTGGTCGAAGCGGAGGCGCTGTGATGGCTGGGCATGCGGCGCTCCTCCAGGCGCTTTTGCCGGAAAGCTACGCCCCGACCGGGCTCATCGAGCCGGAATTGGCGGCCGAGGGCGTGGCGCTGGATACGGCCTTGCTGGTCAGTCTCGACCCGTTGCGGGGGCTTACGCCGCTGGCGGCGCTGGAATGGCTGGAGGATTACGAGCGCGTCTATGGCCTGCCCGGCGACTGCCGCCAACAGGGGTTGCTCCTGCAAGAGCGCCTGGCCTTGCTGGCCATCGCCCTGACCGAGCGGGCGGCCATCAACCGGGCCTATTTCATCTGGCTGGCCGACCAGCTCGGCTATGCCGTCACCATTGAGGAGTTCGACCAGTTTCGGGCCGGCTTCTCCCGCGCCGGGGAGCGCATCAGCAACTACGAGGCGCTTTTCGCCGCCGGTTGGCGCGCCGGGCAGTCGCTGGCCCAGGGCGCGCCCTGGCAATTCGTCTGGATGGTCCACGCCTCGGGCGAGCCGACAACGCTTTTTCGCGCCGGCGTCAGCGGCGCGGGCGAGCCGTTGGTCAGCTGGAGCAACCAGCTCCTGGAATGCGCCATCCGCAACGCCGCCCCGGCCCACACCATGGTCCACTTTGCCTACGGAGGATAACCGCGATGCACCGCATAGACGGCCCCGGAGCCGTGAACAGTCTTTTCACCGAGGGCGACCCCACCGTCCCGCAGATGGCCACGGTCGTTTCCGCCGCCTGGCTCAACGACGTCCAGGAGAACCTGACGCGCACCATCGAGGCCGCTGGCATCGCGCCGGTCAAGGGCGACTTCGACCAGCTGCGCCAAGCCATAAACCTGCTGTCCGGCGCGGGCGAGGTGGGCGAGATACGGGTCTGGCCCAGCGAAACCTTGCCGGCCAGCGGCGACTGGCTGGAATGCGACGGCCCGTCGCTGCTCATCGTCGATTACCCGGCCCTCTACGCCGTCCTCGGCACCGCCTGGGGCACGGCTCCCACCGGCTATTTCAGGGGGCCGGATTTGCGTGGCCTAGCCCTTCGCGGCTGGGACCACGGACGTGGCCTGGACCCGGACGCGGGTCTTCGCACCGGCGGCGACCATGTCGGTTCCACCCAGGACGACGCCGTCAAAAAACACAACCACCCCTTGGGCGGCGCGGTCGGCACGGCCGCCGGCCAGACCGGCGTGGTGGACGTGCAGGCCTGGGATAACGGCCCGTACAACTACTATTCCAAGGATTTTCAGGTGACGAGCGACAAAAACGGCGCGTCGGCCCTGGCCAACGTGCCCACCGCGTCGGAAACCCGCATGAAAAACGCGAACGTCATGTTCATCATACGCTGGAGGTAGGCCGTGAAACTGTATCTGTGCGACGCCCGGGGCGTGCTCCTGGGCGAAACCGAGGCCCGCGTGTCCCCGGCCCGGCCGCAAAACCCGGACGGCAGCCCCAATTACCTGTTCCCGGCCGGGAGCACGGCCACGCCGCCGCCCGCGACCGGCGACGGCCAGGTGGCGGTCTTCGACGGCCAGACCTGGCGCGTGGAAGAGGATCACCGGGGACAAACCGCCTACGCCACCGCCGATGGCAGCGCCCTGGCCATCCGGGCCGTGGGGCCGATTCCCGATGGCTACACACTCACGCCGCCGCCCGGCCGGGCCTACAATTGGGACGCCGCCTCGGCTTCCTGGCAACCGGACATGGCCGCGATCCGCGCCGCCGCCGAGGACGCCATCGACGCCCAGGCCGATGCGCTCCTTGCCCCCTACATGAGCCTCACCCCGGGCCGGGCCATGACCTACCTGGCCAAGGAGGAACAGGCCCGGCAGTTCCTGGCGGCGGAAAGTCCCGACCCGGCCGCCTATCCGCTCATTTCCGGCGAGGTGGGTATCACCGCCGACACGGGGCAAGCCGTGGCCGAGACGATCCTGGCCATGTCGCAAGCCTGGCATGCCATGGGCGCGGCCATCGAATCCGCGCGCCTGGCCGCCAAGAAAAAGGTCCGGGAGGCCGCGACGCCCGAAGCCGTCCAGGCCGTGTGCGACGCCATCGTCTGGCCCAAGGCCGAGGCCACGGCATGAGCGCCATCCCCACCGTGCCTGTCACGGTCCATTATCAGGACACAAAAGGCCAGGGCGTGCCCGGCGCGGCGGTCAAGGCCGTCCTGACCTGCCAGGAACGCTACCAGGGCCAGGACGTGGCCCTCGGCCCGGCCGAGGCCGCAACCGACGCCCAGGGCGAAGCGGTCCTGGAGCTGTTCCCCAACACGCTCGGCAGCGAGGGCAGCGCCTACAGCCTGACCGTGACCGACCCCTACGGCGGCAGCATTGTGCGCTTCGTGGCCATCCCCAATTCGCCTTGCGACGTGGTCCTCGGCCTGCGCGTGGCCACGGCCGTGACCGGCCCGCAAGGGGCCACCGGCCAGAAAGGCGAAAAGGGAGACAAGGGCGACAAAGGGGACAAAGGCGACCGGGGCGAGGCCGGCCCGGCCGGCGATATGTCCAAGGCCAGGCGGCTGGCCATCATTTTCGGGTAGGAGGATGGGAGTATGGCGCTGAAACCCTGGCCGTTAGCGAGCGTGGAGGCCGGCGTGGCCACCGACCTGGTCGTGCCGACGCCAAGCCTTGAGGTGGCCGTGATCGGCCTGATCGTCTGCAACACCGACCCGGCGGCAACCGCCGACGTGGTCGTGACGCTCACCGATGCCGCAGACGCGATCCTGGCCACCATCCTCATGGCGTCGCTGGCTCCCGGCGAATCCATCCATATCGACACCAAGGTCTGCATCGCCGCGAGCGTTGCCCCGGACAAGCTGCGGGCGCTCTCCAACGTGGCGGCGGTGTCGTTTCTGGCCTCGGGAGACGAGGGGTAGCCATGGGCGTCACCAGAATCACCGCGCCGACGTCCTGGACCCGGCGCATGCCCGTCGCGCCGGCCGGCGACGGGTTGCGAACACTCTACGGCATGTACGACGTGCGCCCCGAAACGGACATAGCCGGGACGCTGACCCTGCCGACCGAGCAAAACGGTCCCATGAAGGTCTTTGCCTTCGGCGACGTGACCTTAGATGGAGCCACCATTGTTCCGGCCTACGCCTGCCGCACGCTCATCTTGCTTTTTAAATCCCTGACCGTGGCCGGGGCGGCCAGCACGATCAGCATGGCCGGGATGGGAGCCATCGAGTCAACGAGCTGGCCGGTCTACGACCTTTCCTTTCCGCAAAGCGTCGACCTGGCTTCCGAGGCCATGACGTACAGGGAGATACAGCGCCAAATACGGGCGAACGGCTTTTTCCCGGGCGACCCAGTGCTGTGGCGGGAATGGCGCTCGCTGGTCGCCGCCGACATCAATCCCGGGACGGCCATCATCACCGCCGCCGGCTGCGGTGCCGCCGGCTCACGTCCCCATGCGCGGGATAACGACATAGGGAGCTATCCCGGCGGGGCGGGAGCGAAGGGGCCGGGTGGCGGCGCGAGCGGCAGCGCCACTCACGGCTACATGACGGACAGTTGGGGCGGCCTGGGGGAAAAAGGTTTCCCCTGGCGTGGAGGGTTCGGGGGCCAGTCCGCAGGCGCTGGGGCTGCCGGTTTAAGCGCCCAGGCGCTCAAGGCGACAACCAGCGATCCCACGCTTTTGTTGGGGCATCCCGGTGGGGTGCTCATCGTGGGGGGGCTGGGCGACGTGGTCGTCGGGCCTGGCCTGACAATAACCGCCAGCGCGGACGCCACCGGCCTCGCTGGCGGCTACGGCGGTCCCGGGGGCGGCCGGGCCGCACTCTATTACGGCGGGGCGCTGACCGGCACGCCGACACTGGCGGCGGCCGGCGTCAGCAATGGCGGGGCGGGCTACTGCGACGTGGCGACGTTCGCCGCGATGGGGTTGTAGTATGAGCAATATCACCATCCTGCATTCAATCTTTTCCCCGACTTCCCGGGCGTTCGTGGCCTCCCTTGGCGTGGAGGTCCCGGCGGGCGACGACGTGACCGTGGCCGTGGGCGACGACACTGTTCGGATCATCTCTGACCACGCCAAAGCGGTGGCCGTCTGCCCGGCATTCCCCGGTTATCCAACGGCCGTTGTCGGCGAAGGGGACGCGCAACGCATCTTACCTTTTCCGGCTGCGTGGGAAGAGGTGGCGACCTGGGCCGCTACGCCGCCGGCGGTGGCCGATGCGCCGAACCGTTTCACCGAAGCTGGGTTCATGCGCCTGTTTACCCAGGAGGAGTTTGACGCGCTCTTGGCTGTCGAAACCACGGACGCCGACGTGCGCCGCATGTGGGCCTTCATCCGGGCCGTCGGCTACGCGGACATGCACGATTCCCTGACCGTCAACTCCCTCGCCATCCTGCGCGCGAAAAACTTCATCCCCACAGACGAACGCCTCCAGGAAATCAAAGCCGGCGTGGCCAAGATGTAGGAGTATCCCATGAAACAATACATTTGGAACGTCCTGCTCGGCCTGGATCAATTTCTTTCCGTCCTGACCGGCGGCGATCCCGACGAAACGGTTTCCAGCCGGGTGGGCAAGGCATCCGCCGCCGGCAGCCGCATAGGACGCATGTTGGAAATCTGCCTGGACGCCGTCTTCGGAGCCGGCCATTGCCGGAGGTCCATCGAGGCGGACGAAGGAGGGCAACGGGTCGCACGTTATTAGAAGAGGAGCGGCAGGGCGGCAGCAACCGCCCCACCGACGCGATGTGGGGACATCGCGCCACGGCCGAAGCCGCGCTCCAAGCTCGTGCACGAGCGTTAGAGGGCTACAGCTTCCGGCCCAACCTTGTAAAGGCAAGCATGGAGATACGTTGCGGCAAATGCGGACGTCTTTTGGCCAAGGGCACTGGGACCATCGAAATCAAATGTCCCCGTTGCCATACCCTCAACCACGTGAGGGCCGCGAGCCCCGACAAAGAGAGCCTGAGAGCCCCGAAAAAGGAGCACTTGGGTGTCACCTCAAACGGTCTTTGACAACGGCGTCCTCTACACAGGCGACGCCCTGGCGGTTTTGAAAGAGCTTCCGGCGGATTCGGTGGACATGGTGCTCACCGACCCGCCGTATTCGAGCGGCGGGCTGCACTTGTCCGCGCGCCAGGCGACCCCGGCCTCAAAGTACCAACGCAGTGGGACCAAGAAGGTCTATCCACCGATGCTCGGCGACCTGAAGGACCAACGCTCTTTCGTCATGTGGGCGGCGCTGTGGCTGGGGGAATGTTGGCGGCTGGCCAAGTCGGGCGCGTCCTGCCTGGTCTTTTGCGACTGGCGGCAACTGCCGGCTATGACCGACGCGATCCAGGCCGCCGGCTGGCTCTGGAAGGGGATAGTGGTCTGGCACAAACCGAACGCCCGGCCGACCATGGGGGCTTTCCGACACGACGCGGAGTTCGTGATCCACGCCGTGAAGGAAAAGATGCGGACGCACACGCGACAATGCTTCCCCGGCGTGTTCCATTGTGGCGTGGACCCGAGGAAAAAGGTCCACCTCACAGGGAAGCCCGTGGCCCTGGTCAAGGACCTGCTGGCGGTGGCCGCTACGGGGGCAAACGTGCTCGACCCGTTCCTCGGTGGCGGCACCACCGCCCTGGCATGTGTGGAGACCGGCAGGCGCTTCATCGGCGTGGAGCTTTCGCCCGAATATGCAGCTCTGGCCGCCGAGCGCATCCATGCCGCCGAGGCCGCGTTAAAGTAGATTCCAACCACATGGCGGCGTGCCAAACCGCGCGCAAATCAGTGCCAAATCGCGCGCCGCCTTACATCACGCTCCTTTAATCCAACCACTATCCGCCTAACCGCTTCAACTGCCGCTAATGAACGCTCACAACCTTGGACCGGGGACCCATAGCGGACCCAAGCACCCCTCCAACGCAAAAGGGGTTGGACCGTATTAGTCCAACCCCTTAATTTTTATGGTGCTCCCGATGCGATTCGAACGCATGGCCTATCGCTTAGGAGGCGATTTTTTATCTTTCAGCTAATTTCAGAAGACTTCACAACTTCATTGACTTTCAGTATGTTAAGCCATATCCATCTTCACAACTCTTCACGCTTTTGCCCCTTGCTTCAGACTAAAAGGATGGACAGGGGATGGACAAAATCCGGGAGATGGACATGGCAACAAAATGGATTGGCACGAATTATCCTGGAGTTCGGTACAGAGAACACCCCTCCCGGAAGCACGGCATCCAAAAGGACCGCTATTTTTCCATCTACTATAAGGTCGGCGGCAAACGCCGCGAGGAAGCCCTTGGCTGGGCCTCGGAAGGTTGGACCGCCGCCAAGGCCGCTCAGACTTTGGCAGAACTCAAAAAGGCCCATACCATCGGGGAAGGACCATGCTCCCTGGCGGAAAAGCGCAAGCTAGCCGAGGAGAAGCGTCAGGCCGAGGAGACGGCACGCGTTATCGAGGCACGCGAAAACATCACCCTCTCCCAAGTCTGGAAGAAATACCTTCCTGTGGCCCAGGCCAACAAGGCCACCCATACGGCCTATGCTGAAGAAGCCGCTTACCGGCTCTGGCTCTCCCCTACCCTGGCCGACAAACCTCTACGTGACATCAAGCCCATACACTTAGAGCGCATTAAGAAGACCATGACCGAAGCCGGCCGTTCCGCTCAAACAGTCCGGCATGTCCTGGCCGCCTTGCGGCAGGTATTCAACTTCGCCAAGCGCCATGGCCTCTATGCCGGCGACAACCCGGTTTCTTTGGTAAAGAAGCCCATGACCGATTCCCGCCGTCTCCGCTTCCTGACCCACGACGAAGCCGACCGATTGCTTGCCGCCCTGGCCGAACGGGAATCCAACGTCCATGACATGGCCCTGCTCGCCCTGCATTGCGGCCTGAGGGCCGGTGAAATCTTTTCCCTGACCTGGGGCGACGTGGACATGGAACGTGGCGTCCTCATCCTGCGCGACACCAAAAGCGGCAAGACCCGGGCGGCCTACATGACCGAGGCCGTGGCAGCAATGCTCGCGGACATGGAACGCCGAGGTCCCGACGATCTCGTGTTTCCCTCCGCCAATGGTGGCCGTATCGTCCAAATTTCCGAGACGTTCAACCGCGTGGTTGCCGCCCAGGGGCTCAACAATGGTGTTACCGATCCACGCCAGAAGGTCGTCTTCCATACCCTGCGCCACACCTTCGCCTCTTGGTTGGTCGAGCAAGGCATCGATTTGTATTCGGTCAAAGAGCTTATGGGACATGGCACACTGGCCATGACGGAGCGCTACAGCCACCTTTCCCCGGACAAACTGCGCCGGGCGGTCAAAACTCTTGAAACCAGCATGAATACGATAAAGAGAGACGAACGCATTATGCACATGAGGGATAACTAGCCGAACAAATGCAGATTCCCTCATATCCACAACGTATATTTGACACACAACACAAGCAACAAAAAAATAAAAAACAAAGCAGAGCTTGCGCATGTCAAAAAACAAAAAACCACAAAAGCGACATAAAGAGCAACCCAAATCATCATTTAATCAGCACAATGAATTACTATACCCTGACAACGAAGAATCCAACCCGATAACATCATTTATAAACATGATATTATTTGAAACCTCGGCTGTAAATGCAAGATCAGCTGCAACCAATCTTTTTCCAATAGGAACAGACGCAACAATTAAATCATTAAAAATTTTCCAACAAGAAATTATAAATTGCATATCGACAAACAACGTATTGTCTTTTGAGCTTTGCCTCCTTTGTTGTGGACACAATAAAGATTTTATTAAAAATAGACAGTCTGGCTATATGTTAGATTACGATTCTCTAAAGAATCTAAACACAGAGACTGAAGAAGCATTTATCGATATGGCATCAGACGGAGAAGACCTTATACGCCGGTACAAGATTTTAGCATTCGCCGAGGCAATAAACGGAATTGATAGAATCATATGCGCATTAAATGGAAACAATCCCTCTGTAATCGTTTACGAAACCTTGCTATTCGCGAGAAACTTAGTACAATTTTCTAATGAGATAAAATTTTATAGATCATTTAAAACTTTAGCAGGCGCAAAAGACGGGGGAGGGAAGCACACTCCGAGAAAAGAATTAATAGCAATTTTCATTGATTCACTAAGCAAAAACAAAGAAATTACGTTCAAAGAAGAGTGGAAACGCATATCACACTATAATGAATCAAACAAACTTTGCCATGGAAAATATTCTTTCTACATAGACGAAGCAACCGAATCACTTATATACTCTTGGACTATACATAACAAATCCGGGGGTAGAGAGAAAGAAGAAAAGGAATCCTCAATCCTAAAAGCAACTGCCCAAATTTATTTTTCCGAAGCGAAAAAAACACTTTAAACAACCCCCTTGCTTTAAACTCTGGTCTGCTACTTCTTCGCAACTTCACTTAGTACGAGGAGGTAGCTCTTATGTCTTTTTCTAAAAAAAACGCCCGCCCTGTTGATCTCTCCACCCTCCGGGAAACTCTCCCGCCGATCTTGGCCCGTAAAAAGATTGACCGTTATCTCGGCGGCATCATCTCACAGGGATATTTAGCCAACCTCGATAGCGAAGGAACTGGGCCGAGGCGGGTACGCGTCGGTGGGACGGTCGGCTACCTTCGTGAGGATCTCATTGCCTGGCTTGAAGAAAGATCCTCCATGATTGACTAGGGCTGGGATTGCCATGAGTAACCCAGTTCTCGAATTTCAGGATGTGCTTAAACGTACTGGTCTCGATCCTGACGAGATTATCGCCGGAGGCAATCTCCATCAGTGCGGGCTCACTACTTGTAAGGAGCGTGGAGAAGATGGAGCGTATACGTTCCATCCTGCCCCGCCTGCTTCCGGTTGGTGGCAAAACTTCCAAACAAGCCAGGAAGACACCTGGACCGCACGTTCGTACCCAAAACTGCCCCCCAAAGAACGACACAAGCTCGACAAGTCAAAGCACAAAACAGAAGAGACTCTTCGTTCTGCCAATGGTCGTAACATAGCTGAACGCATAGTCTTTGTCTGTCTGCCTGCAGCAATGCCCCCCCTTACCGAGTGCAACTCCTTTCTCTCGGTTTACATCTTGCCCCAGGCGGCAAGGACAACAATCATCTTCATAGGTTTCTTTCTTTGCCGCGACCTAAGGCATGAACGCGTTGTGTCTTCAGGATTGGCTGATTCGGCGCGCGATTCGTCTTACTCGAAGCAACGATAGACAACGACCAAGGCGAGGAAATTCACTTTTCTGCTTCAGGTTAGCCACGAGAGCTCAAATGAACATAAAAAGAAAGGCAACAAAACTAGCAGGCCGCTTGGCAGCCAAGCCAACATCCGCCTCAACAGCCTCCACCTCAACCTCCCAAGCAGACAGGCGGCAAAGCAGGCGAGTAAACATCCTGCCCAACACCCAAGCACAAAATACCAAGAAGGCACGGAACCATCAACAGCCTGATATCTCAGAACTATCAACGAGCGACCTCCTGGCAGGCCTCAACAGCAACCAAATCTTAGTACTGAAGTTCATCATTATGAACTTGAAAAGGATAATTTCATATGACCAAATATCTATCCAAGTAAAAATCCCAAGAGGAACAGTAAGGGGAAACGTAAAAACGCTCTCACATCTTGGATTTATTAGGCCATATCCGAAAAGAACAGGGAAGATACAGGGATTGTCCTTCAAATTTAACATTAAACTTTGCACATTATTCTGCGAAGTTCATGGATTAGAATTCCCCCTTTCGCTCATCGACACTCCGCATGTCCAGACGATCTCGACACCCACCCCATCACCCTGTGACCAGATAGAAAGAAGTACATACACTATCAAAGAAAAAATCATGACCTTAACGCCTGATGACATTTCTCGCAGATATCCAAAACTAGCGGCGCACGGACTTTGTCCAAATCAAATCCGACAATTCGTCTCGACTCTTGAGAAACATGACTTCCCTTTGACCAATCTTCTTCTATCACTTGACCATCTCAATTGGGAACTTGAGCACGGGACTCTTATTGATGGAACTGGGAAAATTGTCGCGAAACCTCTTGGATATTTTTATAATTCTATTGCACAAAATGGATACTATCGCTCTCCCAATGGGTATGTCTCATCGGAAGATCAAATCATATTTGACCAAAAACACTCGGCTCACGCAGCCAAACAAGCCTACGACTCTGCTGCCAACGATTTATTCCAATTATGGGTGAACTCTCTTGAGCCATCAGAAAAAGAAAAACTTCTCGAGAAGAAGTTTGGTCCCGAAGTGCAATATCTAAGACACTATTGGAATGAAAACCACAAAGAGTCGATGCTGTTGAACCACAAAAAAATCCTCTCTAAAATTATTTCGGAATTTTCGGAACTAAAACGAAAGGCAGAAACACCCAAGACGTAGCGGCAGCAGACGCAATATACATTTTATCCTTCGGAAAAATGATTGCGCTCTGCGAGGCAGAAAGGGGAAACGGAAAATGGCGATAGCCTTTGCCAGAATGGAGATCATTTCCACCCGCAACGGCGGATCGGCGGTTGGGCTTTCCTCGTACCTGAACCGGGATCGAAAAATACAAAACTCAACCGGCAGGCAATTCGACTTCACGGAAAAGCTCGCTGACGAGCCCAACGAGTTTGTTCATTCTGAACTTCTTGTCCCTGAACAACTCAAGGAGAAATGGGTTTCAAGTGAAACGCTCTGGAACGCCGCTGAGGCGGCTGACCTGAAAAAGGACGGAACGATCAAGACAAACGCTCAGCTCGCCAAGCACATGGTTTTGGCCCTTCCAGCGGATGAGGGCCTCTCACGTGAACACGTGCTTGAACTGGCCCGGCAATTCGCCCGCGAGCATTTCACTAAACATGGCTTGGTCGTCGAGATGGTCTTCCACGACAAAGGGGACGGCAACCCACACGCCCATCTTCTCATCTCGACCCGAACTCTTGGCGAAAGCGGCTTTGGCCCCAAGGCGAGGCACCTGAACCCTGGCTTCGCCAAAGGAAAGTTTGTCCTCCAGAAGGACGATTGGGGCCAGGAATGGGCAAATTTTCAGAATGGTTATTTCAAGTCCCATGGTCTGGATCTCGAAGTGGATTCGATCGGCAAGATCAGCCAGAAGCATGTTGGCCCAGCCTGGCATCAAAAAGGCGGGCAGGCGGTCAAGCGGGAAATCAATGAAGGCATCCAGGCGGAAAACGCCGAACTCCCCCCCGAGGAAATGCTTACCCAACTGACCCGGAACAAATCCATCTTTAGCGAACGCGACATCTCCCGTCTGGTTTCCAAGGTCACCAGCACGCCCGAAGGCAACGCCAATCTCAAGAAAGAGATCCTTTCCCAGGAGAACCTCATCCGGCTCTACGACCATGATCCCGGCAAATTCGTGGGATTCACCACTCGGGACGTACTTGAACAAGAAAAGCGGGTCATGGACATGGCCAGGTGCAGGAATCAGGACGCCGCGCCTATGCCTCAGCCGAGAGCCATCCAACGCGCCTTGCACTCTAGAACCATGGACCCAGAGCAGGAACAGGCCTTCCGCCATGCCATAGCACCTGGGGGGCTAAAAATCATCGAAGGCCGAGCCGGAGCCGGCAAGTCCTACACCATGGGTGCCATCCGTGAGGCCTACGAGAAGTCCGGCTTTCGTGTCGTGGGGCTCTCCCCAACCAACACCGTGGCCCAGGACATGAAAACAGATGGCTTTGCCGAGGCCAGTACCGCCCATTCTGCCGTCTGGCATCAGGAGAATAACGCCAGATCGCAAAAGTGGGACCAGAGGACCGTCCTTCTCGTTGACGAGGCGGCCATGCTCGACACGGAAATCATGGAGAAAATTTTTAGCAACGCCACAAGAGCAGACTCCAAGGTGATCCTGATTGGCGACGACAGGCAGCTTGCCTCCGTTGCCAGAGGCGGCATGTTCACAGAATTTCGCCACAGATTCGGTTCGGCAGAGATCACCAAAGTTCGCAGGCAAGAGTCCGACTGGCAGAAAGAGGCCAGCGCCAACTTCTCCGAAGGCCGGTTCCTCGATGGCCTCAAGCGATACCAGGAACGCAAAGGCTTCCTTCATTGGCTACCAAATGCCTCAAGCCAGAAAGAAGCCCTCGTCAGGGAATGGACCAAGGACATGTCATGCGATCCGACCCAGGCGAGATTTGTCTACGCGGGGACCAACGCCGAGGTGAACGAGTTGAACATGCACCTGCGGGACATCCTGGCGAAGCGTGGCGACATCGTCGGCAACCATGAATTCGAGACCTGCAAGGGCACGCAGACCTTCGGCATCGGCGACAGAATTCAATTCCATGGAACGGACAAAAAGGCTGACATCTTTAACGGCTCACTTGGGACGATCAAATGGATCGACGGCGACAAAGTCAACGTACTCACCGACGCCGGCCAGGAAGTCGCCTTCAATGCCAAGGAGTTCCGGGACTTCGCCCTAGGCTACGCCGGAACGGTTTATCGTGGCCAAGGAAAGACCCAGACGACCGTCTACTGCCTGCATGGCCGCAACTGGGAATCCCGCACGAGCTATGTCGGCCTGACCCGCCACAAGGAACAGCTCAAATTCTTCATCGACCAATCCAACACCAGGGACTTACGTGCCTTGGCGATCCAGATGGGCCAAAAACGAGTTGCCAGGGCCAGCATCGGTTTTAGACCTGAGTTTTCAATGAAACGAGCTCCCAATCACGAACGCGTGAGGACCAAAGGACGAGAGTTTGATTTAGGCCGTTAAGGAGGAAGAATATGGAGAAAAACAAACTCACACCAGAAGAACAGCTCAAGCGCGCCTTGGAGCGGAAAAATCGCGCCATAGCGGCGGAAAACAGAGCAAAGGCCCAACTTCGCAAAGCGGAACAGCGAATCAAATACGAGCTTGGCGGATTGGCTGTCAAAGCAGGCTTCAAAGGCCTTTCCCTCAAGACGGTCTTTGGCTCTCTGTGCTTTGCCAGCGCAATGCTTCGTGTCCATTCCGCCGGAAAGGAAGTCGAAGACTATTTCCAGCGCCTTGGCTTGGCCGCATGGGAGCGGTTTGAAGTGGCGAAGGACCTCAAGTTTTTGAAAGATCTTTCGGAACAGGAACGTACGACAATTCTGTCAGAGCTGTTTGAGCTGATCCAGAGGCATCCTTTCCCCGGCAACGACCACACAGCCAGGCCAATGCCCGCGAGACCTTCTCTTCAGCCCCAGACGCAGAACCAGACGCCGGAGGTCGAATACAAGCAACCGGCAGGTCCTCCACTCACCCCTTCGGCAACACACGCCGGATTCGACGAGGAGACGTAATGCGACGCGCAATCTTCGTACTCAGCCAGAAAGGCGGCCCCGGCAAGTCCACCTTCTCCCGTGCCCTTCTCGATGTGCTCAGGTTTGACCGGAATATGACCGTTGGCGCCTTCGATGCAGATGGAAACGTCGGCCAACTTCTCCAATATTATGGAGAGCGAGGCGAGAATGGCAGGCTCATTCCGGATCAAGACCCCGTCCGAGGCGTTTTCCCCTTCGACATCCGGGACAAGGTGGGGCGAGATAACGTTGTCAACGCCCTGGACCTTGATGCCGACGTCCTCCTTTTCGACCTGCCGGGCGGCGCGGTTGATACTCTCACGACTATCATCAGGGCTGAAAATGGCATTCAGGCACTCGTCCAGGAATACCGGAACGCAGGCGTTGCCATCACTGTCGTCATCGTCATGTCCATCGTACACGCCTCGGCGAGCAATGTTGTCAAGACTATCAACATGTTCGGACCGGATGTCGATTATGTGGCCGTGAAAAACCTCTTCTTCGGCGCGCCAGAGGACTTCCTTTTCTTCGATGGTTTTACCGACGTTCAAGGGAACACGGTAGGTGGTCGAGGCAAGGCACTGCTCCATCAACATCAGGGTGCGCTTATAGCCATGCCGCAGCTACGTGGTCGGGAATACGCCCTCCTGGACCTTTACAACCTCGGATTTACCCCGGCCTTGAAATCCTCTCTGCTTCGCCGGGCAGAACGAAGCAACATCTTCCACTTTCTTGAAGGATTCAAACATGCCGTGACAACCGCTGGTATTTCTCTGGGCGTGGAGGAGAGCATATGACTTTACTGGATAAGCTGCTTCAAGGGCTCCCTGATGACGTGAAGAATCATGTCCAGCGCGTTGTCATCAATTACGAGCTCGACCCGAACAACCCAGAAATTCTGTTGGCCGTCCTATGCGGACATATTGAGTCCCTCGCTGGCAAAATTCCCGGCAAAATCGCCGAGCAAATCAACCGCTCAGCCAAGATCGCGGGCGACATTGCGGAGAAAAATATCGAACAACGCGAACGGGAGATTCAAGCACGGCTTGTCGATTTCGTGGTCGAAAACTCTGAGAAAGTCTTGAACGCAAGGATTCAAACGAGCCGTTTCAGATGGTTCTGCGTCGCTTGCGTCTTCACCGTTATCCTCGCGATAGGATCTCTCTATGGCGGGTACAAATGGGGGTTCGAGATTCGCGACGCGGATTATCGAGTTGAGCTTGAAAGACTCCCGGAAGTTGCATCCTGGACTGCTAAGGCTATTAAATCTCCAAGTGACATGGCCCTGGTCAAATGGTCCTTGTCGGAGGATGGGAAACTTGCCAATCGCTTTTCAAGGCTTAATGGCGGCATCAATAAATTCTTCGACTGCTATTCAGATGGGTCTACTGAGTGGAGAAGTAATCGCAAATTCTGCTTCCCTCAAGACAAAAAAGGAAGCATTTATGGATGGATTATTGACGAAAAATAGATTAATAGCATTATATAAAATCAAAAACAACGCCTGTCACACAAATTCACAACGCCAAATCTACACAAAACAAATAAATTTACTTTACACAAAGCATTAGACAGGCTATACGACGGTTATCCCTCGCCGCCGCCATCAATGGCTTCCGGCACGTAGACGCGCTTCAACGGGAATAGCCCTTTATACCTGGAATCGAATTGGTCGTAGTGTTGCAAGATCAAATCAACGAGTTCGTTCCCGTCAATGAGACGAAAGTTGCTTTTGGCCTTGGCAAAATTCCGCGCCTGATTCGTAAATCCGCCGAGCGTGACAAGGAGTCCGAATTCGCCTTGTGCGACCTTGCCATAGAGCGCTGACACGATGGGGTCGCCGATATTGCCCTCGGTGCTTTTCACTTGCACTTTGATGATAGGCGGTTCGAAGCCCAGTTCGTCCTTGTGGGCAACTATGTCCACGCCGCCGTCAGGCCCCTCGGGTGATACACGTGTGCGGTACCCCATCGTACCAAGCAGGTGGCCGACAAATTTCGCCAGTGGATGCCCCTTCAACTCCTGGGCAAGACGTTTGAGGATAAAGTCACGAGTGGTCTGCTCGATCTCTTCGGCCACCACTGCCACACTCTCGTCCTGATCGACCGGCGGGGAAGCGGTCTTGCCTTCCAGGGCGGCACGGAATTCCTCGGCGTAGTTTTTGATCTGAAAGAGACTCATGGCCGAGCCGATCTCGTAGAGCGCCCCCTGGCTGAAGCTCGTGCGGGGAACGGCCTTGAGCCATTTGACCGGGCGTAGATTGGGATATCCCGGCTCCAGTTTGGCGTCGAAGCGGTACTCCCCTTCCACGCGGCCAAGGTGAATCTGGCGGTCGCGCTTGGAGGGATAGGCCACCAAATCCCCGGTCTTCATCTCGTGGACAAAACGAAAAAGCTGCCCGGCATTGTTCGGGATGGCCCCGGGCTTTTTTTCCGGGTATGCCTTGGCCACGGCCGCCTTGTAGGCTTCACGATCCGGCGGGAGTTTGGCCAAATCGCCCAGATGGTGCCAGCCGATGGCGATGACGTTTTTCTTGAGAAAAAGCGTGTCGGCATCACCCGTCTTGCCAGCATGTATGCCCCACAACGTAATTTCGCCGTTGGCCATGGCTACACATCCTCTTGTTGATTCAACTCTTCCGCCACTGCCCGAAACTGCTCCAGAGCCGCTTCCAGATTTTCGACGATTTCGGCCGCGAGGATGGCCGGCGCGGGCAGGTTGTCCAGGTCTTCCAGGCCTTCATCCTTGAGCCAAAAGATGTCAAGATTCAGCTTGTCCCGGCTGACAAGCTCCTCATACGCGACGCACTTGAAGCGTTCCGTTTCTTTACGGGCGGCACGGTTATCGGTGCTGTAGCTGTCGATGAAATCGACCATGTCCGCGAGCTTCAAGGGGCGTTCGACCAACGTGAAATGGATGTTGGTACGGAAGTCGTAAATCCAAAGATTCTTGGTCCAAGGCACTTTGGCAGCGGGCTTCTTGTCGAAAAATAGCACGTTCGCTTTGACGCCCTGCTTGTAGAAAATACCCGTTGGCAGACGCAGCAGTGTGTGAAAATCAAAGGCGTCGAGGAGGCGTTTGCGCAAGCCTTCTCCGGCGCTGCCGGCCTCGAAAAGCACATTGTCCGGCAACACCACGGCCGCCTTTCCGTTTATGGCAAGGATGCTCATGACGTGCTGCAAAAAATTGAGCTGTTTGTTCGAGGTGGTGAATTTGAAGTCGTCGCGCTCGTAGCTGTCCTTTTGGGTCTTGATGTTCCCGTCTTCACCGACGATCTTGTAACTTGATTTCTTGCCGAAGGGCGGGTTGGTCAGGACCATATCATAGGACATGTTCGGCTTGCTTGCCAGAGCGTCGCCCTGATGGACGGGGCTTTCCCCATTGCCTATGCCATGCAGATACAGGTTCATGGCGCACAGGCGCACGACCTCGCCCACGATGTCCACACCGAAAAAAGTGTCTTCCCGAAGCTTGCGTTGCATCCCTTTGTCCCGGGATTGCTCCTTCATGTGCTCATAAGCGGCGAGCAGAAAGCCGCCCGTGCCGCAAGCGGGATCGCACAGGGTCTGCCCAATTTTCGGGCGCATGACCTCGACCATGGCCTGTATGACCGGGCGCGGCGTGAAGTACTGCCCTGCCCCGGATTTGACCTCGGCGGCATTGCGCTCCAACAGTCCTTCGTAGATCGCGCCTTTCACGTCCATTTGCATGCCGATCCAGGTCTCCTCGTTTATGAGGGAGACAACGCGCTTGAGCTTTGAGGGATCGGTCAGCTTGTTTTGGGCCTTGTGAAAAATCGTGCCGATGATGCCGTTTTTTTTCGCCAGACTTTCCAGTACATGCCGGTAATGCAATTCCAGTTCGTCGCCATCCTTGACGATGAGCGTCCCCCAGCGCAAATCTGTGGGTATGATCGACGGCTCATCCAGATAGTCGAAGCGTTCCTGATCCATTTTGAGGAACAGGAGATAGGTGATCTGCTCGACGTAATCGCCGTAGGATATGCCCTGGTCGCGCAATACATGGGCATAGCTCCAGACTTTGGAAACAAGGGAAGAATTCTCGGCCATGGCTATTTCGTCGTCCTAGATGCCGCTTGCGGCTCACAGCAGGCGTTCACGGATTGTATGGGCTGGGTTTCCACAACGCGGCCATCCTCCCACAAGACGAGGGGAGTTCTCATCTCGCGGGCGATTTTCTCGGCGCGGCCGGAGGCGCGCGTCAGGGCGATTTTGATATTGCGCCTGTGTTGATCGGATTCGGAGCCGTTAGGCTGCATGTGTTCGTCCCTCGTTGGGCAGATATTCCCGGGCGAAGGTGGTCTTGCCCGCGCCATCGGGGCCGGTGATGATGCATATGGACGGCATAGCGTTACAGCAGAGCATCCGGGCCGACGCCGAGCGCCTTGGCCAGGGCCTGCCGCTGCTCCTCGGTCACGGCGCGTTTTCCGGTTTCCATCTGCGATATATAGGCTTGGTTGAGGCCGACCGCCTTGGCAAGGGCCGCCTGGGACAGGCTGGCGGCCTTACGAAGTTGGGCCAAAGTCTGAATGGACCTTTTCGGGACAGCCGGAACAGGAGCAAAGGGCGTTGCCGGCACTGCCGCCGGGGCTGCTACTTGCACTGTCGGCTTGGACTGGGTTGTTTTCTTCCAGGGGCCGGTTGCACGGCGCGGGCGGGAATCCGCCTGGGCGGCCTTTTGCGCCGCTATACGCTTGAGCAGCTCCGAGGCAGGCTCGTCATTGGGGTCTTGCGGGACGAGTTTGCCGGTGAAAGCGGATTTGAGGATGGATTGGCGAAGAGAATCATTAATCCTCAAAATGCTACTAAATTCATTCGCGCTACGAACGCTCAACTCGTTTGACATTACAATCCGCTGAGCGATCACTTTCTGTTCATCAAGAGGTGGGATTGGGATAACAATAGACATGACTTGCGCTTGAGAAATTTTATATATACCCGCAGTCGTTTTAGCCATTAATTTTATCTGTTTTCTGACAAACATGCTTTCCCAAATATTTTGCACAAACTGACTAGAATTTGCAGCACTCAAAAATCTTAATCGTATCATAATATCTGGATATATAAAAAAACCATTCACATTTTGCGCCGTCGCACCTCTCCCCACAAGATCAACAGAACCATTCCCCCTCGCTATAAAGAAATCACCTTCTCGTACCTGAATATCCAAGACAGTATCTTCTGGGACTTGTAAATACTTTACTTTTGAAAAATCAATTCTACTATCACCAATAGCGTTTAACTTTAACGAAGGGACTCCGGGTGGAACAGTTGTCCCCTTAATTGAAAATCCCGTTTTCAATGGCTCTGAAAGTAACTGCCCCAAGCTTGCCCACGTCCACCCCTCCGGCAACTCCGGCAACCCCGCCGCAACCGGCCCCGCCGGCTCCACATACCGGGCCTCCCACGAGTCGTCTTTGGGCTTTTTCCCCTTGGCCTTCATCTTCGCCAACTCGGCCTTTTCCCAGGCCTCGCGGCGAGCTTTCAAGATACGCTTAAGAAGGGCTTCCCCACTCTCCAGGCGGTCCTTATTCTTCTCGCGCCATTCGCGGGTCAGTTCGCCCGTCACTGCCGCCTTGAGAACGGACTGACGGTACTTCTTGAGCAACGCCTGCGCTCGGCGCAAGGACTCTTCGCCCTTGTCCAGGTCGGTAAAGAGTTCTTTTATTTTGGAGACGATGCGGACTTGTTCGTTCGCTGGCGCTATCGGGACTGGCAGGGCCTTAAGCTTTGAGAGACTAATTGAAGCAAGATTCGTTGTTTGCTTTCCTTCATCAAAAAAATACTTCTTACCAAACGCATTTGTGTAAAACGATAAAAATTTAGAAGACAAATCCCCTAAAAAAGGCCGCGCACGAAATACATGATTTTGATGAATGCACACGGGCAACTGCCCTTGCCATACCCATCCTCTCCCGAGCTTATCTCTATCCCCGCCTTCATTCAAAAGAATGTCTCCAGGCATCAACTTTAATCTATCAACGATATCCGTTGTGACAACAATGCTTTTAACCTCACCAAGGTCAATATAGCCATCTTGAACATTAGCGACTCGAAGATAAGGGACTTCAACACCACCAACAACCGACCTTTTCTTATCAACCGTCACGCCACCTTTGATATCTACTACTTGTGCAAGCGACGCCACAATCCATCCTGGAGGCAAAGCACCTCCATCATTTAATTCCCAAATCACTTAAGCAACCAAAGCATCAGTCAAATCGTTCAAAATCCCCTCCAGCTCACCATCGAACGCTCGCCGCGCCGCCACCAGCCCGCCCTGGCCGTTGAGGCTCGGCGATTCCAGGAAATCCCGAGGCGCTATCTCCACGTTGGCGGACAGGTGGTCGCGGATCAGCCGCAGCCATCCCATCTGCTCCTCGGAGTATTCCTTGCCGGCCTTTTTCTGGCGGCCGATCCACAGATTGAAGCGCTGCTCCACCTTGACGCCGAAGGGCTCCAGCTCGGTGTCGCGGCCGAGGGCGAACCTGACGAGGGAAATGATATCCGTCAAGACCTTATCCGACGGCGCGCCCCGGACCCGGCTGGCCTCCAGCCGCTTATAGGCCTGCCAGACGTCGGCCGTGGTCAGATGAAACGGGCGGTCGCTGATCCGGTCGGCCAACTCCTTGACCGAGGCATAGGTCAACTGGCGCTTGGCATAGGGCTGATTGTAAAGCACTTGTAGGGCGAGCAGCTCGTCCTTGCGCTGCTCCATGAACTCCCGGAAACTCGTGATCTTTCCCCGGGCGATGTTGAGGTCATAGCCGGCCGACAAGACCTCGTCCGTAGCCGTCTCATGAATGATGAGCTGCGATTTCTGCCACAGGTCGATCAGCAGATTGCGCACCGTCGGATTATCGAAAACCGCGCAAGCCTCGTCCTTGAGCTGCTCCTCAATCTCCTGCCGCTGTGCTTCGGTCGCCTGGGCCGGGTCGCCATGCGTGTCCCGAACTGCTTGTTCAAGCCTGTCCGGGTCGATGGCACTCAAAAGGCCGGCCGCCATGCCGTGCAGCGAAAGCCCGCCCGTGGCGGCGGCAACACGCTGCGCGTCCTCAGGGTCGATCTTACGCTCCAACTGCGCCAGCCGCCCGACCAGACTCGAAATCCCGTCCGCATCGCGCCGCCCCTGGGCAACTTGGGTCAGGAGTTTGTCGAAGGCGACGGCCCGGACGCGTTCCAACGGCTGGGAAGCGGTCTTCTCGCTTTCCGTGACGCCGACTGCATCCACAAGCACAAAGCGCGTCTTGGTCCGGGCGTCCGGGGTCACGGCCTGCAAATCCGCAGCCTCAATGGAGCGCACGCCCCGGCCCTTCATCTGCTCGAAATAGCCAAGGGAGCGCACGTCGCGCATGAAAAGCAAAACCTCAATGGGTTTGACGTCTGTGCCCGTGGCGATCATGTCCACGGTCACGGCGATTCTGGGCATGGGATCGACCCGGAAGCCTTTAATCAACGCCTTAGGCTTGTCCGAGGTGTTCCGATAGGTGATCTTGCGGCAAAACTCGTTGCCCTCGCCAAAGACCTCCCGGACGATATGCACGATCTCTTCGGCGTGGTTGTCGTCCTTGGCGAAAATGAGCGTCTTGGGAACCCATTCCCCAGACCGGTCCGGGAAAAGCTCGGTAAACAGGGCATCCTTGAAGCTCCGAATGACGGTGCGAATCTGGTTCGGGACAGTGACCGACCGATCCAGCTCCTGCCCGGAGTAATCCATGTCCTCGTCAAGCTGCCGGTAACGAAGCGCCCGGGTCCGCTTGTCGCGCACAGGCACGGCATACCCCGCCTCCACCGTGTCGCCCTGCTCGGTAATCCGGGTTCTAATCCGAAAGACCTCGTAGCCGACGTTGACCCCGTCCACCACCGACCGCTCATACGGATATTCGGACACAAGATTTTGATTGAAAAAACCCAGCGTTTGCCGTGAAGGCGTGGCCGTCAGACCGATGATGTACGCATCGAAATATTCCAACACCTGCCGCCAAAGCCCATAAATCGAGCGGTGGCATTCGTCAGTTATGATAAAATCAAAAGTCTCAATAGGGATGTCGGGATTATATCTGACCGGAGGAATGCCCCCCTCCTGGCCGTTCCACGTCTCGAACGCCGACCCCTCCTCGGCCTCGTCGTCCAATTCCTTTCCCTGAAGCAGGGAGTACAGCCGCTGAATGGTCGTAATGACCACTTTGGCGTCCGGGTCGATACGATTGGAGTGCAAGTGCTGGACGATGTACGTGTCCGTAAAGCGGTTGGCAGCCCCGACAGGATGGTAATCCTGATATTCGCGCAACGTCTGGTCGCCCAGGTTCTTGCGGTCCACCAGAAAGAGAATGCGCCGCGCCCCAGCGTGCTTGATGAGCCGATAACTGAACGTGCAGGCGGTAAACGTCTTGCCCGCCCCCGTGGCCATCTGGATGAGCGAGCGGGGTTCGTCCCTGGCCAGGGACCGTTCCAGACCGTCTATAGCCTCTATCTGACAGTCCCGAAGCCGGGCCGGTTCAATCGGCGGCAGCGAAGCAAGTTTAGCCCGTAACGATGCGTCCTGCCGCAGCCAGGCAAGCAGGATTTCGGGGGTATGAAAGGCAAAAATGCGCCGGGAACGTGGCCTGGGGTCGCGCATGTCCTTGAATTGGACTTCCTCGCCGTTAGACTCGTAATCAAAAACGAGGGTGTCGGACCACTTGGCAAAATGTGATGGAACAGACCCCATATACCGATCAGACTGCTCGGCCACGCCGCTGAGCGTCGCGCCGGCCGCCTTGGCCTCAACAACGCCAGCCGCCTTGCCATCTACAAAGAGAAGATAGTCGCAAGGACCGGAAGAAAGCTGCACCTCGCGAACGGCAACACCAAGCGAAGCCTTGCGGTTCATATCCCCGGCATTCTGGATGACCCAACCCGCCGACGCCAGAAGCGCATCGATTTTTATCCGGGCAAGCTGCTCCGGTGTCTGGGCCGAGGCGGTGTTGGTCATAGTGGTGGCTTCACGAGTTAAATTTTCCTGGGAAGGCCCAGCCCGAAACGGTACCTGCGAGCGGTATCGTGGAGATCTTGAAGGATGTTGTTGGCCCTGGTCTCGTCCAGGCCTTCCATCTGACACAGCCCCTTGTGGATGAGTCCCATTTCGTTGCGCAGGTTGGTGGCGAAAATGCCCGGGTCGTCGGAGGCGATGACGACCGTAGGGACAGGGCGTCCACCCTTATTGTTGAGCCAACGGAATACGTGATGATCGTAGATGTGTTCATAGTCGCTGATGCGTAAATTACTGGTAGGCATCACCTCCACGGCGATGCATTTCTGGCATGTCATCTTTATCACAGCATCCTGGAGCACCTGTAGCACGGGGACGGTGAAAGGATGCTTGGAAACCGGTATGATTTCATTCCATTTTTTCTGCGGTTTGGTGTGGTAACGCTTGAAGATGTCGAAAGCCTCGGGGAGATTTCTCTTGCTTTGCCGAACCCTGTCGGCCTCGACATCCCAGCCGCCCAAGGACGGCATGTCTCCATCCAGACTGAGCGCAGCCAGGGGATCAAGGTGACGCAATTGCCAAGCTTCGATCAGCAGATCCACATCAGGGGCTGCCGTACCCCAGAGTTCGCGATACCCGGCTCGTATATCGTCGCGCAGTTGTTGGCAGGCGGACAAACAGTGCCCCTTGTACCGAAGGAGGCCGTAGGCCCAGATCAAATTGTCGAGCCACTCGCCCCGGGCGCAGTGGAGGGTATTGTTACGGCATCTCAACCAGTATCCAGGGTCCATGCCCAAGGCTGTGCCATGACCGATGCGATCGCCTGCTTGGAGTTCCAGAAAGTCGATGGCCTCATGCACGGCCCGTAGGCCCGAGGGAAGCGTGATGAAATCCTCCCCCACGTGGTAGGTGAACTTGCAGAGCCCCCCCCGGCGCAGCAGGCGGAACAGCGGAGCAAAGACTTCTGGAGGTGCGTCTAGTTCATTGTTGGCAGCGTCCGCACCGACGAGGCGTTTGGCGAACTCAGGGTGAAGTTGGCGCGTACGCAACAACGCTCTCCCCTTTTTCATTAAGCTTTGGCGGAGCTTATAGTGACGGCAAACTCCATCATCCTTTCCAGATTGCTGAGTTTTGATGAAATGTGCCACAAGGGCCAGATCGAAGGGTCGAGACGGAGTGCGCTCGGATAGCACCGTAACGGGTGGGCGGCATCGCGGACAAGAGGACGACCTTTCAGGAGTACGGAAGGCCTTGTCATATCCCTCACGAATGCCCTTCAACAAAAGAAAATTGCTTTTCCGTGTATCCTTTGGAGCAAATCGTCCCTCAACATAGCCCATAGTCGGGCCATGCATACCATGTAACTGGTGGAAACGGTCTTCGTATCTTTGTTCTACGCCACAACGTAGGTCATTTTCCGGTATTTTTTGAAACTGATCGAATCCGAATTGCTCGGCCTGCTGCACAATGAGCCGTTGGCAACGACTCTGTAAAAGCAGATAGATATGCAGCGCCCGATCAAACACATCATGGCCCCGGCCCAGATGGCGAAAGGCCCGGGCCAACATCAAAGCTTCAAGACGGACCAGCCGAACGGATTTACCCCCGCCGCAGGGAAACTGACAAGGGTAGGCCACAGCCATTGGATGATCCATGCCGCCCAACAAGGCGATCCAGGACGAGTCCATCGCGCCGGCTGCCGTAAGGGCATACTTGAGTGCTGCCCGACTGGAATAGCTATGTTCCGAATCGTCGCTCTGCCGCTCCTGGCCTTGACCGTTGCGGTACCTCCCTGGCCGATTGAGCAGGATACGGACGATAAAGTCGCGCAGACGACGGGCTTTCAACAATAGAAGGTAGTAGTCCCAGACACTGGTCAACTGGTGTTGGGCCAGAAATTCCTGAACGCGAAACTTTCCGTTGGCTGCCTTCCTGAGGTTCCAGGCCATCAGCTTGGGGCGGCTCAAGGCGAATTGCCATACGAAGTCGGCCTCGGTGGTGCCGTTGAGGTGCATATGCAGTTCGACAAGCCCCTCCCGGACGGCAAGGTCTTCCAAAAACGCGTTTTGCCCAGGGGGCAAAGTGGCATGAGAGAACGTCTGTAGCAGCATCTGTTCCCAGGTCGCGTATTCGCCGTCCCAGCGGGCACGAGGCCTCACTGTGTCGCTGGCAGCCTGAGAGACTCCAAATTGCAGCCAAGCGGCCACGCTGGCCAAAACTACTGGGGACATTGTCGTCAGCAAATTTTGCCAGTCAGCGAGACGCTCCTCGCGGACATACAGCTTGTCCCCACGAAACCTGAGATGGCCCTCGGCCAAATTCTGCAGACTGACGCGCACGGCCTGCCCTACGGAAGGGACATCATCCAGGGCAGCTTGCAAGCGATGCCTAATGGCGTGATCAGGCTGCCGTGTCTCAATGCGGCGTTCCGCCAGCAAGACACTGGTCTTAAACGCATCCAGGCGAGAGAATACATTCCGAAGGTAGATCGCCAGAATGTATTGATCAGTCAAGAAAATGCGATGAATACGTTCCGGCATGGCTACGCAGGAAGCTGATTGGGTTCTCGATTCATCTTAGGAAGAATGATGCTAGCGAAATTCGGAAGCAACTGTTTCACAAACCGGGAAGATGTGGGCTTAAGCCTGCTACTAGGATAATACAATTTTTCCAAAGGCATCCATAAATCATATATTTTATACTTATCGACCTCCGACTCAATGCCCTTTACGTCGAGTATTTTCGCGTATGCACATATGTCTGTGCTATAGTCCTTCAACATCTTTTTGTATGTGTCAGACCAAGAATTTTCCTCAAAGTAACTCAATTGCGCAGTAGATGGCCCGGCATATGAGTATGACAAGATACCCCCCCTCATAGTTGTATCTGACAAACCATCTCCCTCAACCGCACGACCACACATCATGTTCAAAGGCTTGTACATATTAATAGATCGGCATCTATCTTTCGACGAGTCCGCATAAACAACTTCAAGAGACTTGATGCATTTAACGTATGGTAGCTTTCCACCACAGCACTGACTTGAATGGATAATGTGTTGATTAAAAACATTGTAAGTATATCCATGCATGATTTTAGTGGGAGCCCGCAAAAACAGCCCCCACAGGGGACAACTAAAAAGCATTCTAAACAACCTAAAATCCTCTGAGTATTCAGTTGTGCCCTCTCTTATTTCCTCATTCTGCTCTTGCTCATAGGGATCTTCATTTTCGTCATAAGCAATGTCACAAGTAATTATGGGATCTTCCGACTCAAATTCAAAAGGCTTAGCCAAACCAAGCACGGCAAGATTTCGGGAAAAAATTCGATCAGAAGTAACTGGATTAGCCAGAGTCACACGCTCGGTCCCGGTGTCAACGCCCAGATGAAGATATTCCTCAACTAGCACGGCATTAAAAAAAGCAATTATACATCTATGCAGATATCGGCCAACAGGCGCTTTATCTATCGGGATGGCATTGTCGATGGACACTAGGGTGTAACAAAATCGAGTCATCGCCTTGGACCAAACTGCGACTGGCACCGGTCGCACCTGCTTTTTCCAATAGTTACCCCACAAAACTAAGTTCTTAATGAAATTTTCTGCCTCCTCGGCATATCCCATATCATAAAATATATCATCAACATCTTCTGCGACGATTGCACTAAGCGTTTGTTTTATTCTTGCCGATTTCTCTCCAGAAACTGGAGCGAAACCGAATACAGGATAAGATCGCAGCTGAGCCATATCTTCTATTTTATTACGAAATACCTTCACTTGTTCGTCAAACGACAAAGGTCCTGAACCACCAAGCGACAACAACTCAACCACTGCACCTATAATACTAAATATAGACACAAAAGTAAATTCACCACCGGAAGCAACAACCTTAGAGAATGGCAATCTTGCGTATTTTTTTTGCCATGATTTTATATAGTTCCTATAAGAAGAAGTACCTAGCGTCCCAAACTTCATCTTTTTCGCTGAACTATCACTTGGATTTTGTTGAATGTAACTGACGGAAAATCGAGCCACTTTAAGACTGTTAGCAATATCGGTCAGTCCGACATGCTTGACGTACTCCAGGACATCATCCTTGCCGCTCCAGCTCATCAACTCCTTAGTAAGGCTTACCTTCAGCATATATTCCAACCACAAAGCTGGATTGCTGGTCATCGCTTCTGCCCAGCAAGCTCCGAGAGCCAGCATGGCGTCGTTGGCCGCCTGTTCCGTAAACTCAGGAAGCAGACGAACTCCATGCTGAAACATACCATGCTTATGTAAATTCGTGATCAGGTCGCCAAACGATTGGGCTGAACCGATGCCTTGAATCTGATGAGTGGTAAAGCCAAGACGATGCAACGGGACATAGAAAATCTTTGCCAGTCCGGCATGAAAGGACTTCCTGGCAGGACTGGCCACCTTGGCTGGACTGATACCCTCGGCTGGGCCTAGCTTATCACCTCCCTTGGCGGCATCCGGCTTCACTTCCCATGAATCATCCGCAATCGAGCTATAGCACCTAAGAATCTCCACAACCGTACGAGCGGGATGGTCGGCAAGTACTCTGGCATAAACTTCAACTTCCGCTGACGAGCGATAGAACAGGCACTCTTTGACAATATATTTCAACACCATCAAGACATCTATGGCGACCTCTTTAGGGCCAACACTCTTGTTAACAAGAATACTTGTATCGACTCCACGCAGGTATTCTCCAAAGTTCAAGATATCTACCATGTTGCTTGGTTTAGCAACTTTCATAAGATACTGTCCGGTCAATTGATCTACTATACCTATGAGCTCATTTTCTCTCTCAGTATTACGGACATCATCCTTAGAATACTTTAGATTCAAATCAAATTGCTTCATCTGCTCTTTACGAACTACTGTTTCGTAAAGTCCAATATCTCCTGAAAGGAGCACAATCAACTCAGGTGTCGTCAAGTATTTTCTGATAACTTCAAGCACTTTCCACCCAGAGTCTATACGAGTATCAATATCATCAAACACTAGAACAAATACATCTCTTCCTATTAATGCCAAGCTATCATGTATAATATTACGAAAATCGCGTTCAAAATCACGTCCATGCTTGGCCTTGCTGATGCCCTCATGCAGCAGGAACTGCTCGTCCTCCCAAGAAACATCGGGGTTTTTCCCATTTCCGTTGTCGAATTCACCGACAACCTGCAGTCCCTTGGCCAGTCTGCGTAACTTTTCCTGCCATGACTCGTACCGTTGGTCGGAATGTTCCTCTAAAGAGGAGCAACGCTTCTTTCTGTGATCATCGACGGCCTGATAAATTCGCTGCAGAATTGTCAGCAACACCACTTCCCTGTCCCCCAGAAACGTGGGATCTATGACATCCAAGCAGTGAAAATTCTCCTTGGGAGCTAAGCCGTAATCACCTTTGGGCAAGAGTCCCTTGACCCCCTCGCTGTCTAATATTTTTAAAACACTAAGCACGAACGTAGATTTCCCCACACCTCGCTGCCCGTTGATGGTGATCACGTCGTGAGTGCGTACAGGGAGCCCCTTGTTATTACTATTAAGTGCTCTGACGTAATCTTCGCGGCGCTTTAGGATGTCGCCAATAAGCCGGGCAATGGTGCGCAGGGCCGGCTGATGAATAAGCTCTTCGGCTTTTAGGGCATTGGCTTCTCTGGATTGGGCAAGATCGATGACGACTTCACCATTTGCGCTGGACATGAGGGGCTCCTGAAGTTGAACAGGCTATTTCGGCAACCAGTTTATCGCCCAAACGAAACAATTCAAAGAGAAATTTATCAGTCGATATATGGGCAAAAGAACCACCAACAGTACCCGCAAATTCTGCAGAAGCACTATCCTCTTTCCCAAAAGGATGGACAGGAGATGGACAGAATCTCCCCCAAACGCAAAAAGGGTTGGACCCATTCAGTCCAACCCCTTGAAATTATGGTGCTCCCGATGCGATTCGAACGCATGGCCTATCGCTTAGGAGGCGATCGCTCTATCCAACTGAGCTACGGGAGCAGGGCAAGCGCATGAAACGATGTTCATGCAGCTTTCAGCTTGACCCGGACACGGGCCTGTCGCCACCAGCTAACATGGCGAAATTCAAAACTTATCTTTTCTGACCAATTCTTGCGAAGGCCGCTGTTTCGCGCCTCGGCACCAATTGACGCGCGCCGAACAAATTTTATTATTTGCCGAAGCGAAACTTGTCAATAAATCGGCATGCCAGACAAACGACAAGACGACATCGGGACACGGGCCCAACCGATGCCCCGAAACGGAAAAGTCCACGGACCCGGTTTACAACAACCTCGTACGGCGTATAACGAATAGCATCGCCACAAACCCCGAAACCTTCCGGTACGCGCCGGAAATCGCATCACCGCCCGGACCGGCTCCACAAGGAGAGCCCCCGGCAATGACGCAGGAGTCCACCATGGCCAAACGCATCCTCGCTCCCCTCACCGCCGCCCTGCTCTTTCTGGCCTGGGCCAGCCTGGCCGCGGCGCGCATCCCCCTGCCGGACATCACCGAACTGGTCGAGAAGGCCGGGCCGGCAGTCGTGAACATCTCCACCACCAAGACCATCAAGGCCCAGGAAAACATGCGCGACCTCTTCGAGCAGTTTCATAAGCGCGGTGGCGGGCCTATGGACGATTTCTTCGACCAGTTCCAAAAATTCTTCGGCCCCCAGGGACGCGGCGGCGGGCACCCCTACAAGCAGCGCTCGCTGGGCTCCGGTTTCGTCATCTCCGCCGACGGCTACATCGTGACCAACAACCACGTCATCGACAATGCCGACGAGGTGAAGGTCCAGTTCAAGGATAACGAAACCCCGGTCAAGGCCAAGATCGTCGGCCGCGACCCGGAAACCGACCTGGCCCTGCTCAAGGTCGACGGCAAGTCGAACCTGCCCTACCTGGAGTTCGGCGACTCCTCCAAGCTCAAGGTCGGCGCCTGGGTGCTGGCCATCGGCAACCCCTTCGGCCTGGAAAACACCGTCACCCTGGGCATCGTCAGCGCCAAGGGCCGCATCATCGGCGCCGGGCCCTTCGACAACTTCATCCAGACCGACGCCTCCATCAACCCCGGCAACTCCGGCGGTCCGCTGATCGACCTCGACGGCAAGGTCGTGGGCATCAACACCGCCATCGTGGCCTCGGGCCAGGGCATCGGCTTCGCCATCCCGTCCGACATGGCCAAAAACGTCATCGAACAGCTGCGCCAGGGCAAGTCCGTCAAGCGCGGCTGGCTCGGCGTCACCATCCAGGACATCGACGCGAATACGGCCAAGGCCCTCGGCATGGACAACACCAAGGGCGCCCTGGTCACCTCGGTCATCGAAGGACAGCCCGCCGCCAAGGCCGGCCTGAAAAGCGGCGACGTCATCACCGCCATCGCCGGCGAGAAGGTGGACAATTCCAACGAGCTGCTGCGCCGCGTGGCCGCGCTGAAGCCCGGCGAATCGACGGAAATGACGCTCCTGCGCAAGGGCTCGCCGGTCACCGTCTCCGTCACCCTGGGCCAGCGCGATGCCAAGAAACTGGCCGAACAGCGCGGCCAGGGCATGGAAGGCGACGAGTCCGGACCGGAAAACGCCACCACTGTCATCGGCATGTCCCTGCGCCCCGTCAGCGGCAAGGAGGCCAAGGCCCTCGGCATGGACAAGGCGCGCGGCCTGCTGATAACGGATGTCGCGGACGGTTCCGAGGCCGAGCAATCCGACGTGCGCCCGGGCGACGTGGTGCTCGAAGTCAACCAGCAGCCGGTTTCCACCCCCGAGGAATTCAAGAAGGTGGTGGACACCGACGGCAAGAAGAAGGGCGTCGTCATGCTGCAGATCAAGCGGCAGCGCCAGACCATCTTCCGGACCGTGCCCCTGAAGGAATCCAAATAACCAATCGCCCGCAGGCGCGGGGGACCTCCCCCGCGCCCGCGGCATGACAGGCTCGCCCCATGGCCTTGCTCCCCCACTGCGCCGAAGAAACCGCCCTCCCCGTTCCCTGCAAGGTCAATTTGCGCCTTGCCGTCGGCCCGCGTCGCGCCGACGGATACCACGACATCGAAACTTTTTTCCTGCCCCTGCCCGAACCGTGCGACGCCTTTTTCATCCGGCGCTTCGACGAGCCGGGCGACATTGATTTCTCCTGCTCCGACCCGGATCTGGAAACCGACGACAACCTGGTGGTGCGGGCCTACCGCGCCTTTGCCGCGGCCACGGGTTTTTCCCCGCGGCTCGAAGCGGGACTCAAGAAACGCATTCCCCACGGCGCGGGCCTTGGCGGCGGCTCCTCGGACGCGGCCGTCATGCTGCGCTACCTAAACGACCGGGCCGGCGACGACGCCCTGGCCGAACCCGACCTTTCCGCCCTGGCCCTGACCCTTGGCGCCGATATCCCCTTTTTCCTCCTCGGCGCGCCGGCCGTGGCCACCGGCGTCGGGGAACGCCTCGTTCCCACCGACCCGGGGCTGACCGGCTGGCACGCGGCCGTGGTCTGCGCCCACTGCCGGGTTCCCACGGCCTGGGCCTATGCCGCACTGGACGCCGCCAGAACTTTCCCCGTCAAACCCGGGGCCAAGCTCTTGACAAGCGTTTTTGACACTAATAGAAGGGCGTTTTGCGTGACCGGAGCGCCACTGCGAAACGATTTTGAACCCGTCGTATTCGCCGCCCACCCGGAACTCGGGCGGGTCAAGGAACGCCTGCTGGCCCTCGGGGCGGCGGGCGCCCTTCTTTCCGGCACGGGTTCCGCGGTGTTCGGACTCTTCAGGCAGCGCCAATCGGCCGTTTTGGCCCTGGCCGATCTGTCCGGAAGCGGTCCCCGCACCTTTCTCGCGTCGCTGTAGGCGGCGCGGCACGGATCACCGCGAATGAATGTATCCGCCCCCTGGGCGGAACGGCATGCTGGGGCGTCGCCAAGTAGGTAAGGCACGGGGTTTTGGTCCCCGCATTCGTGGGTTCGAGTCCTACCGCCCCAGCCATATTCCAGAAGCAACCCGGCCCGTCGGCGACGGCGGTCCCGCCGCCCGGCCATCCCGGCGGCCCATACCTTCCCAGAGGCCCGGCATGGCGCAAGGCGATCTGAAAATACTGACCGGAACATCCAATCCCGTCCTGGCCGCAGCCATCTGCGACCACCTCGGCTGCACCCTGCTCCCGGCCAAAGTCGGCACGTTCAGCGACGGCGAGATCCGCGTCGAGATCGGCGCCAACGTCCGTGGCTGCGATATCTTCGTGGTTCAGTCCACCTCCTATCCGGTCAACTACAACCTGATGGAGCTGTGCCTGATCCTCGACGCCTTAAAGCGCGCCAGCGCCCAGCGCGTCACCGCCGTGGTCCCCTACTACGGCTACGCCCGCCAGGACCGCAAAGTGGCCCCGCGCGCGCCGATTTCCGCCAAGCTCGTGGCCGATTTCCTCACCATCGCCGGCATGAACCGCCTGCTCACCATCGACCTGCACGCCGGCCAGATCCAGGGCTTTTTCAACCTGCCCGTGGACAATCTTTTTTCCGCTCCGATCATGGCCGAATATTTCAAGGAATTTTCCGGGGAAAACGTCTGCGTGGTGTCCCCCGACGCCGGCGGCGTGGAGCGGGCCCGGGCCTTCGCCAAGCGCCTGGGCGGTAGCCTCGCCATCATCGACAAGCGCCGCGACGCCCCCAACCAGGCCCAGGCCATGCACGTCATCGGCGACGTCACCGACAAGCTGTGCGTGGTGCTCGACGACATGATCGACACCGCCGGCACCATGTGCCAGGCCGGCACCGTGCTGCTCGAAAACGGCGCCCGCGAAGTCATGGCCGCCGCCACCCACGCCGTGCTCTCCGGCCCGGCCATCGAGCGCCTGGAGGCCTCGCCCTTTACCCAGATCGTCACCACCAACACCATTCCGCTCAATGAAACGGCCAAGGCCTGTTCCAAGATCAAGGTCCTGTCCATCGCCGGACTGCTGGCCAAAGCCATCCACAACATCCACACCGAATCCTCGGTGAGTGTGCTTTTCACGTAGATGCCGGCCATACGCCGCCTGACCCAAAATCATATTTCGCCCACGGGCGCAAAGGAGATACCCGCCATGAAAGAGACCCTTTCCCTCGCCGTCAAGACCCGCTCGGGCTTTGGCAAGGGGGCCAACCGGAAGCTGCGTGCCACGGGCATGGTCCCCGGTATCTATTACGACGACACCGGAGCCAACATCCCGGTCATGGTCGATCACCTTCCGCTGCAAAAGCTCTACGCCAAGACCGCTTCCTCCCACGTCTTCGAGCTCAAGATCGCTTCCGACGCCGGTGAGGAGACCAAGCCGTCCCTGCTGTGGAAGGTCGAGCACCACCCGACCAAGCCCCGCATCACCCACGTGGACTTCTACGGCGTGGATCTGACCAAGGCCATCCGCGTGCACATTCCCGTGGTCGTGACCGGCAAGGCCAAGGGCCAGGTCGCGGGCGGCGCCCTGGAAGTCTACCGCGAATCCATCGAGGTCATCTGTCTGCCCC
This sequence comes from Desulfovibrio sp. JY, assembly GCA_021730285.1. Taxonomy (NCBI): domain Bacteria; kingdom Pseudomonadati; phylum Thermodesulfobacteriota; class Desulfovibrionia; order Desulfovibrionales; family Desulfovibrionaceae; genus Desulfovibrio; species Desulfovibrio sp. JY. The sequence continues at coordinate 4,420,050 of CP082962.1, forward strand.
TGGCCATTCCGGACAAGGTGGTCATCGACATCACCGACCTCGGCGTCAACGAAAGCGTCCAGATCGCCGATGTGGCCCTGCCCGAGGGCGTCAAGGCGGTTTACGAGGACAACTTCTCGCTGCTGGCCGTTGTCACGCCCGAGGCCGAGGATGAAGGGGAGGAAGAAGCCGCGGAAACGCCGGCTGCCGCCCCGGCCGCTGAAGAGGCCTAACCAGACGCACGCCAACGGCATCGCGCCTTTCGGGCGGGACGCGCCACCGGAATTCCGGGTGCGTCCCGCCCTTTTTGACGCCGCTGCCACTACCCGGGAAAAAAGCGACCCATGGCTGTTTCCGCCCTTATCGTTGGCCTTGGCAATCCCGGCCCCCGCTATGCCGCCACGCGGCACAATTTCGGCTTCATGGCCGTCGACGCCCTGATCGCCCGGGCGCGCGAACTCGGCGGCGCGCCCAAGGCGGCCATGACCTCCCACAAGGACATGGACGCCGTCGCCATCGCCCTGCCCGTGCTGCCGGGCGGCGCGTTCGCCCAGTTCGTGTGCGTCAAGCCCCTGACCTACATGAACTTAAGCGGCCGGGCCGTGCGTGCGGCCATGGCCTTTTACAAGCTCGCTCCAACCGACGTCCTGGCCATCCACGACGAACTCGACCTGCCGCTCGGGCGCATGCGGGCCAAGCGCGGCGGCGGCAACGCCGGGCACAACGGCCTCAAATCCCTGACCCAGGAGCTCGGCAGTCCGGATTTCGTCCGGCTGCGCCTGGGCATCGGCCGGCCCGAGCCGGGACGCGACGTGGCCGGTTACGTGCTCGAGCCCTTTCGCAGCGAGGAAATGGCCGTGGTGCGCCAGATCCTGCCGGCCGCCGTGGACGCCGTTTTCACCTATTTCGAGGATGGCCTGGAGACGGCGATGAGCCGGGCCGGGGCTTTTACCGCCGTATCCGGCTGAAAAGAAGGCCCGATTTCCCGCCCGGCGAGCCATATTCCCCCCCAGGCTTCGAGCTTCACGACCGAATGCGTGGACACATGGCGGCAAGTGCGCTATTTTGGCTCCTAGACGGCAATCGTGCATGCATGATGCGCGATTTCCGAAAGGAGTCGAACGGTGTTTTCCGAGGAACAACTTGTCGTGTATCCGGCCCAGGGAGTGGGCAGGGTCGAACGTATCGAGACCCAGGTAATCGGCGGGACCTCGGCTGATTTCTTTATCGTTCGTATCCTCAGCAACAACGTCACGCTCATGGTGCCGGTGGCCAACGCCGAAAACGTGGGCCTGCGTCCGCTCTGTACGGCCGAGCAAGGACTGGCCATTATCGAGTCCCTCAAAGACCGGTCGGATTTTACCGGCTATACCGGTCAAAACTGGAATCGCCGTTACCGCGAATATTCCGAAAAACTGAAAAGCGGCGACCTGGCCGACGTGGCCTATGTGCTCAAGGAACTGCTTTTGATCGGCCAGAACAAGGAACTCTCCTTTGGCGAGCGCCGATTGCTCGAACAGGCCACGAGCCTTTTGACCCTGGAGCTGGCCCTGGCCCTGGACAAGGACCAGCAGGAAATCAAGGACGTCATCAACGAAATCTTCGCCGACGTGCTGGCTCCGAAACCCGAGGAATGATCCGGGAGGACGGCTCTTTTCGAACAAGGGCCGCCCGTACGCTTGACAGACCCCGGAAAATGTATATGGATCGTTCCAGGCCGTTGTCGGTCTGTCCCCCACTGCCCTGGTCCCCGTAAAAAAGCGAGTTTATGCCGTTTCCCCTGTGGAGCGGCCCCACTGAACTCACGCTGCATCGGGTTTTTTCTTTCACTTCAATACGCGCCTCTTTGCGCCGGGCTATTTCTGTGAGCAACGCACCAAAACGCCGTGGACGTCCGCCCCAGTCCCCACCCCCTCCTGCACCTTCCGATCCCGTCGAAAGCGACGACATCCTGCAACCACCTTCAGCGAAACCGGGCCTGATGGAGACGTCTATGAACCTCTCCGAACTGAAGCTTAAGAGCATGCCCGAGTTGATGGACCTGGCCGTCCAATACAACGTCGAAAATCCCAACGGCATGCGCAAGCAGGAGCTGATCTTCGCCCTGCTGCAAAGCTGCGCCTCGCAAAACGGGGCCATTTTCGGCGAAGGCGTGCTGGAAATCCTGCCCGACGGCTTCGGATTTCTGCGTTCGCCCATGTACAGCTACATGCCGGGTCCCGACGACATCTACGTCTCGCCCTCCCAGATCCGCCGCTTCGGCCTGCGCAAGGGCGACGTGGTCTCCGGCCAGATCCGCCCGCCCAAGGAAGGCGAACGCTACTTCGCCCTCCTGCGCGTGGGCGAGATCGGCTTCGCCCCGCCCGAGGCCTCGCGAAACCTGGTGCTCTTCGACAACCTGACGCCGCTTTACCCCGACAAGCGCTACGTCATGGAAAACGGGGCGGAAAACTATTCGTCCCGGGTCATCGATCTCCTGACCCCCATCGGCCATGGCCAGCGCGGCATCATCGTCGCCCCGCCCCGCACCGGCAAGACCATGCTGCTGCAGACCATCGCCAACTCCATCAACGCCAACCGCCCCGACGTCTTCCTCATCGTCCTCCTGATCGACGAACGCCCCGAGGAAGTCACGGACATGGAACGCACGGTCAAGGCCGAGGTCGTCTCCTCCACCTTCGACGAACCGCCCCAGCGCCATGTGCAGGTCGCCGAGATGGTCATCGAAAAGGCCAAGCGGCTCGTCGAGCGCAAGATCGACGTGGTCATCCTGCTCGACAGCATCACCCGCCTCGGCCGCGCCTACAACGCCGTGACCCCCTCGTCCGGACGCGTGCTTTCCGGCGGCCTGGACGCCAACGCCCTGCAGCGGCCCAAGCGCTTTTTCGGCGCGGCCCGCAATATCGAGGGCGGCGGATCGCTGACCATCATCGCCACGGCGCTCATCGACACCGGCTCCCGCATGGACGAAGTCATTTTCGAGGAGTTCAAGGGCACCGGCAACATGGAAATCTATCTGGACCGTCATTTGGCCGAAAAGCGCGTCTTCCCGGCCATCGACATCAACCGGTCCGGCACGCGCAAGGAAGAACTGCTGCTCGAAACCGACGTGCTCAACCGCGTCTGGATCCTGCGCAAGCTGCTCGCCCCCATGAGCCCCATCGACTCCATGGAGTTCTTGCTCGACAAGATGCGCGGCAGCAAGACCAACCGCGAATTCCTCGACCTCATGAACAGATGACCGGGGAAGGCCCCGGTTTTTCACCCGCCCGGGGAGCGGCCGGCCCGCCGGCCGTTCCCCCCTCGCCGGGATTTTGCGCCCGCCTGCTCGAAAGCCGTATATTAAACATGGGTTAGGGAAACGCCTCCGACTTTCCTTCCCGCCTGTATCGGGATATGTACCGGCCATGTCCGTCCAACGCTTCCGCTTCGTGCCGGGCGGGTCCCGGCGTCTGGCCGCAGCCCTGGCCGCCGTCTTTTTCTTTGTGACCGCGGTCCTTGTCCCTGCGGCCCAGGCCAGCTTTTTCTCCTTTGACCTCAAGGACGAGCGCGAACTCGGTGAGAAGTTCAATGCGCTGATCCGCGCCCGGATGCCGCTGATCGAAGACACCGAGGTCAACGACTACATCCAGGGCATCATCAACCGGCTGGTGCGGGTCAAGCCGCCCATGGCCTTTCCCATCACCCTCGGCGTCATCAACAACAACGCCGTCAACGCCTTTGCCGGCCCGGCCGGCTACGTCTTCGTCTACACCGGCCTGCTGCTCCAGATGGATCACGAATCCGAGGTGGCCGGCGTCCTGGCCCACGAACTGGGCCACGTCAGCCAGCAGCACATCGCCAAGCGCATGGGCGAAATGCAGGCCCTGTCCATCGGCCAACTCGTCGGCGTCCTGGCCGGCGTGATCCTCGGCCAGACCACCGGCAACCGCGACCTCGGCAGCGCCGTGGCCATAGGCAGCCAGGCGGCCTCGGCCCATGCCTACCTGAAATATTCCCGCGACGACGAGCGCGAGGCCGACCAGGTCGGCATGAACACCCTCGTCGCCGCCGGCTACCGGCCCCAGGGGCTCGTCGACGCCTTCGAAACCATGCGCCGGCTGCGCTTCATGCAGGGCGGCGGCATCATTCCCACCTACTTAAGCACCCACCCCGGCCTCGAGGAACGCATGGGCTACCTGAGGGACCGGCTGAAGCTGCTGCCCAAAAACGTGCTCGACCGCAAGGACGACGACGTGGCCTTCAAGCGGGCCCAGATGCTGGTGCGCGCCCGCTACACCGATCCCAAGAACGCGGTGGCCTATTTCCGCAAGCTCGGGGACAAGGCCACCTGCCTGGACAAGCTCGGGCTGGCCATCGCCCTGTCCCGGTCCCTGGCCGACATGAGCCAGGCCAAACCGGCCTTCGAGACGGCGCTGGCCTGCGGCGGCAACGATGCGCTGGTGCTGCGCGAGTCGGGCCGGTATTTCCTGAAGATTCGCGATTTCGCCCGGGCCAAAAGCCTGCTCCAGGCGGCCCTGCGGCAAAATCCCCGGGATATCGACGCCAACTACGAATACGGCCGCATGCTGGCCCAGGAAGGCAACTACAAGGAGGCCGTGCGCTACCTGGACCAGGTGCGCATGCGCGTGCCGGAGAACCCGGAAATCCGCGCCCTCTACGGACAAATTCTCGGCCAGGCCGGCGACATCTTCCACGCCTACCTCAACCTCACCTACGCCGCCATCTACGAGAACAACCCCCGCCAGGCCAAATTCCAGATGGACAAGGCCAAGGCCGCGGCCAAAAGCGACGACGACCGCCGCGAACTGGCCCGGCTCGAACAGACCATGAAAAAACGTTCGGCCTACTGGAAGAAATCGCTTTTGGGAAATTAGCGCCGGAGCCCGAGGGGAAAGGCCTTTCAAACGCGAGCGGGGACGCCCTTCATAGGACGTCCCCGCTCGCGTTTCGACGTTCTTCCGTCCTCTCCCGGCCCTAGTCCCTCGTCCAGGAAAGCACCTGACAGTTTTTTTCCAGAAGCGTGTGCAGTTCGCGTTCGCGGGTTTCCGGCAGGCCCTGGATGCGGATGGAGACGTCGCGGCGCGAGGGGTCGGCCCGGTCGTAGGAGGACAGGATGCTGATGATGCGGGCCTCGTGGCCGCGCAGGGCGTCGAGCACGGGCTTGAGGCTCCCCTCGGCCGTGCCCAGGCGCAGCCCGATCTGAATCCCGCCCTGGTCGATGCCGGTGATGGACACGAGCAGCCGGAAGATGTCGGTGTCCGTGATGATGCCCACCACCTTGCTGTCGGCGTCGATGACAGGGAGGCTGCCTATCTTGAGGTCGCGCATGATCAGCGCCGCCCGCTCCACCGTGTCCGTGGGCCGGAGGAAGCGCGGCGATTTGGTCATGATGTTTTTGACCTTCATCTCCGAGAGCAGATAGGTCAGTTCGTACATGTCCAGGGAGGTGGCGTCCGAAGGCGAGGCCGCCTTGAGGTCGCGCTCGGCCACGATGCCGATGAGCTTGCCGTCCTTGTCCACGACGGGCAGGCGGCGGATTTTGCGTTCGCGCATCATTCGCCCGGCCTTGATCATGGACACGTCCCCGGTCGCCGTAACGACGTTTCGCGACATCCAATCCCCGACGAGCATGCTGTCTGGCTCCTTGCGCTAAAGGTGAGGCGGACCGGACCGCGCGGCCCGGCCCGCCGGGATATCGTCAAATGCCCAGATAGGCCGTCTTGATGTGCGGGTTTTCGAGCAGCTGCGCGGCCTCGCCGGCAAGGGCCACCCGGCCGTGCTCCAGCACGTAGCCCCGGTCGGACAGCTTCAGCGAATGATTCACGTCCTGTTCGACCAGAAGCACGGTGGTGCCGGTGTCGGCGATCTTGCGCAGCGTTTCGAAGATGGACTTGACCAGGATCGGGGCCAGGCCGAGCGACGGCTCGTCGAGCATGAGCAACCCCGGCAGGGCCATCAGCCCCCGGCCGATGGCCACCATCTGTTGTTCGCCGCCGGAAAGGGTCATGGCCATCTGTTCCTGGCGCTCGAGCAGGCGCGGCAGAAGCGCATGCACCTGGCGCAAGGTTTTCTCGCGCTCCTTGTAGGCCCGTGGCGTATAGGCGCCGATGGCCAGGTTTTCGGCCACGGTCATGAGCGAAAAAAGCCGCCGCCCCTCGGGCACCTGGACGATGCCGCGCTCGACGATGCGTTCGGGGGGCAGGTTCTGGATGGGCTCGCCCTTGAAGCGAATAATGCCCGAAGTTGGGGAAAGCAGGCCGGAGATGGTCTTGAGCAAGGTGGACTTGCCCGCGCCGTTGCCGCCGATGATGCTGACGACCTCGCCCTCCTCCACGGTCAGGGACAGGTCGTTTATGACCTGGACGTCGCCGTAGGCCACGTCGATATGTTCCACGCTAAGCAGCGTCATAGTCGCCTCCCAGGTAGGCCTTGATGACGTTCTCGTCCCTGGTCACCTCTTCGGGGGTGCCCTCGGCGATCTTCTGGCCGAACTGGACCACGGCCACCCGGTCGGACAGGGCCATGACGGCGCGCATGATGTGCTCGATGACGAAGACCGTCACGCCCCGGTCGCGCAGCCCCCTAATGACGGCGATCATGTCGTCGACCTCGGTCGGGCGCAGGCCGGCCATGACCTCGTCGAGCAGCAGCAGCTCGGGGTCGGTGGCCAGGGCCTTGCCGATCTCCAGGCGCTTGCGGTCGGCGATGGTAAGGTTGCCGGCCAGACGGTCGCGCAGGTGGTCGAGCCCCAGGATGGCCATGACCTCCTCGGCCTTCTCGCGGGCCTTGTGGGTCGTTTCGTTATGCAGGAAGGCGCCGACCATGACATTATAGAGGACCGTCTTGGAGCCGAAGGGCTTGACGATCTGGAAGGTGCGGGCCAGCCCCATCTTGCACAAGTCCCAGGGCTTGCGGCCGTTTATGACCTCCCCCTTGAAGCGGATGGTCCCCTCGGTCGGCGCGTAGACGCCGGCCACGAGGTTAAATACCGTGGACTTGCCCGCCCCGTTTGGGCCGATAAGGGCCATGATCTCGCCTTTGGCGATATGCAGGTCCAGGGCGCTGACCGCCGTCAGGCCGCCGAAGTTCTTGGTCAGGGCCGTTATTTCCAGGATGTTGCTCATGCGGCTTCTCCCTTGGGGGCGTCGTCGCGGGTGATCTTGCGGGCTATTTTGTCGTAGGCGGCGGCCAGCGGCGCGGTCAGGCCCTGCGGCTTGTAGAGCATGACCAGGATGAGGATGAGGCCGAAGATGACCAGGTGCAGGCCCGGCAGCATGTCGCTTAGGTAGATGCGGGTGAACTCGTTTAAGGGCCGCAGCACCAGCGCGCCGATGACCGGGCCGGCGATGGTGCCCCGGCCGCCGATGAGCGCGATAAAGGCGATCTCGAAGGAGAGGTCCAGGCCCATGAGCCCCTTGGGATAGAAGTAGAGCATGAGCTGGGCGTAGAAGGTGCCGGCCAGGGCGGTGAAAAAGCAGGACAGGGCCATGGCCAGCAGCTTGTAGTTGGCCACGTTGACGCCGAGCGCCCCGGCCGCTTCCGGCTCCTCGCCGCCGGCGGCCAGGTAGTAGCCGATCTTGGACCGGGAGATGACCCAGGTCAGCGCCAGGACGAGGACGAGCATGACGAGGATGATGTAATAATAGGGCAGCTTGGACATGAACTGGTAGCTCCAGAACGAGCCCTGCTTGAGCGGAATGAGAAGTCCCCGGGGACCGTTTATGTGCAGCGGTCCGAGGTAGTTGATGTTTTCGACGATGACCCGGATGCCCTCGGCAAAGGCGATGGTGCACAGGCAGAAATAGGCCCCGCGCAGCCGGAAGGTGGGGAGTCCCATGATGATGCCGACGATGGCGGCCAGCACCCCGCCGACCAGCATGCCGAGCCAGGGCGAAACGCCGTATTGCAGGGTCAGGATGGTCGAGGTGTAGGCCCCGATGCCGACGAAGACGGAATGCCCGAGAGGCAGCACGCCGGCAAAGCCGCCGACCAGGTTCCACGACGTGGTCAGGTAGGCGTAGAAAAAGAGCAAAATGAGAATTTGCAGGTAGGTTGGCGAGGTGACCACCAGCGGCAGCCCGAAGGCGACCAGGGCGGCCAGGCCCAGAAGCGACGTGTCGAGTTGTTTTCGGCTCACGATGTCCCCTCCTACCAATCCTGTTTGTTGCCGAAAAAACCCGAGGGTTTTACGAACAAAATAATAAGGAAAATTGCGTAGATGATTGCTTCGGTCCAGGTCGAGGCCATAAACTGGGAAAAGACCGATTCGACAAGACCGATCACCAGGCCGCCGAGCAGCGCCCCGGGAATGCTGCCGAGCCCGCCGAGCACCACGATGATGAACGCCCGGATGTCGAAGACCACGCCCACCGAGGGATAGACGTAGTAAAACGGGATGAGCACGCAGCCGGCGATGCCGGCGATGGCCGTGCCGAGGCCAAAGGCGATGTTGTAGACCTTGTACTGGTCGATGCCCATAAGGTTGGCCGCCTCGCGGTCAAGGGCGGTGGCCCGAAGCGCCATGCCGATCTTGGTCTTGCGCATGAAAAGGGCCAGCCCCACGGCGGTCAGGATCGCCACCACGAAGCCGGAAAATTTCGGGATCGAGACGATATACGGCCCCAGCGCCATGGACTTGTTGGAAATGGCCGTGCGCACGGTGCGGTACTCGGCGCCGAAGCACATGAGCGCCAGGTTGTCGAGGACGTACCAGACGCCGGTGGTGACGATGATGACCGTCGCCGGCTCGCGCACTTCCCGCTCGGACTTGAACACGGGCTTTATCACCACGTCCTGGAGATAGTAGCCGAAGAAATAGAGGATTGGTGGAACGATAATAAGGGCCAGGTACGGGTGGATGCCCGTGAGCTTGATCAGCCAGTAGGCGCTGAACATGCCGACCATCAGCAGGGAGCCGTGGGCGAAGTTGATCACCTTCATCACCCCGAAGATCAGGGTGAGTCCGAGGGCGGTCAGCCCGTACATGGCGCCCATCATGAGGCCGTTTATGATTGACTGTATCACCTCGGTCATGAGGCCTTCTCTCCGGACGTTTGCTCCGGACCGCCGGGAGGCGGCGATCCGGAGCGTTTGCGGCTTGCGGGGTTACTTGTTGGCCGGGAAGACCGGGGTGTAGCCAGCACGACGGGCGGACTTCGGCCACACGGTCACGCGCTGGGGCTTGCCGTCGACCTTGGCCACCTGGACGATGACGATGCCGGCATTCTTGTTCTGGCCGTTCTTGTCGAACTCGACGCCGTCGTAGGAGACAATCATGGCCGGGCCGGTGGTCAGCTTGGTGGTGGCCAGGGCCTCGCGAAGCTTGGCCGGGTCGGTGGAGGCGGCGCGTTCCAGGGAGTCGGCGATGACGTACATGGAGGCGTAGGCGTCCACGGATTCGCCGGTCATGTCATAGCCGTACTTCTTCTTGAACTTGGCGTTGGTTTCCTTGGCCCCGGGCTTGTTGACGTCGGTGTTCCACTCGACCTCGTCGAAAAAGCCCATGGCGTTGTCGCCGGTATTCTCCAGGAACTTGGGATCGGCATGGCCGCCGCCGCTGGTCAGCACGACCTTGGGCTTGAGCTGCATTTCGGCCATGGTGTTGGTGAGAAGGATGGCGTCGGCGGCGTTGGAGACGAGCATCACGATGTCGGGATTGGCGGCCTTAAGCTTGGTCACGACCGGGGTCAGGTCCGTGGCCGTGGACGGATAGGGCTCGTCGAGCACGACCTTGTAGCCGTCCTTTTCGGCCAGCTTGCGCCACTTCTCGGCAAAGCCGGTGCCCCAGTCGCCGTTTTCGAAGACAAAGGCGATGGTATTGAGCTTGGTGCCGGTTTCCGCCTGCATGTCCTTGAGGAAACGGAACTGGTCGCGCACCCACCAGGAATCCTTGGCGGCCACGCGGAAGATGTTCTTGAAACCGCGCTCGGTGATGGTGTCGCGAACGGCCACGGGCACGACAAAGGGGATGCCGTAACGCTCGGCGACCTGGGTGGCCGGATAGGTGACGGCGGAGTTCCAGCAGCCGGTCAGGATGTTGACCTTCTCGGTGTTGATGAGCCGCTCGGTCTCGCTGACGCCAACCGTGGGGTCGGACTTGCTGTCGGCATAGACGAGGTCGAGCTTGGCCCCGCCTAAGGACTTGATGCCGCCGGCAGCATTTATTTCCTCGATGGCCATTTCCCGGGCCTGCTTGCCCTGGACGCCGACCGAGGCCGACGGGCCGGACATGGGCTCGACGTTGCCGATCTTGATCACCTTGTCAGCGGCAGCGGCCGGCGATGCGGCCAGGAAAAGCCCCAGCGCCGCGGCCAGGCAGCAGGCTACCAGCGATCGTTTACCCTGCGATTTCATGCAATACCCCTTGGTTGACGGTTGCTGTCGGTCGGGCCTCGTCTATTTGCCGAGGTTTTTTGAAACCTCGCGGATGCCGCGTTCCATGATGTCCAGGCCGCGCGCGAGCTGCTCATCGGTGATGACCAGCGGCATGAGCACGCGGATGCAGTTGCCGAAGTTGCCGCAGGAAAGCACGAGCAGGCCATTGTCCTGGCAGTACTTGACCACGCCCTTGGCCGCTTCGGGACAGGGCGTCTTGGTCGCCCGGTCGGAGACGAACTCCAGGGCGCGCATGGCCCCAAGGCCCCGGGCGTCGCCGATGACGGGGAATTCGTCCTTCCAGGCCTCGAACCGGGTTTTGAGCGTGTCGCCCAGGCGCACGGCCGCGCCCAGGAGGTCGTCCTGCTCGAAGGCGTCCATGACGGCGAGGCCGGCCCGGCAGGCCAGCGGGTTGCCGCCGTAGGTGCCGCCGATGCCGCCGACATGGACGGAATCCATGATGTCCGCCTTGCCGATGACGCCGGCCAGGGGCAGGCCGCCGCCCATGCTCTTGGCCACGCTCATGAGGTCGGGCTCCACGCCGAAGTGCTCCATGGCGAAAAGCTTGGAGGTGCGGCCGAAGCCGGACTGGACCTCGTCGGCCACGAACACGATGCCGAACTCGTCGCAGATGGCCCGAAGCTTCACGAAGAATTCCGCCGGCGGCACGACGAAGCCGCCCTCGCCCTGGACCGGTTCGGCGATGATGCAGGCGATCTGTTCGGCGGCGGCGGTGCCGATGAAAAATTCGCGCATCTTGTCGGCGCAGGCCACGCCGCAGTCGGGATAGGAAAGTCCCAGCGGGCAGCGGTAGCAGTAGGCGTAGTACGGGTACTGGTAGACTTCCGCAGCCATGGGGCCGAAGGCGTACTTGTAGGGCTTGACCTTGCTGGTGAGGCTCATGGCCAGAAGCGTGCGGCCGTGGAAGGCGTTCTTCATGGACACAGCGCCGGGGCGGCCGGTGTGGCAGCGGGCGATTTTAACCGTGTTTTCCACGGCTTCGGAACCGCTATTGACAAAAAGGGCTTTTTTCGGGGCATCGCCGGCGGCGGCCTCGCACACCCGACGGGCCAGCTCCACGTACGGCTCGTACATGGTGATCATGGAGCAGGTGTGGAGGTACTTGTCGGCCTGATCCTTGATGGCGGCCACGACGCGCGGGTGGCAGTGGCCGACGTTTAAGACGCCGATGCCGCCGACGAAATCGATGAATTCGCGGCCGGCGACATCCCGCAGCAAGGCGCCCTGGGCGGATTCGACGTAGAAGGGCGTGCCGTTGGGGTGGCCCTTGGGAACATAACGTTCACGCAACGCTTGCAGTTGGCTCGCCTTGTCAGTGGTGTTCACGGAGCATCCTCGAAGTTGACGGTTGGGGGCAAAATCGCCGGTCTGCCATGAAGACCTAAACGTCAACTCGTTCTCGGAGCAAAAAACACGCCAGCCGATTCTTTTTAAAAAGATATTTAATTTTAGTATGTTATAAAACAGCCTTCCCGTTCAGGTTCCACGTCTGATTCGTTAATGAATCGCCAAATTTGTTAAAACAATTACAGAACAGGAAGTTACCCTTGATTCAATTATAAATCAAAAGAAACCCGCCCACCGGCCGCAGCCAAGGGACGCCCGGAAAACACCAGGCACCGGGCCGGCGGGCCAGATTGCAACGAAAACGGCAAACGTAGCGGGATGGTTGTGGAAAGACGCCTGCTGCACGATCGAAAGAGGTATCCCGCCGGAGGCGCGGCGGCGGGAAGAAGCTGATTCAGAAGTGAATCAATCCCGATTCAGGGCGTACCGTTTGAGCTTGCGTACCACGGTTGCCTGGCTCACGCCAAGATAGGCGGCCATCTCCCGGGTCGTGCGACAGGCGGTCATGGCTTCGCGCAGCCGGCGCAGGTTCGTCTGGTCCGTGGACTCGGCCAGACTGCGCGGCGCGGCGTCCGCCCCGCCCTCCCCGGCGTCTCCGGCGAGCGCCTCCTCCAGGGCGTCGGTGAGGTCGTCGTCCTCGCTCATGACGAAGGCCTTCTGGATCAGGCTCACCAGCTCGCGCACGTTGCCCGGAAAATCGTGGGCCTCGAGCAGGCGCATGGCCTTGGCCGAAAGGCGCTTGGCCTTGCCGTGGCGGACGTTTTGCTGGGCCAGGTAGAATTCGGCCAGGCCGAAGATATCCTCGCGGCGCTCGCGCAAAGGCAGGATGCGCACCACGAAGGTGTTGAGCCGGTAGTAGAGATCCTTGCGGAAAAGCCGCCGCTCCACCAGGGACTCCATGTCGCAGTTGGTGGCCGCCACCACCCGGCATTCCACCACCCGGGACTCGGCCCCGCCCAGGCGGCGCAACTCGTGGTCGTCGAGGTACTTGAGCAGCTTGGCCTGGACCGAGAGCGGAATGTCGCCCACCTCGTCGAGAAAAAGCGTGCCGCCCATGGCCAGCTCGATAAGCCCCGCCTTGCCGCTTTCCCGGGCTCCGGTGAAGGCCCCCCTCTCGTAGCCGAAGATCTCCGCCTCGAAGAGGTTTTCCGGCACCGCCGGGCAGTTGATCTGGATAAAGGGCTTCTTGGCCCGGGGGCTGACCTGATGCAGGAATTTGGCGAGCAGCCCCTTGCCCGTGCCGGATTCGCCAAGGAGCAGGATGCGCGTCACGTCCATCTGGGCGAGCTTCAAAAGCGTGCGCAAGGTCCGCTGCATCTGCGGACTGCGGGCCACGATGTCCTTCTGGGACAGCTCGTAGAGAGAGAGTTCGGCCAACTCGCTGCGGTAGCGCTCCTCCACCTTGCGGGCGTGCTGCAAGCCCTGGCGCAGGTTGTTGAGCTCGGTCACGTCGCGCTCGTTGACCACCACCAGGGCCACATGGCCGTCGGCGTCGAGCACGGGCGAGGCCGTGACCAGCAATTGTTTGCCCGTGCGGGTGATGTGCTGGATCATGCTGGCCTGCTTCTTGGTGGCCATGACCTCCACCGTGGCCGAGCGGTCCACCATGCCGTCGGCCACGATGCAGGCGACGTCCTTGCCGATGTAGGCGGCGGCCTCGATGGAATTGAGCCGCTCCGAGGCGGCGTTGATCTCCAGGATCACGCCCTCGCCCGTACAGATCCAGATGCCGTCGGACACCGAATCGAGCACCGAACGCAGCTGGTCGTCCACCACCGGGCCGCAGCCGCCCTGCGGGTCGCCGCACAGGATCGACGCACCGACGACGCGGCCATCCGGGCCGGCGATGGGCGTGATGCGGGCCGTGCGGACGTTGCCGGCCACGGCGAACGTGGCGCAGGCACCGTGCCCGCTGGCCAGGCAGCCGGCCGCGGCCTGCCACAGGTCGGGACGCACCAGGGGCAAGGCGACGCCCGGGGCGGCCGTCTCCGGCCCAAGCAGGTTTCTGGCCGCCGGATTGGCCATGACCACCCGGCCGTCGGCGTCCACGGCGAGCAGAGCGCCGGTCAGCGCGCGCAGGATGTCGGCGTCGGTGAAGGGGGCTGGCATGGAAGGTCCGCGAAAAATTTTTTTTCGGGGCGCGGCAAACGCGCCGTATCCCTGGCCGTAAACTGGCACACAAGCGCCTTCGGAGGCAACCGCGACATCTCCGTCACAGCCGTTGCAGCGGGGTGAAAAAGACTGCGCGACTCTTGCGCGCCGGACGTGTCCGGGCTTATACGCCTGGACCCAATGGCCCCCCGGGGCTGTCGCGCGCCGCTGCCTGACGCACGAAGTATACACTATCTTATTGATTTTTTTATTATTACGGCAGCAGTTACATCTCTGCACGCGACGAACCCGGGCGTCAAACGCGTCAACGCACCAACAGGGGGAAGATCATGTTGCAGCTTTCCAATCCGCACCTTTTCCGCGAAGCCTGCCTTGTCAACGGCCAATGGGTCGCGGCGGCCGGCGGCGAGACCATGGACGTGACCAACCCCGCCGACGGGTCCTTGGTCGGCCGTGTGCCCAAGCTTTCCGAGAAGGAGATCGAGGGCGTCATCGCGGCGGCGAGTGCGGCCTTTCGGCCCTGGGCGGCCCTGGCCGCGCCCCAGCGCGCGGCGGTTCTGGAAAAATGGCACGGCCTGATTCTGGAGGCCGCCGACGATCTGGCGACCATCCTCACCACCGAGCAGGGAAAGCCGCTCGCCGAGGCCAAGGGCGAGATCATGTACGCGGCGTCTTTCATCAAGTGGTTCGCCGAGGAAGCCCGCCGGGTCTACGGCGACGTGATCCCCGCGCCCACGGCCGACAAGCGCCTCATTGTGCTCAAGCAACCGGTCGGCGTCACCGCCGCCATCACGCCCTGGAACTTCCCGGCCGCCATGATCACGAGAAAGGCCGGACCGGCGCTGGCCGCCGGCTGCACCATGATCGTGCGCCCGGCCGCCCAGACGCCCTTCACCGCCCTGGCCCTGGCCGAACTGGCCGTGCAGGCCGGCGTGCCGGCCGGCGTGTTCCAGGTCGTCACCGGCTCCTCGCGCGCCATCGGCGCAGTGCTGACGGCCAGCGACACCGTGCGCAAGCTGTCTTTCACCGGCTCGACAGAGGTCGGCCGCCTGCTCATGGCCCAGTGCGCCCCGACCATCAAGCGCATCTCCCTGGAGCTTGGCGGCAACGCCCCCTTCATCGTCTTCGACGACGCCGACCTCGACGCCGCCGTGGCCGGGGCCATCGCCTCGAAATACCGCAATGCCGGCCAAACCTGCGTGTGCGCCAACCGGCTCTACGTCCAGTCCGGGGTCTACGACGCCTTCGCCAAAAAGCTCGCCGCCGCCGTGGCCGCCATGCCCATCGGCCGGGGCGACGCGCCGGGCGTCCAGATCGGCCCCATGATCGACGCCAAGGCTGTGGAAAAAGTGGAAAGCCACATCGCCGACGCCGTCTCCAAAGGCGCGAAAGTGGCCCTTGGCGGCAAGCGCCATGCCCTCGGCGGCAGCTTTTTCGAGCCCACCATCCTGACCGGCGTGACGCGCGAGATGCGCGTGGCCCGCGAGGAGACCTTCGGCCCCCTGGCCCCGCTTTTCCGCTTCGAGACCGAAGAGGAAGTCCTCGCCGCGGCCAACGACACGGAGTACGGCCTGGCCGCCTACTTCTACACGGAAAACGCCGGCCGGGTCTGGCGGGTGGCCGAGGGCCTGGAATACGGCCTGGTCGGCCACAACACCGGACTGGTCTCCAACGAAGTCGCCCCCTTCGGCGGCGTCAAACAGTCCGGCATAGGCCGCGAAGGCTCCAAGTACGGCATCGACGAATACCTGGAGATCAAATACGTCTGCAGCTGTATTGGGTAAGAGGGAAAGAAATGATGATGCGAGAGGGGAAACCCTTTGAAAAGGGTTCTCCCCTCTCGCGCTCTCCCTTTCCTAAACTTTTTTCTTTTTTATCAATGGGATAATAGCGTATCCTGCCTGCGGTTCAATCGGCACGAAAAAGGGCTGCGCCAACGTGACGCAACCCTTCGCGTCTCCTGTGGCGTCCGCGTGATCGCGGAGAAAAGCGGCTTATTTGGTCAGCACGAGGACCGAGGCGGTCGTACCGACCCGAAGCGCCACTTCCTGCGGTTTTTTCGTGATATGCACCCGCACCGGCACGCGTTGGGCCAGCCGGATCCATTCGAATGTCGGGCTGATGGAAGGCAGCAAGTCCTGTCCGGTCGAACCGTCCTCCTGGGCGATGCCCTGGCCGATGCTCTCCACCACCCCGGTAAGCGGCGTTTCCGGGTAGGACATGAGCGTCACCACGGCCTTGTCGCCTTTTCGGATATTGTTGATGACGGTTTCCCGAAAATAGCCGGCGACCCAGAAGCTTGACGCGTCGACCAGGGCCAGAAGCGGCTGGTTGGCCACGGCCTGGCTTCCCAGGCGCAGATTCAGATTCGTGACATACCCGTTAACCGGCGCCCTGACCTTGGTGAATTCGAGATTCAGCTTGGCCTGCTCCCACTGGGCGACCGCCTCCCGCAAATGCGGATTGTTTTCGCCCGGCGCGCCCAGGGCCGCCTTGGCCTGCGCCAGTTCCGCGCTGGCCTGGAGCTTGGCCGCGCCCGCCTTGTCGAGCTGGGTTTCGGCCTGATTCAGGGACGCCTGAGCGGTGATGGCGCTTTCCTGACTCAGATCGAAATCCCGTCTGGCGATAGTGCCGTTGTCCACAAGGGTTTTGTTGCGGCCCAGGTCCTTGTGCACTTCCTCGGAATGCGCCTTGGCGCTGGTCACGCCGAAGGAGGCGTTGCGCACCGTGGTGCGACTTTGCTCCAACGCCGCCTCCGCGCTTTTGACCTGGGCTTCCAGGTTCCTGATCTCGTCGCGGGTCTTGTCCAGATTGGCCCGGGCCTGATCCAACGCCGCCTGGTACGTCCGAGGATCGATCTCGAAGAGCACATCCCCCTTGTGGACGAACTGGTTGTCGATGACGGGCAGGTTCACGAGGGGCCCTGAGACCCGCGGCGCGATTTGGACGATGTTGGCCCGGACCTTTCCGTCCCGTGTCCAGGGATCGAGCATGTACTGGCGGTACTTGAAGACGACCATGCCCAGGGCGGCCATAACGACCACCGTGGTGAGAAGCACTTTCCAGGAACGCAATTTCATGGATGTCACCTTATAAAAAGCAGGGATTCTATCGCCCCGGTCAAAATGACGACCAGGGAGAGAAACACGAGGGGGGGCGCGGCAAAAAACCGGGAAAGCCGGTATCGGGTCAGGGCCCGGGTCAACCAATAGGACAGCAGCAGGCCAAGACCGCCCGCCACCAGCATGGGCGGCAGAAAAACCCCGGCCAGATTGACTTCATACGGTGAGGACAACATTTCCTTCTCCTTCGTCCGGTTCAAAAACGGGCTTCGCGCCACAAGCCCCAATCGATGTCCGCCGCCAGGCCGGCATGGGTGACGAGCGCCTTGTACAGCCTTCGGTAACTGCCGAGCAGCCGGTAGGCGCTGGCGTACTCATCCTCCGAGAACCCTTCCGGGATGGCGCGCAAGGTCCATTCCAGTTGCGTTTCCATGGCCGCCAGCCGCAACCGCAGCATGCCCGGGGAATCGACGTCGAAAAGCCCACGCGCCCAGGGCCCGAGCAATTCCGTAATGGCCGAGGCCCATTGCCCCACTTCGTCGGCGCAATACCGCCAGAGCGGTTGGGGGCGCTTTCCGGCATCGGCAAGCATCTTGAAGCGATAGGTGATGGTATTGAGGCTCGCCACCAAAGCGACGACCTTTTCCGGCGGATTGGCGGCCATCAACTCGTAATCGATGCCCGCGGCCCAACCGCCGACCTTGCCAACCGAGGTCTGCATGGCCCCGAGCAAAGGCGAAACGCTCCGCTTCCCGGCATCACGACCGGGGGATGGCCCGAAAATGGAGGCGACACGCTCGGCCTGGCGGAAGAAACGGGTCGTGACGCGCATGAACATCTTCTCCGGCCGCAGGGAAAAGGGAATGACGGACACCGCCCCGGCAAAAATCATGCTGCCAAGCATCGCCATGGCGTTATTGGCAAAGACGGCAAAATCGTACTGCTGCTGCGACTGCATATTGGTAAGCATGATAAACGGAATAATGGCGGCCATCTTCAGCATGGTCGCACGTGGGTCCCAAAAGACGTAATAAATGATGACCGTAAAAATAAAGAGCAGTATGGAGAGTTCGAAATAGCCGGAGAGACGCGGCATAACGAAGACGTAAAGCAAACTGGCCAATATGACGCCTACGCTGTTGGCAAAAATGAACTTCGGCCAGTTCATTTGCGGCGTCATCAACCCGATTAAAGCGTGCACGCCAACAAATACGACAAACATCATATCACCCGGTGGATCGATATAGATCCAGGCCAGCGCGCCCAGCCAGAGGCTGGCCATGATGCGTATGGCGGCCGCGAAGCTGTCGCCGTCGGCGCGGCGCGCGACGGCCGCGGGGAGCTGCGGCGGCTTGATGCGTTCGCGCGGCGGCAGCCGGATGATCCGCAGGCAATCGCCGATGTCGAAGCTGAGGCGCTCGACCCGCGCCAGGGTATGGACGACATCGCGCAGGGCCGTCTGCTGGAAATGCGGCAAGGCCGCGAACAAGCCCTTGTCGATGACCAGTTCCACCCGGGGAGGAACCGCCGGCGGATTTTCGTTTTCCTCGAACACGGTCAGTTTCGCCAGACGTTGCCGCAGCGCCTGGCGAAACGTCGGCAGGGCCGGCACCAGGGCGACGATGTCGCACCCGGCCAGTTCGGGCAGCTCCTCCCGCCAAAGCTCCAGGGTCTCCATCATGTCCTGGCACAAGGCGACCAGTTGCCACCACCACCCCTTGGCCTCGTGGATTTCGAATTGCTCCGTCTCGGCCGCATAGAGCCGCCGCTTCCATTGACTGAGAAGCTGCGCCTCCAGGCTGTACCAGTTCTCCGCGCCGTTCGGGGCATCCGGATGCAACATTCTGGAAAAATGGTGGTCCGCTATTTTCGCCTGGACGCCAAAAAGGCTTTTGACCAGGCGCTCGACATCGGAGGCACACTGTTGCGGCCAGATAAAAACCGAGACGATCGCATACACGATGATGCCGAGCGCCGTCTCCTCCATGCGGACAGTAGCCGTATAAAAGACCTGCTGCGAGCCGCCCGCCACATTGGCTCCGATAAGAATGGCGACATAGCTGGTGATGAACCAGAAATACACATAACGGGATATGGTGATTCGGTAGGCGCAAAACCCCATGACCAACGACAGGAATCCGATGAACGCCCAGCGCTCTTGGGGAAACAGGCTTACGCACAGTATGCCGAGAATGCCGCCGAGCAGGGTCCCGAGCAAACGGTGCGCGCCCTTGTTGATGGATTCGCCGACAGTCGGCATACTGACCACCGCCACGGCGAGGCCGGCCCAATACGGATTGGTCCACCCCATGCCCATGGCCAGGCCGCAGGCGATGCTGAGCGCCAGACCTGTTTTGACGGCTTCCCGAAACGGAAGCGAAAGCTGCGACATACGTCTTCGTGCCTCAACCGGCGGATGGCTTTGTCCGGACGCCACCCTGCCGGGTTGACTGTTCATGCCAAGGACCTGGCGGGCCGGGCCGCCGCATGTCCCCGGGAACGCCCCCGGGATGGCAACACGCGCACACGATGCACGCGCGCCCCACGGCGTGTTCCCTTTTTGCCCTTGTGGCCTTTTCCTTTGTAAAATCGGTAGGTCTGGTCAGATATTCCGAGATCGATTCCGAATGGTATAAGGCTGTGGGTCAACTTCTTCTACGGGTGTAGACCTCTTTTGACGGAATGTCTACGTTCGTATACATTAAAAATCTGCTACGCAACCGGGTACCAACGCACGGGGCCGCACCGCGAGAACCGCACACCGCCAAGGCTCTCGGGCGGCAAGACCAGAAGCCCCGCGCACACCACAGCCAGCGGGACGGCCCAGGCCGTTTCCAGGCTGCCGGAAAAAGTCGTGGAAAACACAATAAAGGCCGCACCGAAACAATCGCCCCAACGGCATCGCAACGCCCAGGCCACGCGTCAGGCGATTTTGGACTCGGCGCGCCTGGCCTTTACGCGTTTCGGCTACGACGGCGTCGGGGTGCGGGAAATCGCCAAGGACGCCGGCGTGACGGCGATGCTCGTCAATCGCTATTTCGGCTCGAAGGAATTGCTGTTCCAGGAGGTCGTCGAGGTGACGCTGTCCGGGCCCGGCGTCTTAAGCGAGATCATCAAGCCCGGGGACGATCCCGCGACATTGAGCCGGAATGTGGCCGCCCGCCTCATCGCCAAATCCGTGCCCGGCCTGACCCCGGACGGCATCCTGATCCTGCTGCGCTCGGCGGCGAACAAGCAGGCGGCGACGATCCTGCGGGAAAACGCCTTGCGCTACCTCAAACCGGTGGCCGACCAGTTCCAGGGAGCCATGCCCGAGATGCGGACCGCCATGCTGCTGTCGATCATCGCCGGCTTCCAGCTCATGCGCCAGATCATCGCCCTGCCGGGGCTGGCCGAGGCAAACCCCGACGACCTGACGGCCCAGCTCGAAGCCCTGATCCGCTGCCTTGCCGAGGCCAGGGAGAAATAGCCCGGCGCCATCCAGGCCGCCTCCCGATTCCGGCAGAGCGGCCGCTGCGAACGCCTTTTGGGGCGGCTTCGAAAACGAAATAGCGTCTTCTTCGTGGCCGCCATCCCCAGTGCGCCGTCCGGGAACCGAGACAAGCCTTCGGTCCCAGGCGACGCTACGCCATGTCTTTCCCCAAACGCCCTTCGGACGGAAGCCGACTGCCAACGGAGCCGTCCTGCGCCTCGGCCAGCCGCAAGACCACATCGTAGGCCGCCAGATACAAAAAGGCATAGCGGGAGACGAAGGACGTCAGGTCGTAGTCCACCAGACCGTGGATGGCCAACTCCGACACCACGGCCGTCAGCGTGGCGAAGAACATGACCAGGGTGAAATCCCTGGAGGCGCGAAAACCGTCGGGCGGCCGCAACAGCCAGATTTCATAGCGGTCAAACACCGGCCTGCCCCGCCAGATGAAGGTAACGATCCAAAAGGCGAGCAGAAACAGGCCGAAGATGCCCATGTCGAAGAAAAAGGCCAGATAGAGGTTGTGCACCTCGAAGACCTTGACGTGATAGGTGAATCCGCCCGCGCCAAGTCCGCCCAGAAGCGTGCCCGGCTCCTCGCCCATGTCGCGAAACCCCGCCTTCCAGATCTTGAAGCGCGTGGACAGGCCGGTGGCGTCGCTATCGCTGCTCGACGAGGCCTTCTTCTTGCTGAAAAGCAGTTCGCCGGTATAGCCGAAGCCCACCATGAGCCGGTCGATGTACTCGGGCGTGGTCACGAGAATGCCGACCACCAGCACCACGACAAAGAGCGTCGTTTTCTTGAGGAACCGCCGCCGGGTCAGGGGATGGACCAGCAAAAAAAGCACCGCCGCGCCGAGAAAGCCGAGCAGCGCCCCGCGACTGGCCGGCAGCAGCATGGTGCAGAAAAAATACATCGCGGCCAGGGCCCACACGATGCGGCGCCCCACGGTCCGGGCCAGCACGGCATAGCCGGCGGCCAGGATGCTGGCCACGGCGAGAAGGCCCGCGCTCTGGTTCCAGGATTCGATACCCCCGGCCCGGATCGTGTAGAAATGCAGTTCCAGGGCCAACTTCGAGGTGAAGTAGCGGTGCAGGTCATAGCTGTAGGTCGTTGCGGCGATGACGCCCGCCGAGGTCATCAGGGCGCTGGCCATGACCGTCTTGAAAAGAATGTCGGCCTTGCGCTCGCTATCCACGAGCAGGACCACGCAATAGTACAGGGCGACATTGAGAACGAGCCGGAACACGTTGGCCACGCCCCAGTAGAAATGCGGCGTCCACAGCAAGGTCAGGACCTCGACGCAGAAAATGAGCAAGATGACCGGCAGAAACGATGAAGCCACCTTCAGTCGCTGCCTGTGCAGGGCCGCCTGGCCCAGTATCCCCAGGCAGGTGCAGCCAAGCGGTATGTAGTAGGGATAAAAATGGATCTGTAGGGTGTTGACCACCAGGTAAAAGGCGTTGGCGGTCGCGATGATCAGGGTGAACACCGTCACCATCAGCCCGAAGACAGGGCTGACCATGGAGGACACACCCAGGGCCAGCACGGCCAGACCGGAAAGGCTGGCCCACCAGGGGACCTCCCACAGCACCGCCGCGACAAGCAGCAGCAGCGCCGCAGCCAGCACAATGCACGTCCGTTGGATCGATGTTTGCGGGTATGTTGCCAATATTGTAATGCAAAGGGGATGCGAGAGGGGAAACCCTTTAAAAAAGGATTCTCCCCTCCCGCGCGCTCCCCTTCCTCACATTTTTACCGGTGCGGCCATGCCATCACTACGGGGTCGTCGCGCCCGGAGCGGTCCCTCCGCAGTCCTGCGGACACACACCCTTGGAACGCTCGAAATCATCACACACGCCGTCGCCGCATTTGCCGGCCGGCTTGCCGGACAGGCCAGCCCCGCCGCCGGACGCGCTCATGGGGGCAGCGGGCGCATACGAACTTCCCCCGGATGGTTGGCCCGTCGTACTCCCGCAGTCCTGCGGGCACACGCCATGGGAGCGTTCGAAGTCGTCGCAGATCCCGTCGCCGCACTTGCCGGCCGGCTTGCCGGACAGGCCGGCCCCGCCGCCGGACGCGCCCATGGGGGCCGCGGGCGCATACGCGCTTCCCCCGGACGGTTGCCCCGTCGTAGTCCCACAATCCTGCGGGCACACGCCATGGGAACGCTCGAAATCATCACACACGCCGTCGCCGCATTTGCCGGTCGGCGCGCCGGAAACGCCCGGCCGAGACGACGTGGAAGGGGGCAGCGGCGAGGCTCCGGACGGCGCCAGGGGAGCGGCGGGCGCGCCTTGGGGCGCGTGTCCCCGGCAGGCGGCCAGCTCCTCGGGGGTCACCGTGCCGTCGCCGTTGGCGTCGCATTCGCGGCCGGTATGGCAATAGTTGAAATAGGCCAGGTCGATCAGGCCGCAGCCCTCAGGCCGGGACTGTCCGGCGTCGCAGCGATTTTGCCGGCGCAGTTCGCGGATCGGGTCGCAGGGGCCAGCCCCGGGCGCGGGTTTGTAGGCCGCGATGGCCCGCTCGGCCGCCTTGGCCTCGTTCGAAAACCAGGTGGGCAGCCAGTGATCGCTTGTGTCCGGGTCAAGCAGGTCCACGGCGTAACCCATGATGCCGCCCAGGCTTTTGACGCCATAGCCCAGGGCGGTGATGTAGTTGATTTGCTCGGGAGTCTCCCAGCGGCCGTTTACCGGCGTGCGCTGGGGACTGTTTTCCGCCGCCACCAGGGCCAGCTTGCCCTGCCGGACGATGCCCTCCACGGAATGGAGAATGGTGTAGAACTGGTTGACCTCGTGAAAAAGCGGCCTTCCGAAGAGCGGATGCGGGTTGAAAAAGATGCCGTCGATGTCCGGCTGTTGCCGGGCGCTGGCCCGGGCCCGGGCATTGAAAAGGAGCACATGGCGCGCATCGAGCTTTTTGATCAGCCCGGCGTAATAGGCCGTGTCCGATTCCCTTGCCTGGACGCGGAAGGCGTAGAAATCCATTCCCTTGGCCGTCAGCACCGTGGCCGGATCGATGCCGCGATCGATGGCCGGGTCCGGAAAAGGCGCCCGGGAAAAGGCGGCCGGGTCGCGCACAAGCTCTTGCGGAGGCGGCGTGCGGAACTTGGCCAGGGACACGCCGGGATCGTTCCAGGCCCGGCGCAGGGCCGCGTCGGAGCCGTATTTGCGCCGCAACCAGTCCCGGAAACGGGTAGTGAAATCCGACGAATAATCGGTGAACATCATGGGCTTGCGGCCAAGGCCACGGCCGCCGCCGGGCGCGTCCACAACGATGTAGTTGGGACCGTAGGCATCCTCGCCGGTGGGTCCCAGGCCAAAGGCCCAGCCGACAAGGGCCGGATGCGTCCGGTAGCGCGCGACCAGGGCCGAAAGAAACGGCGTGTAATCGCGGCGCACGGCCAGACTGCCCATGCTGGGGTTGCCATAGGCCGTGCCATAGGCGTCGGTCTCGCACAGGGCGCAGCGGGAATGCTCCTGATAGCCCGCGTTGGCGGGAAATCCCTGTTCGGCCAGCCACCACCCGGGCAGAAAGTGGTTGAGGGAGGTCTTGACCACCACCCCGACCCCGCGCGACCGGGCGTAGTCCATGAAGGCATCGAAGGGAGCGAAATCGTAGACCTTGGCGGGATTGGCCGGACGCCTGGCCGCGCCGTCCACATCGCCCCACCAGATGCTCGCCATGACCACCCGCACCCCTTGGGCAACGGCCGTATCGACCACGCGCCGCATGGCCGCGACCCAGCGGGGGTCCCGGTAATCCGGCTGGTTGGGTATCGGACGCCCCTTGGAGGGATAGTAGTAGACCTCGTAAAATCCCGTGGCGGGAGCCTCCCGGCCGTCCACGACAAGCCGGGGCAGGCCGTTTACGATACGCACGGCGCTGTCCGCCGCCAGACTCTCGCCGGGCGCGCCAGGCCCCAGGCAGGACAACGCCGCCACGGCCAACAGGATATGAAAAAGCTTCGTGCGCATCACGCTCCTCCGAACCGGCCCCATGGACGGTTCCCGACTGGCGTCATGTCCTCGAACGCCATCCCGGGAGATTGCGAGGACAACACGTTCGTGTCTTGCAAGGGGCGCGGCCCCTGATACGGCTCTCTAGCCCACGGCAACGGCGAGCTGCCGTTCCAGAGGGGCCGAGGTCGAAAAATCCAGCGAGCCCGGAAAGCCGCTCGAAACGAGTTCCCGCCCCGCCGTCAGGTCCTTGCCCAGAAAGCCGGTAAAATCGTAGCCGTACCACACGGCCCGAAACACGTTGTTGGCCCTGCCCTGCCCGTCGCCCGGGACCGCCTGCCCCTGGCCGAGCAGGCCTCTGTCGGTGTCGGGGTTGACGTATTTCCAGACCACGTTGCCGGCCGTATCCACCTCTTCGAAGGTGCCGGATGCGCCGAGGGTGACAAGCGTATTGCCGCTCGGCAGGCGCTGGGCTCCGGAAACGTAGGCGGAATAGAACTCCGGATCGTCGTATTGGGGATAGGTCCAGACGATTTCCGGGTCGGCAAAGGAGCCGTCCGCCTTCTTCAGGTAATTCCCCTCCTCGTCCACGGGCAGGCGCAGCTCGAGCACGTGGGAATATTCGCCGTCCGGGTTCTGCCAGCCATTGTCGAACACCAGGATGTCGCCGGCCCCGGGCAGGCCCTCGGCGATCCACTGGGCGTCGTGCTGGCCGTGGAAAAGCTGGTCCGAGGCGTCGCCGGCACCGGCGGCCTGGGGATTGCCGAAACGGTAGAGCAGGTCGCCGCCGTGGCCGGAATTCCCGCCGCTATGCCCGGCGGCTTCGGCCGTGGTGGTGCTGTGGTCGATGACCCAGACCTCGTTTAAGGTGTGCACGCTGATGAGGATCCGGTCGGTTTGCGCATCGTAGTCCACGGCGTTGACGTGGGTCCAGTCCGGGTCGGCCTCGCCGGTGCCCTTGACCGGCGTGCCGGTGTAATTGATGTCTATGCGCTCGGGATGGTCCGCGACCACGCCGTAGTTGGGCAGGCCGGGATTGATGTCCTGGATGAGGTGGTCGAAGGCATGCCATTCCCACACCTTCACGCCGGAGGTGGGGCCCGTCTTCTGGATCTCCGCGATGCTGTCGACGAGCAGCCCGCCCGAGGAGAGCGTCGCCGGGTCGCGCCCGGCGGCCATGGCCTCGGCGCTCGATTTGTGCTTCCAGGAAACGATCAGGATGTTGCCGCCCGGCATGACGCAGACGTCATGATGCTGGCTGTAGTCGTCGCCGATGTATTCGTAGCTCCAGACGAGATTGCCGGCCCAGTCGTACTCCTCGATCATGCCTCCCGAAGAGGCGTGGAGCGACAGGCTGTATTGGTTGAGATAGGCGATGCCGGTGCGCAACAGGTCGCCGTTGGCCAAGAGATAGGCCGGCCCGGCCGAGGTATAGTCGCTGGTCCAGGAATTGACGACCCGTCCCTGGTTGTCGAGCAGATACGTGCCATAGCCGAGCATGGTGTCATACAGGGTCAGCCCGGCGTCGGAAAAGGCGCTGTTCGTGAAGAGCCCGACAGTCTGGGCACCCACGTTCACGTTGGTTTTCGTATCAGGCATGCTCGTTTTTTAAAGCCAAAACGAGGTCGTGTCACGGGAAAACTGGCTTGACCGGGATCGCCTGACAACGCGGGGACAGGCACCGTCGGCACGTCCCCCGCCGGAGCCTCGCCTTGCCTAACCCGCTCGAATTCCCTAAAGACGCGTTATGCGCATCGGCCCGAGACGGACATGCCCGCCAGCAAACGCCCGACGCGGCATCCCGGCGGGCTGACCCATGGAACTGCGCCACTTTCTGCGCCTGCTCTGGCGACGTCGGCGGCCGATGTTTTGGGCCTTCGCGCCCGTCTTCCTCACCCTGGCCATCCTCGCCCTGCTCGCCGAACCCCAATACGTCGCCACGGCCAAGGTCTTCCTCGGCCATTCCCCCAACAAGGCCAGCCTGCTGGCCCAGTTGACCCTGAGTTCGACGACGCAAAACGCCGCCTCCCTCACCGCCACCGAGCGCGACAGCTACGAAACGTTGGCCAATACCGCGCTGGTGTTGCGGCCGCTGATCGACGAAGAGCACCTGACCCGCAAGCGCAAGTCCTTACAGGTTCTCGAACTCGTGCCCTTCGTGCGCGGGTTCATCGACCGCTTCTGGCCCCGGCTCGGCCGGCGCGACCTGACCTATGAGGAACTGGCCAACAAGTCGCTCGTCCACATGCTCTTCCCCCGGCCCTACGTCGCGGCGGCCATGGTGGAGGATGCCGACATCCTGGAATTTACCGCCTCGGCCGGGTCCATGGAGCGCTCCATCGCCCTGGCCAACGCCGCCGCCCGGTCATTCATGGCCCGCGAAAACGCCATGCGCCAGGAAGAATGCCGCGCCCTGGCCCAGGCGGCGGCAAACGCCCTGCCCCGGGCCCGGGCCGAGTACGCGAAACGCCTGGCCGCGGAAAGCGCGATACGCCGCCAGGAAAAGGCCGTGGACCTGTCCCAGGAAGCCAAACAGATCGTCACCCGCTCCTTCCTCCTGACCGGCGACCGCGACGCCAACCGCCTCGCCCTGCTCAAGGCCCGGGCCATGGCGGAGAGTGCGGCCGCGCAGCTGGCCGGCCAGCCGCAGCTTAAAAAGGCCACGACCGTCAGCCAGCGCTCGGAGACCGTCGACAGCATCAAGACGACCCTGCGCGACCTGTACCTGGACAGGGCCTCGGCCCTGACGCGGCTGACCGCCGCCCATCCCGCCGTCAAGGAGATCGAGGCCAAGATCGCCGAAGCCAAGCGCCGGCTCAAAAACGAGGCGTTGCGGGTTTTCGGCTCCGAAACCGCGTCCCAGAGCCAGACATCCCGCTTTCTGCACGAGCGTCTGGCCGCATACACGGCCGAACTCGCCGGTTGCGAGTCCCAGGACGCGGCCTATGCCACGCTCCTGGCCGAACTGGACAAAACCGTCCGGGCCTATCCCGGCCGTGCGGCCGCCGTGGCCCTGGCCGGCAGCCAGGTCAAGGCGGCCCAGACCTTTCTGTCGAACCTCAGCCAGTTGCACGCGGCGGCCGTCCTCGGCCAGCACCTGAACCTGTCCCTGGCCCGCATGGCCGAACCGGCCGCCATGCCGGACAAGATCGACGAGCACATACGGCCGAGGCTGTCGTTCATGCTGGCCCTGGGCCTTGCCCTGGGCGTGTTTCTGGCCCTGGCCACGGCGCTTGTGGCCGAGTACGTCGATGCGGCCGTGACGCGTCCGAAGTCCCTGGTCATGGCCGAATGCTTCGGCCTCCCCGCCATGCCCCGGGGCGACCGTGGGCTTCGGACCCAGGCATTTCGCCGCCTGCGCGAGGCCCTTTTTCCCGGGAAAGGCACCGACCCGCGTTGCCTCCTGGTCACCGCGCCGGCCCAGACGGACGGCGAATCGTCCCTGGAACTGGCCCTGGGGCTGGCCACGGCCCTGGCCCGAAGCGGCCGGCGGACCGTGCTGGCGGATACCCGCCTGGGCAACGACGCCTCGGGACGGCTGGCCGGCGTCGGCCCGGGGCCGGGACTGGCCGGCGCGCTGGCCGGGGAAACGTCTATCGAGGAAGCCCTCGTGCCCCAGGCCCAAAAGGACCTGTTCGTGCTGCCGTCCGGCAGGCCGCCGTCCTCCCCCCAAGACGCCGACCGTCTCTTCGATGGCCCGCGACTGGACACGGCGCTTTCCCGGCTGGCCGAAACCTTCGAGGCCGTGGTCCTTTGCGCCGCGCCTGTGGCGGGCTCGGGCGACGCCTTGCGTCTGGCCCGGTCGGCCGACGCCGTGCTTCTGGTCGTCACCCGGGGCCGGACGCCGCGCTGCGCCCTGGCCGATGCCGTCGCCCGGATGCAGGCCGCCTCGGCCAGGACGCCCCGGATCGTCTTTTTCGACGCGCAACAGGACGCGCCCACGATCCGCCAGGGATGGAAGGCGCTTCGAAACCGCTTTTTTCAAAAGTGGCTGCGGGAGGGGAAAACCATATAAGCCCCGTCACATGGACAACTTCCTTGCCGGTATGGTATTTCCCGTATCCTCCCCCCTGGTTGCTTCTCCTTGGAGGATGCAAGGATGGATGGCGCTCCCGGCGCCTTCCGTCGCCCGGAAGCGATGGGCATGCGGAGAGACCATAAATGCGCCCAAATCCTGGGCTCGGGCCGTAATGAGGATTACCCATGAAAGCCTTCTTCTCCGGCTCCATTCACAAAAACCTGACCTTCCTCGTCCTGCTGGTCGCCCTGCCGGCCATGGCGCTTGGCGCCTACACCATGCTCGAAAGCCGCCTGCACGCCGAGCGGGACGCCAGGCAAAACACGATGAACCTCCTGCGCAGCCTGACGTCCATGCAGACCGGCATCGTCAGCGAAGCCAGGCTGCTGCTCACGACACTAGGACATCTCCCCGAAGTGAAAATCGGCTACCGGGCGGCCTGCAACCAGCGTTTCACCGTGCTGCTCGGCGAGCATCCCGAGTTGTCCAACATCTTTCTGACCGACAAATCCGGCATCGTCATCGCTTCGGGCCTGCCGGCCTTTCTCGGCAAGGACCTCTCGGACCGGTTTTATTTCAAGGAGGCCATGGCCAGTCGGAAATTCAGCGCGGGAGTTTTCAATGTCGGACGGGCCTCGGGCCTGCCCATCCAGGTCTTCGCCCTCCCCGTCGGGGACGGGGAATCGCGGTATGTCGGCGTCATCGGCGATTCCTTCAAGCTGCAATTCTATCACAAGTTCCTCGACAAGCTGGATGTGCCGCCCCAGGCCTGGGTGGGCCTCTACGACCGCAACGGCCTGCGCATGCTGTCCTATCCGTCGGATACGACACGTCCCCTGGGCGAACCCCTGGAGGCGGCCTTGTGGCGGCGCATCGACGAAGCCCCGGCGGACGAAGGAATGCTCGACGACCACCGACAGGACGGAAAGCGTTACCTGCTGGCCTATGCCCGGCTGCGTCTGCGACCGACGGAGCCGCCCTACGCGACCCTCGTCGTTTCCATGGACTGGCAGGATACCTTCCGGGAGGCCCGCAATCGGTTTATCCGCTCCATGGCGCTGATGGCCCTGGTGGTGGCGGTGACGCTGCTTGTCGCCCGGCGCATGGGCCGGGTGGCGGTTCTGGCCGGCCTCGACAGCCTCATGGACGCGTCGGACCGCCTGGGCAAAGGGGACCTGGCCGCCCGGGCCCAGGCCGATTCCGGCAGCCTGGAAATCCGGCGGCTTGCCGCGACGTTTAACGACATGGCCCAGGGCCTCGAGACGCGGGACGCGGCGTTGCGGCTGCGGGACCGGGAACTGGCCAAAATACAAAATCTGCTCAACAACATCCTCGAATCCATGCCCTCGGCCATCATCGCCCTGGACGAAGACGGGCTTGTGACCCATTTCAACGGCAGCGCCCAGGCCATGTGCGCCCTGTCGCCGGAAAAGGCCATGGGCCGACCGCCGGCCGATGTCCTGCCGCTGCTGTCGGCCCATCTGGACAAGCTGCAACTGGCCCTGCGCCAGCGGCAGGTCCAGCGCGTGGAGCACGAGCACCTGCGTCTTAACGGTATGGAGCACCTTTTCGACCTCCAGTTCTATCCGCTGGTGGCCAATGGCGTAAACGGCGCGGTCATCCGCCTCGACGACGTCACGGAACGCGAGCGCCTGCGCGAAATGATGATCCAATCGGAAAAGATGGCCTCGGTCGGGGGACTGGCCGCCGGCATGGCCCACGAGATCAACAACCCGCTCAGTTCCATCCTCCAGGCGGCCCAGGTCTGCCTCATGCAGTGCGACCCGGCCATCGAGGCCAACCGCACGGCCGCATTGGAGTGCGACTGCACCATCGAGGCCGTGGGGTGCTACATGGAGCGGCGGCGCATCGTGAAATTCCTGGAAGGCATCCGGGACGCGGGCAAGCGGGCGGCCCAGATCGTGTCCAGCATGCTGGAGTTCTCCCGCAAAAGCGACTCGCGCCGGGCCCCCGCGGACATAAACGCGGTCCTCGAGCACAGCCTGGCCCTGGCCGCCACGGATTACGATCTGAAAAAGAAGTACGACTTCCGACACATCGACATCGTCCGGGACTATGCCCCCGACCTCCCGGAAATCCAATGCATCCGGACCGAAGTCGAGCAGGTCCTGCTCAACCTGTTCAAAAACGCCGCCCAGGCCATGTCCGCCAGCCCCGCTCCCGGCCGCAAGCCGGCCATCACCGTGCGGACCCGGCTGCGGGACGACCATGTGCGCATCGAGGTGGGCGACAACGGCCCGGGCATGGAGGAACTCGTCCGCACCCGGGTGTTCGAACCCTTCTTCACCACCAAGGAGCCTGGCGAAGGCACGGGGCTCGGACTGTCCGTTTCCTATTTCATCATCACCACCAACCACGGCGGCACGATCCGGGTGGACTCCCAACCGGGGCAGGGAGCCACCTTCATCATCGAACTGCCGCTTGCGGGGCGCGCATGACCGGCCATCCCATCACCATTCTCGTCGTCGACGACGAGGAGACCATCCGCGAAAGCCTGCAGATTTTCCTGGAGGCCCGGGGATGGGACGTGCTGACGGCGGCAAGCGCCGAGCAGGCCCTGGAGGTCCTGGCCAGCCGGCCCCTGGACGGAGCCATCGTGGACATCCGCCTGCCGGGCCAAAGCGGCGACGCCATGATCCTCACCGCCGCCCCGCGCTATCCCGCCGTGAAATGGGTCATCTGCACCGGCTCCATGGAATTCGCCCCCGGGCCCGAACTGACCGCCGTCGGCGTGACGGCGCAGGACGTTTTCACCAAACCCGTCGCCGATATGGGGCTGCTCGCGGACCGGCTCGAGCAGCTTCTGCGATAAAGGACCTCGCCCATGACCGCTGCCTCCGTCCGCATCCTGACCATCGACGACGAGGACATGATCCGGGAAACTATCGCCGTCTACCTGGAGAACAGGGGGTTTGCCGTCTTCGAGGCCGCCAACGGCCGGGAAGGGCTGGAACGGTTTCTCGCCGAGCGCCCCGATCTGGTCCTGGTGGATTTGCGCATGCCGGAAATGGACGGCCTGGACGTCCTGGCCAGGATACGGGACGTCTCCCCGGACACCCCCACCATCGTGGTCTCCGGCACGGGGGTCTTGCAGGACGCCATCGAGGCCATCAAGCGCGGCGCCTGGGACTATGTGACCAAACCCATCCAGGACATGGCGGTCCTGGGCCTGTCCGTGGACAAGGCCCTGGAACGGGCCAGGCTGTTGCGCGAAAACAAGGCCTACCAGGAAAATCTCGAGGCCCTGGTGCACGAGCGAACGGCCGAGGTGGAAAACACCCGCCGCCAGATCATGCAGCGCTTAAGCCGCGCCGCCGAGTTCAAGGACAACGAGACCGGCCGGCATGTCGTTCGCGTGGGCGAGATCAGCGCCCTGATCGGGCGGGCCGTGGGCCTGTCCCCGGAAGAATGCGACATGCTGCGGGAATGCGCCCCCCTGCACGACCTCGGCAAGATCGGCATCCCCGACGCCATCCTGCTCAAGCCCGGCCCGCTGACGTCCGAGGAGTGGGAAGTCATGAAACGCCACTGCCTGTTCGGCTGCGAAATTCTCGGTCCGCTCGGCAGCCTCAAGGATGCCAAGGCCTGGTGCTCGGACCCCCTGGCGCCGACGCGCGGCATGGACCACAATCCGCTGCTCAACCTGGCCAGGACCCTGGCCCTGCTGCATCACGAACGCTGGGACGGCCAGGGCTATCCCTTTGGCCTGCGCGGGGAGGACATCCCCCTCGAAGCACGCATTGTGGCCGTGGTGGACGTCTACGATGCCCTGCGGAGCTCCCGGGCCTACAAGAAAGCCTTTTCGGTGGAGGCAAGCCTGGGAATTCTGCGCCAAGGGGCCGGGACCCAGTTCGATCCGCAGATCGTGGAGGTCTTTTTCGCGCATCTCGATGCCATCCGGGACATCCGCAACAAGTGGAAGGACGAGGAGGAGAAGGGATCATGAGCGAAAAAAAAGACGCCGGCCCACCGCAGCCCCCCGGTGTCCCGTCCGGCCGGGAAACGGGCGCGCCCGCCGCGTCGCCCCCCTACGTTCGGGACGAACTGGCGCTTTTCCACGCCCTGCTGGACCGCGCCAACGATCCCATCTTCCTGGTGGATACCCATTCCGGGGTGTTGCTCGAGGCCAACCAGGCCGCCATCGACCTGCTGGGGCTCAGCAAGGTGGACCAGGCCTGGAGATCCCTGCTGCAAAATTTCAGCGTGGTCCGGCATGCCCCGCTGTCCCAGGGCCTCGACGACGTTCCCGAGGGGGAAACCCACGAAGTCGCCTACACCGACCGGTCGGGCGTCGGGCGGTTGTTCGAGCTGACGCTCAGCACCATGCGCATCGACGGCCATCGCTACACCGTGGGCGTGGCCCGCGACATCACCACGCGCAAGGAGACCGAATGCGCCCTGCGCCACCGGGAACAACAGCTGCGGACGTTTTTCGAGACCGCGCCGGTCGGCATCTTCACCACCACGACGTCGGGACGCCACCTGTTTTCCAATGCGGCCAACGCGCGCATCCATGGCTACGCTTCCCCGGAGGCGTTCCAGCAGGCCGTCGGAGAGGAGGTCGTCAGCCTCTATGTCGATCCCGACGAGCGCAAGGAATTCCTGGAACGGCTCAAGCGCGACGGCGCGGTGGAAAGCTTCGAAACCCGACACAGGAAAAAAGACGGCTCCATCATCTGGATCGCCGTCTGGGCCAAGCTGGGCCAGATTTCGGATGACGGGGAAGGCCACATCGAAGGATTTTGCATCGACATCACCGAACGCAAGAAAGCCGTGCAGGAAATCCGGGAGGCCAGGGAATACCTCAACAGCATCGTCAACACCATCGGCGATCCGATATTCGTGAAAAACGAGCAGCATCGTTTCATGCTGGCCAACGACGCCCTGTGCGCGCTCATGGGGCGGCCCCGGGAGGAAATCCTGGGCCGCACGGACATGAATTTTTTCCCCCATGACCAGGTGAACGCGTTCTGGAAGGTGGACGATTTGCTGCTCGCCACCGGCCTGCAAAACGTCAGCGAAGAGAGCCTGACCGACGGGCGTGGGGTACTGCGTACCATTGTCACCAAGAAAACCCGCTATGTCGATGCACTGGGCCAAAGAAGCGTGGTCGGCGTCATCCGCGACATCACCGAACGCAAGCGGATGGAGCGCAGCCTCGAAGCCTCGGAGGAGAAGTTTCGCAGCATCGTGGAATCCTCGCCCACGGCCATGTTTTTTTATCACCTGGAGCCGGACGACAGGCTGCTGCTGACCGGGGCCAACCCGGCGGCCGACGCGCTTATGGGCCTGCGGCACCAGACCTTTATCGGCAAGCCTCTGGAAGACGTGTTTCCAGGCCTCGCCCGCACGCCCTACCCCGCCCTGTACCGGCAAGTGGCCCGGGGGGACGTCGGCGCCCAGTCCTACGAGGCCCCCTACCAGGACGAGCGCCTGTCGGGGCACCATGACGTCCGCGTCTTTCGCACCGGGCCGGACGCCATCGTCGTGGACATCCTCGACGTCACCGAACGCCTGCGGCTCCAGGAGATGATGGTCCAGTCGGAAAAGATGGCCTCGGTGGGGGGGCTGGCCGCCGGCATGGCCCACGAGATCAACAACCCCCTCAGTTCCATCCTCCAGGCGGCCCAGGTCTGCCTCATGCAGCTCGATCCCGCCCTGCCCGCCAACCAGGACGGCGCGATTTCGTGCGGGTGCAGCATCGAGGCCGTGCGCTGTTACCTTGAGAAACGCCGCGTGTTCAAATTCCTCGCGGGCATCCAGGAGGCGGGCAAACGCGCGGCAACCATCGTCGCCAGCATGCTGGAGTTCTCCCGCAAAAGCGAATCCCGGCGGGCCCCGGCCGACATCAACGCCGTCCTGGAGCGCGGCGTGGAGCTGGCCTCCACGGATTACGATCTGAAAAAGAACTACGATTTCCGCCACATCAACATCATACGCCGCTACGCCGAGGATCTGCCCGAGGTCACCTGCACGCGCACCGAGATCGAGCAGGTGGTCCTGAACCTCTTAAAAAACGCCGCCCAGGCCATGGACGGCCATCCGCCGGCCGAGGGCGAGCCGACCATCGTTCTCGAGACATCGCGGACCGATACGGGAGTGCGCATCGAGGTGACCGACAACGGCCCGGGCATGGCCGATCCGGTGCGTCGTCGGGTGTTCGAGCCGTTTTTCACCACCAAGGAACCGGGACTCGGCACCGGGCTCGGGCTGGCCGTGTCCTACTTCATCATCACCGCCAATCACGGCGGGGCCATCCGCGTGGAATCCGAGCCGGGCAAGGGCGCGACCTTCATCATCGAACTGCCTGCGGAGCGGTGGCCATGAGCGCCCGGCGGCCGACGCTTCTGACCATCGACGACGAGGACATGATCCGCGAGACGATCGCCGTCTATATGGAGAACCGGGGGTTCACCGTGTTCGAGGCCCCGGACGGCCGACGCGGACTGGAGCTGTTTCTGGAAAAACGGCCCGATCTGGTCCTGGTCGATCTGCGCATGCCGGAAATGGACGGGCTGGAAGTCCTGGCCAGACTCCGGGACATCGCTCCGGGCACGCCGACCATCGTGGTCTCCGGCACCGGGGTCCTCTCCGACGCCGTCGAGGCCGTCAAACGCGGGGCCTGGGATTACATCATCAAACCCATCCAGGACATGGCCATCCTGGGGCTGGCCGTGGACAAGGCCCTGGAGCGGGCCGACCTGAAGCGGGCCGTGCGCCAGGCCGAACAGCGCTACTCCTCTCTGGTGCAAAACATCCCGCTGCTCATCTTCGGTCTGACCGAGGGGCTGCGCCTGGAATTCGTCAACCAGGGCTGCCGGACGCTTTTGGGCTACACCCGGGCGGAGGCCCTGGCCGAACCGGACTGGCTGCTGCGGCGCATCGATCCCGAACAGCGCGACTGGGTGCGCGGCAAGCTCGAGGAATGTCTGGGCGATTGTTCCCGGTCCTTTTCCCGCCAGTGCAAGCTGCTCCACAAAAGCGGCCGGACCGTGCACGGCGTGCTCAAATCCATCCCGGTTTCCAGTTGCACCGGCCACGAGCCCCGGTTGCGGGTCGAAGGCTGCATCATGGACATCGGCGACCGTATGCTTCTGGAGAAGGTGCTCGTCCAAAAAGAAAAGATCCACACCCTGGGGGCCATTTCCGCCGAAGTGGCCCATGAGATTCGCAATCCCCTCATGGCCATCGGCGGGTTCGCCAAGCGGCTGACGCGAAAAATGCCGGAGCTCGAGGAAGCCGCCATCATCCTGGAGGAAGCAGGCCGGCTGGAGCGCTTCGTCAATCGCATCCGGGACTATCTCAATCCGGTGCGCCAGCATCCGGTGCCGGTGGTCGTGGCCGATGTGGTGCGCGACTGTCTGGCGCTGCTGGCGCCGGAACTGACCGGGGCTGGCGTGACGCCCCGTCTCGACCTGGAGGCGGCGGCCGTCGTGGTCCGGGAGGACCCGGACATCCTGTCCCAGGTGGTGATAAACCTCATCCGCTGCACTTTGACAGCCCTGCCGCCCCGGGGGGGCATGTGGCTGACGGCCCGTGGCGGCGAGGGGTTCGTCCATCTGGAGATCGGCGGGGATCAGGCCCATCCCGTGGCGGATGCGGAAAAGGTCTTTTTGCCGTTCGACGCGGGCGGGGAGACGATCGGGCTTCCGGTCTGCTTCCGTCTCATGCGCAGCATGGGCGGGGCGTTGCGGTTCGAGCAGCAAGACGGCAGGGGCTGGTTCATCATGTCGGTGATGACGGCCGAGACCCGGCAGACAACGAACGGCGCCGAGATGGCAGGCGGGGATGCGGCGGTTCAAACGCCAGGCACGGAAGCGCAATAGCCGCATGCGATCGGCGCCAACAACGTCGATCGCATGCGCCCGGCTCTGACACGCCCCCCCGGTTTTTCAGCCGGCAGAGGCTGCCATGTCCGAGAGACCCGGGTTCGTTCCCCGCTCACCGATATCGGGTGGGGTCGGGAATGCCGGCCTCGGCAAAGCCCTTCTTGCGCAAAAGGCAGCTGTCGCAACGCCCGCAGGCAAGGCCCGAAGGATCGGGGTCGTAGCAGGAATGGGTGAGCCCGTAATCCACGCCGAGCCGCGTGCCCAGGCGCACGATGTCGGCCTTGGTCAGGTGCAAAAGCGGCGTGTGGATGGTGATGTGCAAGTGCCCTTCCACCGCCTCCTTGACCGCCAGGTTGGCCATGGCCTCGAAGGCGGCCACGAACTCCGGCCGGCAGTCCGGATAGCCGGAATAATCCAGGGCGTTGACGCCGATGTAGATGTCCTGCGCGCCGAGCACCTCGGCCCAGCCAAGGGCCATGGACAGGAAGATGGTATTGCGCGCCGGCACGTAGGTGACCGGGATTTCCGCCTCCATGGCGGCCACGTCGCGGTCCTTGGGCACGGCGATGTCGGCCGTCAGCGCCGAGCCGCCAATGGCCCCGAGCGGCAGGGGCAAAATGAGATGGGCGGCAACGTCCATGGCCGCGGCCACGCGTTTTGCCGCCTCGAGTTCCACCTCGTGGCGCTGGCCGTAGGCAAAGCTTAGGGCGCAGGGCGAAAATCCCTGCTCGCGGGCCACGGCCAGGCAGGTCGTGGAATCGAGCCCGCCCGAAAAAAGCACCACCGCCTTTTTTCCCGGCATCGTCATATCGCGTTCCTCATACGCCCCGGGCCTCGGGGCTCCAGATGTATTTGTGCAGTTGCAAGGCCAGCCTGGCCCGGGACGCGTCGGCCACCATCCAGGCGGCCAGTTCGGCGGGATCGAGCCGGCCGGCAACGGGTGAAAAATGGACGATGTTTCCGGCCGGCACGCGGCGGGCCACCTCCCGGGCAAAACAGTAATCCTCGCGCCCGGCCAGCACGAACTTGACTTCGTCGCGGGGCCGCAGCCGGTCCAGGTTGGCGTAGTCGTTTTTTCCTTCCATGCCGCTGCCCGGGCATTTGACGTCCATGACCGCGATCACCCGGGGATCAAGGACACCGATGTCCAGGCTGCCGTTGGTCTCGACCAGCACGGTCGCCCCGGCGTCGGCCAGGGAGGCGGCCAGAGCCGGCGTTTGCGGGTCCAGCAGCGGCTCCCCGCCGGTCAGCTCCACGAGCGGCAGCCCGAGGGCCAGAAGTTTTTGCCGCGCCTCGTCCGGGGACATGGGCGCAAACGAGGCGGTCGCGTAGCGCGTGTCGCACCAGGAACAGTCCAGATTGCAGCCGGACAGGCGCAAAAAGGCGCAGGGATAGCCGGCGTAGCTCGACTCGCCCTGGATGCTGGCGAAAATTTCGTGGACCCTAAGCATCAGACGTCTTCCGTATAGCTGGCCACAAGCCCCTTGCTTTCCTCCACCGTCACCCGCGCCAGATGCACCCGGTCGTCTTCCAGCCGAGGGCGCACCTCGCCGAATATCCAGGCCGCGATGACCTCGGCCGTGGGCGGCGAGAGCTCGGGAATGTCGTTTAGGCAGGCATGGTCGAGCCGGGCGAAAACCGCGTCCAGGGCGGCGCGGATGTCCAGGAAATCGGCCACCATGCCGTGCTCGAGGCGTGTGGCGACAAGGTGGAGCGTGACCGCGAAGTTGTGGCCGTGCATGGACGCGCAGGGCCCGGGATGGCCGGGAAGCCTGTGGGCGGCGCTGAAGGAACCGGAAACGGTGACGGCGTAGGTACCGGGCATGGACGTTCTCCCCCAAGACGTTGAACATGAAGGGCAGGCACGTTAGGAAGGCCTTCTTTTCCTGTCAATCCCGCAATGACCGATCCCGGCCCGACCCGGCCGTCAAGGAGTCCCCAATGCCCACACCGAAAGACGACGTAAGCACGCTTAAGACCCTCGGCCAGGGAGCGACGCGCTACCCGCGCACCGTCACCCCGTCCCTGCTGGAGACCTTTCCCAACGCCTACCCCGACCGGCGCTACGAGGTGACCTTTTCCAGCGAGGAATTCACGAGCCTGTGCCCCAAGACCGGCCAGCCCGACTTCGGCCGCGTCAGCATCCGCTACGTGCCGGGGGCGCGCTGCATCGAGTCGAAATCGCTCAAGCTCTACCTTTTCAGCTACCGCGACGAGGGCACGTTCATGGAGACGCTGACCAACCGCATCCTGGACGATCTGGTTGCGGCCTGCGATCCGCTGGAGATGGAGGTCACGGGCGAATTCGCCGCCCGGGGCGGCATCACGATCACGGTCGCGGCCCACTACGTCCGGAAATGACCTCCCGCCGGCCGGTTTTCAGGGCTTGCCCCGGCCGGCCAGCCACGCCTGCCACAAAAGCGGCTGCGCCCCGGGATTGGCCCTGGCGTAGTCGTAAAACCGACGCAAGAAGGCCAGCCGGTCTTCGGCCAACCGCGCCTTTTCGTATTTGCCCGAAACGTCGGTTAGATCCGCACCCCCAAGGAGCCACTGCCGGCGCAGGATGTCCTCGAAGGAGACCTGCCCGGCATTGGCCAGCATGTCGTCCATGGCCATGAACGTCGTGGTGCGGCCCCGACCCGCCCGGCAATGGAAATGGAGCCATACGCCCGGCTCGAGCGTCCGGTAGAAGCGCAAGAACCGGTCCACGGCCGCATCGTCCGGCCGGGTGTGGTCGGAAACCGCCACCCGAAACGTGCCGATGCCCAGCGCCGCCAGGGCATCAGCCTCGCTTCGCGCCGCGGCCGGTCCCATCGTGACCGTGACAGGGGGCTTTTTTTTGCCCGTGGCCGGGTCCTTGCGATGATCCTCCACGGCCACGGCCGGCTTTTCGTCGATGCCGGCGAGCAGCGAAGCCTCAGCTGCGGCCACGGCCGGCGCGCGCTCGCCCGGATTGCCCTGATTTTGCGGCGCATACCAGGACACGGCCGCTTCGCCCAGCATGCCGTGGGATTCCCGACGCAAATCGACCACCGTCACCGGCCCCGGCAGATTGGCGGCCAGCACGCCCAGTTGGCCGGGGGAAAATTCGGCGCTGCCGGAAATGCGCAGGCCGTCCAGTCCGGTCCGGGACGGCGCGGGGCCGGACTCCCGGCGAAACGGAAACGCACAGGTGCGGAAATTACGCGGCAGAATTTTCCCGGCCGACGCGTCCAGACTGAGCACCGGTCCGGACGCGTCCCTGGCCGCCCAGACCGGCGCGGCGCAGGCGAGAACAAGGGCCAAAAGCAAGGAAAAACGGATTTTCATGGAGCCTCAATAGCCTGTATCGACACGTCTGCAAAGCGTGCGCGCCCTGTGGCATGAAAGCTGCTTTGAAAAAAAGCCATCAGGGAGGATGATCATGTTCGCACCAAGCATCCAGTTGGAATACGTCAGCTTTTATGTTCCGGACGAAGACGTGTGGCGTGAGGAGACCGTCAAGGTTCCGTCCCGCCCCGAGACCGGCCAGGAATGCACCTTCGCGGACGAGGATTTCGAGGCGTTCTGCCGGCGCTCGCTCCTCTAAAATATCCCGCTGGCGGAACAGGCCCGCGTGCCTTGGCAGGGAGGACGGCTTCCGGTTACAAGACGGAAAAAGCGCATCCGGCGTAACCCGGACGCGCTCGCAACGTCACCAGACGGAGGTCCCATGAAACGCCTGCTCTGCCTGCTGGCCCTTTTGGCCTTTGCCGTGACGGCCATGGGGTGTCCGCCCCACCGCCACCACCACCCGGTCCCGCCCACACCGCCGGGCGCGGTCATGCCCCATCCCGGCCCGGGCCACCCCGCCCCGCCGCATCCGTAGGACCTTTTTAGGAAGGAAACCTGGGGGGAAACCTTTCTGGAGAAAGGTTCTCCCCCCAGGCCCCCCTTCCAAAGACTTTCCTGGTTACGCACAATCCTCAGCCAGTTTGAGCAACCTGTAAGGCATGGGCGGTGTTCGCAAGGAGACCCAGGCCAACCGCGTGAGCATTGTCGCCAAGTCATAACGGCGATTGAATCGATATCCGAACGAGGCCAGATAGCGCGGCACGTGCTTGCCTCTCACGGCACGATATGTCCCCAATAATGCTGACTTCACATTGCCAAGCATGGTGTTGACCCACTTAAATACTGAGTCCTGCACAGCCTTGCGGCCACTGTCTTGAACGGGTTCGTGCCGACAGCCCGCAGCCTGGACCTCGGAAAAACATGGCAACCGGTCCGTCACCACCAATGTCCCGGAACGCAAGATTTTCTGAGATGCCCGCTGCACCTCATTGCGCCGAAATCCTTTGACTCGGCACAGCTTCATCTTGTGTGGTTGTCCACTCTTTGTCGTTTCAACTGCCGCTATAAACGGAATTTTTCCTGGGGCACCACGTCCACGTTTCCCACCGCGTCGTTTGCCGCCAAGGTAAGCATCGTCCATCTCTACGCGGCCGGTGAGACGTTGCTGGTGTTCACGTTCGAGCATGACCTGCATCAGCTTGTGAGAAATTTTCCAGGCCGTCGTTTGCGTGACACCAAGTCTGCGAGCTAATTCGACACTGGAGATGCCGCCCTTGCTCTGAGTGAGGTGATAAATGGCGCGGAACCACTTCTTGAGGGGAACTTTAGTGGAAGCGAAGATTGTGCCAGCGGTCACCGAAGTCTGCGTACGGCAATGTGAGCACTGAAAGAGCCGTCGCCTGCCAACAATAAGCAGCGAGTACTTATCCCTGCCGCAAATTGGACAAACGAAGCCTTCGGGCCAACGCCATTGCACGAGGTGGGCCCAACATTTATCCTCGGTGCCGAATTGCGCCTCAAAGGCATCTTCGCTCATACCCTTCTGGAATTGCACAATGTTTCTTGCCATATCCAGCGCCTCCAACCCCCAGAAAATACACAAAACAATGATCGCTGACAATTAGCTGATGATTGTATGTAAGCAGGAAGACTTTTACCGATAACAGCTTGTCACCGTAAAAGTTTTTCGGAGGGGAGAGCGCGAGAGGGGGACACTTTTTTCAAAAAGGGTCCCCCTCTCGCATCGCTTCTCCCTCAACACTTCCCATTCCCATAACGCGGCAGGGCCAGATCGCGCTCGGTGAGAAGCCGCGCGGCCAGTTCGCCGCAGTAACCGCATTCCCGGCACTGATGGCGGCAGCCGTTGGTGCGGTCGAAAAAATCCTCGGGCAAGGCGCTGTTGGGCAACTGGAACCGCCCCGAGAGCACTTCCTGGGTATCGAGCAGCCATAGCAGATTTCCGTCGAAACGGCCTTCCAGATAGGCCCGCACAATGGTGGCCAGATCCGCCGCCGGCCGGGTGCGACCACAAATCTTCAGATAATCGGCCACGCCCTCCACCTGATGCATATCCTCCGGCCGGACGAACGGCGAGGCGAGCAGGCGCTCCGGGTGCTCGAAAAAAGCGCGCAGGCAGCCGAGATTGCGGTTGAGGTCCGGCCCGACCGGGCAGGAAGCCAGCCGCGACAGGGCGATGTGGGCGTCGTGGGCATTTTTGTACGGGCAGGCGAAAAGGCAACCCTCGTTGGCCATAAGCCCGATGCGCAGGCCGGGATAGCGCTGCCGGGCCTCCCCGGCCACTTCGGCCAGACGCGCCGTATCGCGGTTGATGTCCCGGTCGAGGATCACCGTGTCGGTCGGGCGGAAGTGGGTATCCGCCGCGGCGTCGAGCACCGTGGCCAGCCGCTCGAACCGGTCCAGGCGGAAATTGATGCTCGGGATGGCGGTCAGCGCCCCGGCCACGTCAGGGGCCATGTCGGAAAGGGCCATAAGCAGGTACTGGTCGGCGTAGACGATGCCCGTGATGGCCCCGGCCGCCAGGTACCCTTCGAGCAGCATGACCAGATCGCGCAGCCCGTCGCCGGCCAAGAGCTCCGGCGCGTGGAAGCTGGCATTCAAAAGCCCCAGGCGCGGCACGTCGGGCAGCGCCCGCAGCCCTTCGGCCAGCTCCTCCGGCGTGACCTCCCCCGCCCCGGGCAGACGGGCATCCGGCGTATCCTGACCAAGACGAAAATAGACGGCGGAAATGGACGGCGCATTGGCGGCAAGCAGGGCCGCGTACGCCGGATCAGGCAAAAAGGGGACCTCGAAACGCATGGGGC
Source organism: Desulfovibrio sp. JY (assembly GCA_021730285.1). Lineage (NCBI taxonomy): Bacteria > Pseudomonadati > Thermodesulfobacteriota > Desulfovibrionia > Desulfovibrionales > Desulfovibrionaceae > Desulfovibrio > Desulfovibrio sp. JY. Next base: position 4,462,381 of record CP082962.1, read on the forward strand.
ACTCCTTGCCGCGCCTCATACCCCGCCCCGGACGCGACAATTTCGCTATAATGTGAACGGTCGTTAACGGCAACCCAATTCGTTATGAAAAGGACAAGCGAGAGGGAAAATCCGTAACAGAGAAGGCTCCCTCTCTCACGTACTCCTTTCCTCAATTTCGTAATCATTTAAAGTGATAATTAAGCAACAATTCATTTTCCCTCGGGAGGTTCTGGAAAGGGGGTCCGGGGGAGAACCTTTCTTAAGAAAGGTTTCCCTCCCGCGCCTCCCAGACCTTGCCTTTGTTCCATTCGGGCTTATGTTGCCTGTTTGCCGCGACGGCTTTTGGAGGCATGATGACCGAGGCTCCCCGTATCCACATTGAAGGCGCCCGCCAACACAATCTCAAGAACCTTACCCTCGATATCCCCCGCGACAAGCTGGTGGTGGTGTGCGGCCCGTCGGGGTCCGGCAAATCCACCCTGGCTTTCGACATCGTCTACGCCGAGGGCCAGCGGCGCTACGTGGAATCGCTTTCCGCCTACGCCCGGCAATTCCTGCCCCAGATGGACAAGCCGCAGGTGGACAAGATCGAGGGGCTGTCCCCGGCCATCTCGCTGGAGCAGCAGACCGCCACGCGCAATCCCCGCTCCACCGTGGGCACGGTAACAGAAATTTACGACTTTCTGCGCGTTTTTTTCGCGCGTCTGGGCAAGTCCCATTGCCCCAAGTGCGGCAAGCCCATCACCGCCCGCACCGCCGACGAGATCATAAGCGATGTGCTGGCCTTTCCCGAGGGCTCGAAAATTCTGCTTCTGGCCCCCCTGGTCGAGCACCAGAAAGGCACCCACGCCGATCGGCTGGGAAAGCTCAAGAGCCAGGGCTTCGCCCGGGTGCGCATCGGCGGCACGGTGGTGCCGCTGGAACCGTTGCCGGAGCTGGAGAAAAACAAGCGGCACACCATCGACCTTGTGGTGGACCGGCTGGTGGTGAAAGACGGCATCCGCTCCCGCCTGTCGGATTCGGTGGAGCTGGCCCTGGCCCAGGGCGACGGCCGGCTCATCGTGGCCGACCACGAGGGCAAGGCGGCCGACCGGATCTTTTCCACGGCCTCTTCCTGCGCGGACTGCAAGATCAGCGTGCCCAAGCCCTCGCCCCAGCTTTTTTCCTTCAACAGCCCCCAGGGCGCCTGCCCGGCCTGCTCGGGCCTCGGCACGGTGGACTATTTCGAGCCGGCCCTGCTCGCCCCCAACAAGGGCCTGTCCCTGGACGAAGGCGGCATCCTGCCCTGGAAAAGCGAACGCGCCCTGGCCCGCTACGCCCGCCGTCTGGAGAACCTGGGGGCGCGCCACGGATTTACCCTGCGAACCAAACTGGGCGAGTTCTCCCCCGAAGCCCGGCAGGCGCTTTTCTACGGCGACAAGGAATTCGGTTGGGACGGCGTGGTCCATCTGCTGGAGCACGGCCAGTCCTTCGGCTCGGTCTGGCGCGACGAGCTGGCCCGCTATCGCCAGTCCATGCCCTGCCCCACCTGCGCCGGAGCACGGCTGCGGCCGGAATCCCTGGCCGTGCGGGTGGACGAAAAAAACATCGCCGAATTCTGCGCCATGCCCATCGACCGGGCGCTACAGTGGCTGACGGGCCTGGCTTTTACCGGCTCGGAAGCGCTCATTGCCGAACCGCTGCTCAAGGAGCTCAACCATCGCTTGAAATTTCTTTCCGGCGTGGGGCTCGAGTACCTGTCGCTGTCGCGCAACATGGCCACGCTCTCCGGCGGCGAGGCCCAGCGCATCCGTCTGGCCGGCCAGCTCGGCTCGGGCCTCGTCGGCGTCACCTACGTCCTCGACGAACCGAGCATCGGGCTCCATCCCCGCGACAACGACCGGCTCCTCGGCACGCTGCGCCAGCTCCAAGGACGCGGCAACACCGTGCTCGTGGTGGAGCACGACGAGGCCACCATCCGGAGCGCCGACCACGTCATCGAGCTTGGCCCGGGATCGGGGCGGCTGGGCGGCGAGATCGTCTACCAGGGGTCCGTCGCCGGCATGCTGGCCGACAAGGAATCGCTTACCGGCAAGTACCTGCGCGGCGACGCCGTCTCGCCCCGGCCCGAGACGCGGCGCAAGGGCAAGGACGCCCTTGTCCTGCGCGGCGTGACCACCAACAACCTCAAGGGCATCGACGCGGAAATCCCGCTGGGCTGTCTGGTCTGCGTCACCGGCGTTTCGGGTTCGGGCAAAAGCTCGCTGGTCATGGACACGCTCTACAAGCACCTGGCCCTGGCCAAGGGCATCAAGGTGGACGCGCCCGGGAGCATCGGCGGCATCGAGGGGGCCGAGCTGGTGGAAAAGATCGTCAGCATCGACCAGACGCCCATCGGCCGCACGCCGCGTTCCAACCCTGCCACCTACACCAAGGTCTTCGACGAGATCCGCAACATCTTTTCCACCACCCCGGACGCCAAACGGCGTGGCTTCAAGCCCGGCCGGTTCAGCTTCAACGTCAAGGGCGGACGCTGCGAGGCCTGCGGCGGCGACGGCCAGATCCGGGTGGAAATGCACTTTCTGCCGGACATCTACGTCACCTGCGAGGTCTGCGGCGGCCTGCGCTACAACCGCGAGACCCTCGACGTGCGCTACAAGGGCCTCAACATCGCCGAGGTGCTGGACCTGACCGTGCGCCAGGCGCGGGAGTTCTTCGAAAACTATCCGGTGCTCGACCGGCGGCTGGCCGTGCTCGAAGAGGTGGGGCTGGAATACCTGCGCCTGGGCCAGCCGGCCACGACACTTTCCGGCGGCGAGGCCCAGCGCATCAAGATATCGCGCGAACTCGGCAAGCGCAGCCTGCCCGGGGCGCTCTACATCCTCGACGAGCCGACCACCGGCCTGCACATGCAGGAGGTGGGCAAGCTGATCCTGGTGCTGCACAAGCTGGTGGACAAAGGCGCGAGCGTGGTGGTCATCGAGCACAACACCGACGTCGTGGCGGCGGCGGACCACGTCATCGACCTCGGCCCCGGCGGCGGCGAGGCCGGCGGACGCATCGTCGCCCAGGGCACGCCCGAGGAACTCATGGCCAACCCGGACTCGGTGACCGGCAGATTCCTGCCGGGAGGAAAATAAGAAACTGGGGGGAAACCTTTCTGAAGAAAGGTTATCCCCCCAGGCCCCCTTTCCAAAGACTTTTAACGATAACAGCTTGTCACCGTTAAAAGTTTTTGGGAGGGGAGAGCGCGAGAGGGGAACCCTTTTTTCAAAAAGGGTTCCCCTCTCGCACCCTCTTTCCCCTTCCTAAACAAAATACTCCGGCGCTTTCCTGTCCTTGCAGTTGGCGGCCAGCCGCGTGGCGATGGCCTGTATGGATGCGTCGGTCATCACCCGGGCTCCGGTCGGGCAGCCCTTCACGCAGGCGCAGCAACGGATGCAGGCCGTCTTGTCCGTGACCACGCCGCTCTCTTCCAGGTGCACGCACCCCACGGGGCAGGCCGTGACGCACTGGCCGCAGCGCTCGCATTCGTCGGCCACGGTCTCCGGGGCAAGGCCGCCCGTTGTCGCGCCATCCCGGTACGGCATGTTTCCCGGCACGATCAGCGGGTCCATGGCCGCAGTCCCCGGCGAAGCGGCCAGCTTGGCGGCCACGGCCTGGCCGAATTCCCGGGCCAGGCGCAGATCGGCCGCATCCGGGCGTCCCACGGCAACCGGCGTGGCCGGAGTCGAGAAGGAATGTTCGCCAATGAACGCGCCGGCCCCGACCGGGAAAAAGCCGAGTTCCAGGGCCAGGTTGGACAACTCCAACAGCGCGTCCTCATAGGCCCTGTTGCCGTAGACAACGACCAACACGGCCGGGCCGCCCTTGCCCCGCAACGGGCGCAGACGCCGCACCGCCTCGGCCGGCAGCCGGCCGGCATAGACCGGCGAGCCGATGACGGTCAGCACGCCGCTGTCGCAGACGCCCTGCGCCTGGGCCTTCGGCCGCGTCAGATCAAATTTTTCGGCCTCGGGCCAGCTAAGACCCTGGGCAATACCCTCCAGGACCTTCTGGGTGGTCCCGGTCGGCGAGAAAGAAAAAAGCTTCGCCGCATCGATATGCATCGTTCCCTCCGCGCCTCCGTGGCGCACCCGCAAGGCTCCCCCGCCCTCAGATCGGACCGGGCAACCGATCCGCCGGGTTACAGATCGTCCTTGTCGTCCTTGTCGTCCTTGTCGATCTTTCCGGTCAGCCAATAGTCGATGGGATTGCTCTTGCCCGGATGGCGGTCCCTGTAGTTCTTGGCCCGTCTGTTGAAATACAGCAGAATGACGAAGCCGAGGGCGATAAAGACGAGCAGGAAAGCGCCGTTGCTCATGAGGGCCTCCTGGATGCTGGGACAGGTCGCGCGTGAGGCATGTGTTTGTCATTTTCTAGCGCAGCCCGCCCCCCCTGTACAGCCCGACGCCGGTTATGCGCCATACGGACGTTGCCGCCCTTTCCCAGAAGCCGGACGATCGAACTCTTCCCCGGGCCATCGCGCCAGTCCCCCCCGATGTGACATTTCTCTCTGCCGCAGGCGAAAATACTGTCATTTTTGTTCAATCGTTATTCTTTTGGTGTCTTACGCCACCATGGCAGCCCACTGGGGAAGAACCCATACGGAATTAGGGCTTTTATATTTGACGGACTTTCGGTAATCGGAAGGACATTCTCTATTCGAAGGTCTTCTCGCTGCAACAAAACCGGTTTTTACATATAAGCTACAACAATACGAGACACCAGATGAGGGTACCGGATATGTCCACCAGGTCCCCATAAGAATTTTTCCGTTGCAGCCGATAGCCAAGAATATCCCCCCCTGCATATCCAAGGAGGTAAGCCATGCGCCGCATAGGCATCAACGCTGTCCTGACCGTTGCCGTCATTCTCTCGCTTTTCGCCGGCATCGCCGCATTGATCGTGTACGTCTCCGTATCGACGTTTTCCATTTCGACAACATTGCAGAAGAACGCCCTCCAGCAATCGGCGAAAAGCACGGCCGATGTCCTCGGGATGTTTATCGAAAACACGAAGGATGCCACTGAGAATCTCGCCATCCTGCCCGTCATGATCGAGGCCCTGAACGGTTCTCCGGAACGCGCCAGCAATTTGTTTAAAATTTATATCAACAATTCCGATACGTTAAACGCGGCCATACTCATCGGAACCGACGGCAAGCCCGTGGCCGGCGAGATCAAGGGCGGCAGTGCCCTGGCCGCCTCGTATGCCGACAGAAACTACTTCAAGGCGATCATGGCGGGCCAGAAGGAGTTCGTCAGCGATAAGATCGTCAAGGGGAAGAGCAGCGAGGCCATGATCTTCGTTGTGGCCCAGGCCGTGAAGGATGCCGGCGGCAAGACCGTGGGTGTGGTCATCCTGTGCCCGGATTGGCTGAAATTCACCAAGAAATACATCGATCCCGTCCGATTCGGGGAAACCGGTTACGGATTCGTCTATGACACCGAGGGCTATACCATCGCCCATGCCCTGGACAAGTCACGGATTCTTTCCACGACAAACGATCGCACCCGGGGACAGCAGGCGGCGCGGCTCAAAAACGGCATCATCGATTACAGCTACAAGGGAGACACAAAGTACATGGCCGTGGCCGAGGTCCCCCAGACGGGTTGGACGGTCTGCATGTCCGCCGCGGAATCCGAGATGTCGAACCTGGCCGCCGGACAGCGCAACATCCTGATTCTGGTCGGCGCGATCGTGCTGCTTGTCGTCGCGGCCGTCATCATCGTCTTCAACAAGCTGGTGGTCATCTCGCCGCTGACGGCCATCGGCCGGTTCACCGAAAAGGTCGCCAAGGGCGACCTGACCGCGCGCCTGTCCGGGAACTTCCGGTTCGAGCTGGCCGAACTGGCCCGAAACCTCGAGAGCATGGTGGCGGAGCTCAAAAACAAACTCGGCTTCTCCGAGGGCGTCATGAAGGGCATCCCTACGCCCTGCGGCATCGTGGCCCCGGACTGCAACGTCCTCTGGGTCAACGACCACCTGTGCCGACTGCTGGAAAAAACCGGGACTCCCGAAAGCTACAAGGGACAGCGCTCGGGGTTGTTCTATTTAAACGACGACGCCAAGGAGACCTGCTCCGACAGGGCCATCCACGATCGCCGCGTCATCACCTCCGAAAACGAGTACGTCACCCCTTCGGGCAAAAAACTGCATATCAATGTCATCAGCACGCCCTTTTACGACATGGACGGCAACATGCTCGGCTCCATCTCCTTTTGGACCGACCAGACCGAAATCTACGAGCAGCAGCAGCGCATCGCCGCCCAAAACGCGTTGATGGCCGACGCCGCTTCCCGGGCGGCCGTCACCTCGGACCGCATGGCCTCGGCCTCCCAGGAGCTCTCGGCCCAGATCGAGCAGGCCAACCAGGGAGCCCAGGAACAAAACAACCGCGTCCAGGACACGGTCACGGCCGTGGAGGAAATGAACGCCACCATTCTGGAAGTGGCCAAAAACGCCGGCGACACCGCCCAGGGCGCCCAGACCGCCCGGGACAAGGCCCGCGAAGGCGCCGACCTCGTGGTCCAGGTGGTCGCGGCCGTGGGCACGGTCAGCGAAGCCTCGGCCAAGCTCAAGAACAACATGCGCGAGCTTGGCGAACAGGCCCACGGCATCGGCGCGGTGCTCGGCGTCATCTCCGACATCGCCGACCAGACGAACCTGCTGGCGCTCAATGCCGCCATCGAGGCCGCCCGAGCCGGCGAGGCCGGGCGCGGTTTCGCCGTGGTCGCCGACGAAGTGCGCAAGCTGGCCGAAAAGACCATGCACGCCACCAAGGAGGTCGGCGAGGCCATCACCGGCATCCAGCGCGGTACTTCCGAGACGGAACGCATGATGGACGAGGCGGCCGAGGCGGTCGGGCAGGCCACCGCCCTGGCCGAGCGCTCGGGCACGGCCCTGGCCGAGATCGTCTCCGTGGTCGAGTCCGCCGGTGATCAGGTCCGGGCCATCGCCACCGCCGCCGAACAGCAGTCGGCCACCTCGGAAGAGATCAACCGCTCCATCGAGGCCATAAGCCGCATCGCCGCGGAAACCGCCGACGCCATGGGACAGTCCGCCCAGGCCATCACCGAAATGGCCGCCCAGGCCGAAAGCTTAAGCGCCCTTGTGGCCGAGATCGGCGGTTCAAGCGAAACGGCCGCCCTGCCCAAATAACGCGACCAGACACCGCCAACGACGCCCGCCCGATCCGGTTCGCACGGATCGCGCGGGCGTTTTCCTTTCCCAGGCCGGGCTGGCGCACGCGCGCCTATTTTTCCGTGTCATTATTCCGTTTACCATTGCCCCCATTGCCACGCTTCAGTGTTTTCGGATACATTTCCATTCGTTTTGCAACGAGGAACAATCCCGTTTCAAGAACGTGGCACGAGTCCTCACGACTTCAGTTCCGGGAGGCATCCATGCGCAAGGGCAGCGTCAACACGGTCCTCACCTTGCTTGTGGCCGGCTTTGTGCTGGCCGCCGTTCTCATTCTGGTGATCTACGTTTCCCGTTCCTCCCACCGCATGGCCACCGACCTTGAGCAGGATTCCCTGATCCAGATGGCCAAGTCCTCGACCCGGACCCTGGAACTCTATCTCCAGGACGCGGCCGATGTGGCCAGAGCGCTAGCCACCCAGGACGCGGTGGTGGCCGGGCTGTCCGGCGATCCGAATCGCGCCAGGGAGCGCTTCCACAATTACATCGAAAGTTACGGCAACTATTGGGCCATCTTCGCCTTCGACGACAAGGGCATGATCGTGGCCGGCTTCAACGCCGCGGGCAAGGACATGACCGGCGGCAACCGGGCCGACCGCAGCTATGTGCGGGGCGTGCTCGGCGGCAAGGATATGGTCTTCACCGACAAGGTCCTAAGCGCCCGCAGCGGCGAAACCCTTATCTTCGTCGTGGCCAAGGCCGTGCGCTCCAAGGACGGAAAGCTCCTCGGCGGCGTGGCCGTGTGTCCCAAATGGAACTTTTTCACCAAGGATTTCATCGATCCCCTGCGCTTCGGGCATCGCGGCTACGGATTCGTCGTCGACGCCTCGGGCGTCATCATCGCCCATGCCACGGACAAGAGCGTCCTGCTGCAAAACCTGTCGGACCAGCCCTTCATCCGGCAGGCCCTGGAGCAAAAAAACGGCCTCGTCTCCTACGAATGGAAAGGCGAACGCAAATACATGGCCGTAAGCCAGGTGCCGGCGACGGGCTGGCTGGTGTGCATGACCGCCTACGAATCCGAAATGACGGCCCTGGCCACCAGCCAACGCAACATGCTGCTGCTTATCGGCGGCTTGGTCCTGGCGGCGGTGGTCATCGGCATCTCCCTGGCCAACCGGGCCCTGGTGCTGCGGCCGCTGGCCGCTGTGGAACGGTTCACGGAGGCGGTCACGGGGGGGAATCTGCAGGCCACTCTCGAGGGCACCTTCCGCTTCGAGCTGGCCCATCTGGCCGCCAATCTGCGCGGCATGGTGGCCGAGCTCAAAAACAAGCTCGGCTTCGCCGAAGGCGTCCTCAACAGTTTGCCCCTCCCGGCCACCATTCTCGATGGGGATCGCAAAATTCTCTGGGTCAACCAGCATTCCTGCGACCTGTTGGAAAAAAAAGATGCGCCGGAGTCATACGTGGGCATGACCTCGGGGCAATTTATTCTGGGCGACAGTCAAAAAAGTCCGATCGTCGACAAGGCCGTCACGGAAAAAATCAAGATCGCCACGACCACGGACCTAGCCGCCCCTTCCGGCAAGATCTATCACATCGCGGTGGACGCCTCGCCTATCTACGACATGGACGGAAACTTTCTCGGTGGCATGGTCTTTTGGACCGATATGACCGCCATAAAGCTCCAGCACCAACAGATCGAAGCGCAAAATGCCGCCATCTCCGACGCCGCTTCCCGGGCGGCCGTCACCTCGGACCGCATGGCCTCGGCCTCCCAGGAGCTCTCGGCCCAGATCGAGCAGGCCAACCAGGGAGCCCAGGAGCAAAACAACCGTGTCCAGGACACGGTCACGGCCGTGGAGGAAATGAACGCCACCATCCTGGAAGTGGCCAAAAACGCCGGCGACACCGCCCAGGGCGCCCAGACCGCCCGGGACAAGGCCCGCGAAGGCGCCGACCTCGTGGTCCAGGTGGTCGCGGCCGTGGGCACGGTCAGCGAGGCCTCGGCCAAGCTCAAGGTCAACATGCGCGAGCTTGGCGAACAGGCCCACGGCATCGGCGCCGTGCTCGGCGTCATCTCCGACATCGCCGACCAGACGAACCTGCTCGCCCTCAATGCCGCCATCGAGGCCGCCCGGGCCGGCGAGGCCGGACGCGGCTTCGCCGTGGTGGCCGATGAAGTGCGCAAGCTGGCCGAAAAGACCATGCACGCCACCAAGGAGGTCGGCGAGGCCATCATCGGCATCCAGCACGGTACTTCCGAGACGGAACGCATGATGGACGAGGCGGCCGAGGCGGTCGGGCAAGCCACCGCCCTGGCCGAACGCTCGGGCACGGCCCTGGCCGAGATCGTCTCCGTGGTCGAGTCCGCCGGTGATCAGGTCCGGGCCATCGCCACCGCCGCCGAACAGCAGTCGGCCACCTCGGAAGAGATCAACCGCTCCATCGAGGCCATAAGCCGCATCGCCGCGGAAACCGCCGACGCCATGGGACAGTCCGCGAAGGCCATCGCCGAAATGGCCGCCCAGGCCGAAAGCCTGAGCTCCCTGGTGGCCGAGATCAGCGGTTCAAGCGCCCAGACCGCCCTGCCGGCCTGACCGGCCCCCGCGCCGTAACGAAAACCGCCGCCGGGGATGCGACCATCCCTGGCGGCGGTTTGCATTTTACGGGCATTGCGGCTAGTTTTCCGCCGCCGGCCGCAGGCGTCGCGCAGACGGCAAGACGCCAACATTTTCCGCGACAACCCGGGAACGGATTCGCATTTTCCCGGCCTGGCGCGGCCTGAAAAGCGGCCGGACACAAGGGCATCGGGCCCCGGCAGGCGTATCCCGCGCGGGTGCGTCGCCCCTTGGGGCCGCCGGAGCCATCTTCCTTCCTCAGGCATCAAGGAGGCGCGGCATGCGCATACTGGTGGTCGGCTCGGGCGGGCGCGAGCACGCCCTGGCCCGCACGCTTGTCAAAAGTCCCGACGTTTCGGCGGTTCTGGCCGCTCCGGGCAACGGCGGCACGGCCGCCATCGGCGAAAACGTTCCGGTTGCCGACACGGACGTGCCGGGGCTGGTGGCCCTGGCCAGGGATCGGGGCGTGGATTTCGTGGTGACCGGGCCGGAAGCGCCGCTGGTGGCGGGCTTGCGGGAAGCCATGGAATCGGCCGGTGTGGCCTGCTTCGGTCCGGACGCCTACGCGGCCGGGCTCGAGGGCAGCAAGGCCTTTGCCAAGGAGATCATGGAGGCCGCCGGCGTCCCCACCGCCGCCTACGAGACCTTTACCGACGCCAAGGCCGCCAGGGCCTACATCGAGGGCCTGGGCCGGCCGGTGGTGGTCAAGGCCGACGGTCTGGCCGCCGGCAAGGGCGTCACCGTGGCCCGGGACACGGCCGAAGCCCTGGCCGCCGTGGACGAGGCCCTTGTCAAAGGCGCCTTCGGCCAGGCCGGAGCCAAGGTGGTGGTCGAGGAGCTGCTCGTCGGCGAGGAGGCCTCGTTTCTGGCCTTTTGCGACGGCAAGACGGCCGTGCCCATGACCGCCTGCCAGGACCACAAGGCCGTCTTCGACGGCGACCGCGGCCCCAATACCGGCGGCATGGGGGCCTACTGCCCGGCTCCGGTGCTGCCGGCGAAGGACTACGCCGCAACCTGCGAACTGGTCATCACCCCCATTTTGCGCGAGATGGAAAGGCGCGGCCATCCCTTCACCGGCATTCTCTATGCCGGGCTGATGATGACCGAGGCCGGCCCCAAGGTGCTCGAATACAACGTGCGCTTCGGCGATCCGGAATGCCAGCCGCTTCTGGCGCGTCTCGACAGCCCGCTGCAGCCCATCCTGGCCGCCTGCCGGGCCGGGACGCTGACGCCGGAACTCGTGCGCTGGTCGCGCCAAAGCGCCCTGTGCGTGGTCATGGCCGCACCGGGCTATCCCGGCAGCTACCCCAAGGGCATGGCCATCACCGGCATCGAGGCGGCCGAGGCCGACCCGGCCGTCACCGTCTACCAGGCCGGCACCAGACGCGAGGGGAATACCATCGTCACGTCCGGCGGCCGGGTGCTCGGCGTCACGGCCCTTGGCGACACCCTGGCCACAGCCAAGGACGCCGCCTACGCCGCCTGCGCCAAAATCGATTTCAAGGGAGCCTTTTACCGCCGCGACATCGGCGACAAGGGCCTCAAACGGGAGGAACGGTAAATGCGCGTGGCCATATTCATCGGCTCGATTTCCGACGAGGAAAAAATGCGTCCCTGTTCCAAGGTGCTCGATTCGTTGGGTATCGAGCACCGCTTCACCGTCACCTCGGCCCACCGCACCGTGGAGCGCACCGAGCGTCTCATCCGCGAATGCGAGGAAGCCGGCTGCCAGGTGTTCATCTGCGCCGCCGGACTGGCCGCCCATCTGGCCGGAGCCGTGGCGGCGCGCACGGTCAAGCCCGTCATCGGCGTGCCGCTTTCCGCCTCGGGCTCGGCCCTTGGCGGCATGGACGCCATGCTGTCCACGGTGCAGATGCCCCCGGGCTTTCCGGTGGCCACGGTCGCCCTCGACGGCGCCGGCGCGAAAAACGCCGCCTGGCTCGCCGCCTCCATTCTGGCCCTTGGCGATCCGACTCTGGTCGGCCGCATCACGGCCGCCCGCGAGGGATTCGCCAAGGACGTGGAAACCGCCGCGGCCAAACTGCGGTAACCCCCGCACACCAGCCAAGCCTGCCCCGGCCCGCCGCAATCGACACGGTGCGGCCGGGGCAGACACGTCAACGCCACACCGGCGTGGAGACGAAGCCGCACACCGCCGCTTGGGCAAAAAAAAAGCCCGGATGTTTTCCGGGCTGTTACGGATGCGGCATGGTGGAGCGCTATTTTTTCACGCGCTTTTCCCAAAGCTTCATCTCTTTCATCTTCTTGCGGCGTTCCCGTTGCAGCTCCTTGCACACAAGCGGCATGCCCTTGGGATATCCCCACTTCTCGCGGTAGGTGTCCGGCGTAAGCCCGAACTTGCCCAGATGCTTCTTGGTGAGGATCTTGAACGACTTGCCCGATTCCAGGCAAATGATGCTGCGCTCGCGCACGGCCTTTTTCGGATCGACGGGCGGCGTGGGGGCCTCGGCTTCGGTACCGCCCGGCAAGGCGGTGCCGGCGGAGACAATACCGCGAATATCATCAGAGAGCCGCCGCACCATGGAGGTGATCTCCTCCTCGGTCATGTTGCGAACACTGGCCTGAGCCTTGACGATCTCCAACGCTTCTTTCAAAAAGTCTTCCATAGCCTCTCCTTCATACGATATATGTTAACGGCATCTCCATGCCATTTCTCTATACATATAATACAACATCATGCAAGGCAAGTTAAAAAAAATACAGACTTTGTCACGACTTCTCCGTCGACACCACAGCCTCTGCAAAAAAACAAGACAGACGCTGAAACGTGCTTCAGCGACGCTTGCACAATACACTATGGCACGCGTCCGAAGACGCCTGCTACGGAATGGGTTGCCTCGGCCGGCAAGAACTTACAAGATAGCGTCTGGCTGGATGCGACGTTCGTGAGCCATCGCAGCCGATGAGGCAAAACGTTTGCGGCGCGTCGGTTATCGCCGGACAGACTCGGGTGTGCTGCCTGCAATATCCTTGCGCCAGCAGCCCTGGACATAGCGGACGCCAAGGCGCTTGTATTCCTGGCGCTGTCCGCCGGAACTCACGTCCTCGACCGCCACGTCCATCAGCAGGTTGTCGGCGAAGGACAGCACCGAGGCCAGCAACTCCCGACGCTTGGCCGTATCCCAGTGCCACGGCATGCGCCGGGGGGCCACGCGCAGGATATCGGCCGGCAGCATCTCCATGAAACGCGCCGGCGGGTTCTCGAGGTCGAAACCGTCGAGAAGAATGCGCGCCCCGGCCCGCTTGCAGTCGAGCAGCAGATTCAGGGCCCGGCCCGGATCGCCGTAAAGCCCGGCCACGTCGAACATCAAAATGGCCCGCCCGGGGTCGAGGCCAAGGGTGGCGGCGATCCGCTGCGGCTTTAGCGTCAGGTCGCAACGCACCAGGTAGGCGGCCGCGTCCTGAAGGTCGGTCAGGTCCGCGTCCCGGGAGGCCAGCCATTCGATCGGTCCGTCAAGGCGCCGGTCCAGCAGATCCTTCCAGGGATTTTGCGCCTCGACGGATTCAATGCCGGCAACGTCGCCGGTGCCGAGATCCACGAGGGTTCGGAAAAATGTGCCGGCCCCCCAGGACAGGGGAAGGGCGACGTCGCCTCCGGGGCGGACGGTCGGTGCAAAAAGCGCGGGGGTGTCGAAAGTGCGTGCCATGGCTTTTGTTTTTCCTTAGCCGCACGCCTTTTCAAAAAGCGGTCCAACTATTTTATCATGTAATTCAGGGTAATACGCAAAACAAATAGTCCTCTTTTCAAGACACAACCAGAATTGATGCCACTTTTATCCATTTTCCAGGACAATTCCTTCGTGAAACTATCCCGGCATGCCGGTCAACTGGGTCAAAAACCCCATCGAAACCGTAAAAAGCCGGTGGCGCAAGGCCTCCGGCAAGCGCCACACGGTCAGGGCCATATACGCGCCAAAACCGGCCAACACAAAGATATCATAGGCTATTATCAATCGCTTGCGCATGGCGTCCTCCCGGGGGAACGTTTTTCCCCTCGCCCCTCCCCGGAGCAAGAGCCGTTCCCCGGCGCCATGGACTGCGGCCACCGGCTTTGTTATGCGCCCGGGCATGCCGACGTTTCCTTCCGACAACACCAGATACTTCTCGCTTGCCACCTTGGGCTGCAAGGTGAACCAATACGAAAGCCGCGCCCTGGTCGAGGCCTGGGAAAAGGCGGGGCTGTCGCGCGTGGACGACCCCGCGGCGGCCGATGTGGCCGTGCTGGTCACCTGCGCCGTCACCGCCCGGGCCGAGGCCGAAAGCCGCCGGCTGGCCCGCAATCTCGCCCGCCAGATCAACCCGCAGGCGCGCCCCGGGGCCCGGGCCGTGGTCACCGGCTGCGCCGCCGTGGTCGCCCCGGACGCCTTTGCGGCGCTTGGCGTCATCGTCGTCCCGGACAAGGCCGGCCTGGCCCGACGTCCCTTTGGTCCGGACGACGCCGCCCCCCGGCCCGACGCGGTCTTTCCCGATCTGGCCGTCACCGGCTACGACCGGGCGCGCGGGCTGGTCAAAATCCAGGACGGCTGCTCCCACGGCTGTTCCTACTGCATCGTGCCTTCCGGCCGGGGAGCCTCGGTTTCCCGCCCCTTCCCCGACATCCGGGACGAGGTGTCGCGCCTGGTCGAAGCCGGGCACCGGGAAGTCGGCCTGACCGGCATCAACCTCGGCCACTATGGCCGCGACCTGGATGCGCCGGCGTCCTTCTGGGACCTGCTTGCCGCCCTGGACGAGGCCCTGGCCCCGCGCTTTGGCGACACGGTCCGGCTGCGCCTGGGGTCCCTCGACCCGGCCATGCTGACCGACGACGGGCTGGCCGTCCTTACCGCCTCACGCCTGGTCTGCCCGCACCTGCACATTTCCCTGCAAAGCGCCGATCCGGAGACTCTCGCCGCCATGGGCCGCCGGCCGGAGGATGCGGACCGGGTGTCCTCTTTTGTGGACGCGATCAGTATGAAATGGCCGACCTTCGGCCTGGGCTGCGACGTGCTGACCGGTTTTCCGGGAGAATCCGAGGCCGCCTTCGGCCGCACCAGGGACTATCTCGCCCGTTTGCCGCTGACCTACGCCCATGTCTTTCCCTATTCCCGACGGCCGGGCACCCGGGCGGCGGCCATGCCCGGACAGCTGCCCAAGCCGGTCAAGACCGAGCGGGCCAGGGAGTTGCGGGAACTGGCCGCCGGCAAAAAAGACGCCTTTCGCGCCCGGCTGGCCCGGGAAGACGCGGTCGTCGTGGCCCTGGAGCGCCAGGACCCGGCCGCCGGCACCTGCGGCCAGTATGTCGATTGCCGCTTCGAGGCGGCGGTCGCCGCCCCGCTCGGCGCCCTCGTGCGCGCCCGTCCGGTCGGCCGCGACGGCGACCTGCTGCTCGTGGCCCCGCTCGAGGCCGGGACCGGATCATGAGCACGCCCCACGAGCCCTTGCCGGGAAAGCTCGTCTGCTCGGTGCTGACAAGCGATCACGACGCCTTGTGGCCGCACTACGGGCCGGCCCTGGAAGCCCGCTTCGGCCCGGTGGAGATGGCCACGCCGGCGACCCCCTTCACCTTCACCGAATATTACGACGCCGAGATGGGCGGGCCGCTGTCGCGGCGCATGCTGGTCTTCGCCAACCTTCTCCCCCAGGGGGAGCTGCGCGCGGCCAAGCTTTTCACCAACGGCCTGGAACAGACGCTTTGTCGCGCCGACGGCACCCGCCGGGTCAACTTCGACCCGGGACTCGTGACCAACGAACGGCTGGTCCTGGCCACGGGCAAGAATTTCAGCCACCGCATCTATCTCGGGGACGGCATTTTCGGCGATCTGACCCTTGTCTTTCAGGCAGGGTCCTGGCAAACCCTGCCCTGGACATTTCCCGACTACGCTTCCCCGGAAATGCTGGCGCAACTGACCGACTTTCGACGCCGTTACCGCCGGGACCTCCGGGAAGGCCGTGCGGCCGCCCTCACGAACAAGACACTCTCCACATGATTTTTCTCTTGAAAAATGCCGCCGTATTTTCCAAGAGCACACCATAAGCAAGGAGCCTCCATGCCCAACAGCATGACCGGATATGGCAAGAGCCGTTTGGAGTCCGACGCCTTCACCCAGGTTTGGGAAGTGCGCGCCGTCAACAGCCGTTTTCTGGACCTCAAGTGGCGGCTGCCGCTTTTCCTGCGCCCGAGCGAACCGGCGCTGGAAAAAGTGGTGCGCGAGGCCGTGGCCCGGGGCCGGCTGGAAATCCATCTGGAATTCACGCCCAAGCGCACGGATATGTGGAAGGCCCGCCTCGACACGGGACTGGCCGGGGCCATGCTCGACGAACTGGCCGCCCTGGCCAAGGAACGCGAGGTGCCCTACGCGCCCGACCTCAACCGCCTGCTCTCCCTGTCCCATCTGTGGCAGGAAGAGACCGTGGACCCGGACCCGAACCTGTTCGTCACCCTGGCCGACGGCCTGCGTCTGGCCCTGGCCGATTTCAACGACGCCCGGGCCCGGGAGGGCGCGGCCCTGGCCGAGGATCTGCTCGCCCGGTTCGCCACGCTCAAATCCTGGCGCGAGTCCATCAACGCCCTGACCCCGGCGGTCAAGGCCGAGAAGCTGGACCAGCTCGTGGCCCGGATCACGGCCGTGCTGGAAAAAGCCGGCGTGGAGCCGACCCAGGACCGGCTCCTCCAGGAAACGGCCATTTTGGCCGACAAGCTCGACGTCTCCGAGGAGATGACGCGCCTGGCCGGCCATCTGGACCGGTTGGAGGGGCTCGTGCGCGAGGGCGGCGAGATCGGCAAGAAGCTCGATTTCCTGATCCAGGAGGCCTTCCGCGAGATCAACACCTGCGGCAACAAGGCCCAGAACCTGGACATCAGCCGGCTGGTGGTCGATTTCAAGGCCGAGCTGGAGAAGGTCCGCGAACAGGTGCAAAACCTGGAATAAGCCACGGGCTTTGGCATTGCCCGCGTTTTCCGGTATGCTCACCCGAACCGGCGGCGCCGTCGTCCGTCATCTCTGTGCCCGAGGGGAGGCCATGCGCCAAACGCTGCTCAATATCGGTTTCGGCAACTATGTCGCGGCGTCCCGCGTCACGGCCATCGTCAACCCCGCGTCCTCGCCCATGCGCCGCCTGCGCGAGGACGCCCGGGCCGAGAAACGACTCATCGACGCGACCCAGGGCCGCAAGACCCGCGCCATCATCATCACCGATTCCAACCACGTGATCCTCTCGGGCATCCAGGCCGAAACGCTCGGCGCCCGTTTCGCCGTGGAGGAGGACACCAATGCCGTCTAAGCGACTGGGACTTTTCATGGTCATCTGCGCCCCGTCCGGCGCGGGCAAATCCACGCTGATCAAAAAGCTGTGCGCCGAATTTCCCGTCCTGTCCTTTTCCGTGTCCGCCACCACCCGGCCGCCGCGCCATGGCGAGGTGGACGGGGTGCACTACCATTTCCTGTCCCGGGAGGACTTCGCCGCCTGGCGCGAGGCCGGGAAACTGGCCGAATGGGCCGAGGTCCACGGCAATTTCTACGGCACGCCCCTGGAACCGGTGCGGCAAGCCCTGGCCGCCGGCCGCGACGTGCTCTTCGACGTGGACGTCCAGGGCGCGGCCCAACTGCGCCAAAGCCTCGGGCAAGGGGCCTACGTCTTCATCCTGCCGCCCACCCGGGCCGAACTGGCCCGCCGCCTGTCCGGCCGGGGCACGGATTCGCCGGAAGTGGTGGCCGGCAGGCTGGCCGCCGCGTCCAAGGAAATCGCCCAGGCCCCGCTTTTCGACTACTGGGTGGAAAACGCCGAACTGGAGACGGCCTACGCCGACCTGCGAGCCGTTTACATGGCCGAACGCCGCCGGCCCCGCTGTCATCCGCACCTGATTCCCGAACTGCTGGCCCAATGGGATGCGGCCATTTGACGCCTGCTTTTTCGTATTGCGCGTTGACCAGGCGGGCTTTTTCCGGTTAAATCGAAAAAAATTTCAGCCGTATCGCCCCAAACGCCATGACCGAACAACGCCACAACGACCACACCCCGGGCGCCGCGCCGGCCGCCGATTCCGCCGGCAAGCCCCGCGAGCGCATCAAGGGCATCTTCTCCACCCAGGCCATCCAAAAGGTGGGCACGGGCACCACCACCCGCCGCACCATCCAGAAGATGTACTGGTTCGTGGAGGAGGACACGGCCGGCACCCTGGAAATCCAGCCACTCAACAAGAATTACGTCCCTTCCGGCCCCAAACGCCGCATCGGACTGGAAGAGCTGCTGGAAAAATTTTCCCCGGAGCCGGAATTCTACGTGTCCACGGTCTATCCGCGGCTGCGCGAACTCAACATGGTCATCCAGAAAGGGGAGCGACACCGGGAAAAGGGCGAGAACTTCAGCGCCGAGCTGGAATTCGGCCAGGCGCTGGCCGTGGACGAGGAGAACATCCGGGCCAATTTCGGCCTGGGGCTCACCTACCTCGACCGGGGCGAGGCCAACAAGGCCGACGACATCTTTCAGCGTCTGGTGCGCCTCGACGCCGCCTTCGACAAGGACCACAAGCACCTTTTCAACGAGTTCGGCATCAACCTGCGCAAGAACAAGATGCTCGACCAGGCGCTCACCTACTACCAGCGGGCCGAGGAACTGGCCATCCGCGACGACAACCTGATGTTCAACATCGCCCGGGCGTTCTTCGACAAGAAAGACTACGCCAGGACCATGGAGTACCTGCAAAAAGCCCTGGCCTTAAACCCCGACAACAGCGAATCGCGGCGCTTTGCCGCCTTTCTCGAGGAAAAGGGCCTGGCCAAGGTGGGTGACGTGCCGTCGCAACCCCTTCCCGAGGCTCCAGCCGCCAAAGCCTCCGCCCCCAAGGCCTCCGAGGCCGAGACCCCGGCGGACGACCTCCCATGAACCAGGAACGGGCGCAGCGTTTTTTACTCGAACTGCCCGCCGTCCGCGATGACCTGCCCTTCTCCCCCGCCCTGCTCACCCGGCTTTTCCGCCTGACCGAAGAAGACGGCGCTTCGCCCCTCGAAGCCATCGCCGAGGCCATCGCCGAGGACCAGGGGCTTTCGGCCCGGGTGCTGGGGCTCGCCAATTCCGCTTTTTACGGCTTGCAGGCCGAGGTCGGCAACGTCGCCCGGGCCGTGGCCGTGCTGGGGCTTCGCGAGGTGCGCGGGCTGGTGCTGGCCCTCGGCATGCGCGGGCTGGCCGCAGTCCGTCCCCTGCCCCCGGGTTTTGTGCTTTCCCCCTATCTCGAGCACCAGCTGTCCGTGGCCGTGGCGGCCATGGAACTGGCCCGGGAAACCGGGGTCATGGACCCGGACGATGCCTTCACCGCCGGCCTGCTCCATGACCTCGGCAAGCTCATCACCGCCCTGTACCGGCCGGACGACTGGCTGGCCGAGGCGCAGCTGGCCGCGGCCCAGGACCTGCCCTGGCACGAGGCCGAGGAGCGCCACTGGGGCCTGGACCATGGCCTGATCGGAGCCATGGTGCTCGCGTCCTGGAATCTGCCGCCACGCCTCACCGAACCCGTCAACTGGCACCATGCCCCGGACGCCGCCCCGGAGAACCCCGGGCCCTGCCGGCTGTTGGGGCTGGCCGACGCCTGCGTGCACGAACGCGCCGGCGAGCCCTTGCCCGACGGGGACGTGATTTCCCCCCTGGCTCCCGGCGTGGGGCTGCGGCCGGACACGGCCCGGGAGGCGACCGCCTCGGCCCTGGCCGCGCGAAACCCCGGACTGCTGGCCGCGGCCATCGGCTGAGTTCCCCCTTGCCTTGCCGGGTCCGCCCGGGCATCCTGTTTCTTTCTTCGGAGTGATCGTGCCCAAACGCTGGATTTTCCCCGCCGCCGATGTCGCGCCCCAGACGGCCGACCTCCTGGCCGACGCCCTCGGCGTCTCCCCGACCCTGGCCGCCCTGCTGTACACGCGCGGCCTGACCACGGCCGAAACCATGGACGCCTACCTGTCCCCGGGCCTGCGCCGCCTCATGCACCCCGGCACGATTCCGGGCATGGACGCGGCGGCCGCGCTTTTGGCCCAAAGCCTCGCCCAGGGCAAGAAAGTGGCCGTATGGGGCGATTACGACGTGGACGGCATCACGGCCACGGCCCTGCTCCTGGATTTCCTGCGCGGGCGCGGCCACGCCCCCTTGTGGCGGCTGCCCGAACGGGCGGCCGAAGGCTATGGCCTCAACATCCCCGGCATCGAGGAACTCGCCCGCGACGGCGCCCAGGTCCTCGTCACCGTGGACTGCGGCATCGGCGGCGTGGAGGCCGTGTCCCGGGCCAAGGAACTGGGCCTTGCCGTCATCGTCACCGACCACCACCTGCCCGGCCCCGAACTGCCGCCGGCCGACGCCGTGGTCGATCCCAAGCTGGCCGACTGCCCGGGCACCGACCTGGCCGGGGTGGGCGTGGCCTTTTTTCTGGCCGCCGCCGTGAACCGCCTTTTGCCCGGCGAACCAAGCGACGTGCGCCGCCTGCTCGACCTGGTGGCGCTTGGCACCCTGGCCGACGTGGTGCCCCTGCGCGGCCCCAACCGCATCCTGGCCAAAAACGGGCTGCTCCTTCTGGCCGAGGCGCGCCGTCCCGGCATCCATGCCCTAAAGGAAGTCAGCGGCCATAACCCCAAGGCGTCACTCGGCGCGTCCCAGGTGACCTTCGGCCTGGCCCCGCGCATCAACGCCGCCGGTCGCATGGGCCGCCCCGACACGGCCCTGGACCTGCTCCTCGCCCCGGACCTCGACGTCGCCCGGCCGCTGGCCGCCGACCTCGATGCGGAAAACACCCGACGCCGGGCCGAGGAGGACGCCATCCTGGCCGAGGCGCTGGCCCAGGCCGACGCCTGCCCGAACGGCCACGGCCTGACCCTGTTCGCCCCCCACTGGCACCAGGGCGTCATCGGCATCGTGGCCTCGCGGGTGGCCGAGCGCCGCTACCGCCCGACGCTGATCCTCACCGCCGACGAGGCCAAGGGCGTGCTCAAGGGCTCGGGCCGTTCCATCCCGGAGTGCGACCTGCATGGCCTCTTGACCGAAATCCAGGACGTGCTGCGCTCCTTCGGCGGCCACCGGCAGGCGGCGGGCCTGTCCATCGAACCGGACAATCTGGCGCTTTTGACCCGCCGCTTCGACGAGGCGGCGGCCAGGGCCCTTGGAGGGACCCCGCCGACGCCCTCGCTGACCGTTGACGCCGAGCTGGCCTTTGACGGCGTCACGGCCACCTTTATCCGGGAAATCGGGCTGATGGAGCCCTTCGGCTGCGGCAACCCCGAGCCGGTTTTCGCCTCGCCGCCGGTGTCGGTGGTCGCCAGGCGGCCCTTCGGGCAAAACCATGTCGCGCTGACCCTGCGCGACCCGGCGGCCGGCATCACCCTGCGCGGCAAGGGCTGGGGCATGGCCGGCGAGGTGGGAACGCAGTCGAAGGGCTCCACGGTGCGCGTCGCCTTCTCGCCGAAGATCACCTATTTTTCCGGCGTGCCCGAAATCGAGTTACGATTGCGTGACTTCGGCGGCGCACCTTCTGAACATGTTACCAATCTGTAATACTACACTTAATCATTTCAATAAGTTAACGACACCTCCTTTCTTGCACCCTTTTGTAACTTAGGCGTAGCCTCCAAAGCGCCACGCCAGGGCCGGCTTCGCCAGCCGGGTCCAGCGTGGCGGCCGTTCGGTGTGGACCGCATTTCCGCAAAGGAGGAAGGATTTATGAAACGTTTAGGTCTGTTGGCCATCGCGCTCGCCCTTGTGGCGGGCAGCGTCGTGGCCGCGTCCGCCGCCACCGAAGTCAAGATGACGGGCGACGCGTTCGTTTACGGCTCGTTTAACGCCAACCAGAACTTCACCGGCTGGAGCACCGGCTCCTGGGACAACAACTCCGGTGCCTACACCCCCGCCGGCACCCAGACCGAAGACCGGTTCCAGATCTGGGAACGCTTTCGCCTGCGTTCCGACTTCGTCGCCAACGAAGCCGTGAAATTCAGACTGGGCATCAAGATCCAGGACACCTGGGGTCATGGCACCTTCACCGCCGCCAACCCCGAAGTGGCCATCCAGGTCTACCAGGCCTACCTGCAGTTCAAGCTGCCGGGCTGCGCCGCCGAAGTGACCGCCGGCCTCCAGGACCTGTCCCTGCCTGAAAACGCCTTCTTCACGGATTCCGTGGTGTTCGGCGGCGACCGCGCCGCGGCCCTGGTGATCAACGCGCCGTTGATCGACAACACCCTGGCCGTCACCGCCGGCTTCGCCCGCATGCTGGATAAAAACCGGACCTACGACACCACCACCACCCAGGTGGCCGATGAGCTGGACGCCTATTTCCTGGCCCTGCCCATCACCGTGGACGGTTTCAAGGCCACCCCGTGGGGTGCCATCGCCGTGGCCGGTCGTGACGCCAACTACTTCACCGCCGGTTCCTACGGCCCCAACTCGACCTTCGCCGACAGCCTGCTGTCCGCCGGCACGTTCATGAACCCCGCCGGCTTCAAGAACGACCAGAACGCCTATTGGTGGGCCGGCGGCACCTTCGAGGTGACCGCGCTTGACCCGGTGAAGCTCTATGCCGACGTGATCTACGGCGCCGGCAACCAGTCCGACCGCAAGAAGAACCGGCGCGAAGGCTGGTTCATCGACGCCGGCGCGGAATACACCGGCCTCGACGTCGTGACCCCGCAGGTCTTCGCCTGGTGGTCCACCGGTGAGGACAAGTCCACCCGCAACGGCTCCGAGCGCATGCCTTCGATCCTGTCCAACTGGGGTCCGGGCAACAGCTTCCTGTTCGACTGCTCCCAGGACCTGGTCAAGCAGGGCAACATGGGCGTCAACCCCATCGGCTCCATGGGCCTCGGCGCTTCGCTCAACAACATCAGCTTCATCGAGAAGCTCAGCAACCGCCTGACCTTCGTGTACCTGCGCGGCAACAACTCGGCCAAGGCCATCCGCTACCTGAACACCTACATGGGCAGCAACCCCTACTTCACCATGGGGCGTGACCTGACCGACAACGAGTACATCGTCAGCGCCAACTTCGACACGACCTATCAGATCTACGAGAACTTGGCCGCCGTCATGGAGACCGGCTGGGCTCACGGCGAGTTCCAGAGCAGTGTCTGGGGCCACCGCCTGGCCGAGAAGTCCCGCGAAGGCGACGCCTGGAAGGTCGCTTTCGGCCTGACCTACAAGTTCTAGCGAAAGGCATCCCACCAACGGCCACAAAGCCGGGGTCTCGCGACCCCGGCTTTTTTTTATTTAAAAATTACAGTCGAGAGTGGCACTTCTGGCACGGCGCGTAAAAAAATTTAAACTTTCGTCCCAAAATCGCCTTTTCGTGGTTGCAATTTTGTAATTCTTTACTTAGTTGAAAAATCGAGACGGGACGCCACCCGTTTCACGGCGTCGGGAACGCGTAGCGTTTTACGCGCAACTTTGAGGAGGAAGGAATCTTATGAAGCGTTTTGCCATCCTGGCCACGCTGGCCGCCCTGATCCTGGGCCTTGCCAGTGTCGCCTCGGCCGCCACCGAGGTCAAAATGACCGGTGACGCCCGCGTCTACGGCGTTTTTTTCGCCAACCACAACTATACTGGCTGGAATGCTGCCGGCACCCAGACCGAAGACCGTTTCCAGATTTGGGAACGTTTTCGTCTGCGCTCCGACTTCGTGGCCAACGAGGCCGTGAAGTTCCGCCTGGGCATCAAGGTCGAGGACGTCTGGGGTCATGGCACCCTGACCGCCGCCAACCCGGCCGTCGCCATCTCCGTCTACCAGGCCTACCTGCAGTTCAAGCTGCCGGATTGCGATGTCCAGGTGACTGCCGGTCTGCAGGACCTGTCGTTCCCGACGAGCTCGTTTTTTAACGACTCCGTCGTGTTCGGCGGCGACCGCGCCGCGGCCCTGGTCGTGTCCGCCCCGCTGATCAAGGACACCCTGGCTGTGACCGCCGGCTTCGCCCGCATGATCGACACCAACCGCACCTACGACACCACCACCACCCAGGTGGCCGACGAGTTCGACGTCTACCTGCTGGCCCTGCCCATCACGGTGGATGGTTTCAAGGTGACCCCGTACGGCGTCATCGGTGTTGCCGGTAAGGACGCCAACTACGGTAGCGCCGGCTTCCTCGAGTACCTGGTTTCCGCCGGTTCCTACCTCAACGGCTGGAAGAACGACCAGAACGCCTACTGGTGGGCTGGCGGCACCTTCGAGGTGACCGCTCTTGATCCGATCAACTTCTACGCCGACGTGATCTACGGCGCCGGTGCCGAGAACGACCGCAAGTTCGCCAAGCGCCAGGGTTGGTTCCTCGACCTCGGCGTCGAGTACACCGGTTGGGACGTGCTGACCCCGCAGGTCTTCGGCTGGTGGTCCACCGGTGAGGACAAGTCCACCCGCAACGGTTCCGAGCGTATGCCCACCGTGCTGCCCAACTGGGGCCCGGGCAACAGCTTCCTGTTCGACGATTCGCAGGAGCTCGGCAAGGAATCCAACATGGGTGTCAACCCCGTCGGTGCCTGGGGCTTGGGCGCTTCTCTCAACAACATCTCGTTCATCGAGAAGATGACCCACATCCTCACCTTCACCTACCTGCATGGCAACAACAGCGCCAAGGCCCTCCGCACTCTCAACTACGCCCTTGGCACCAACTCCTACTACCAGATGGGTCGTGACCTGGCCATGGACGAGTACCTCGTCGCGGTCAACTTCGACACCAAGTACATGATCTACGAGAACTTGGCTGCCGTCATGGAGACCGGTTGGTCCCACGGCGAATTCAAGACCAGCATCTGGGGTCATCGCCTGGCCCAGCAGGCTCGCGAAGGCGATTCCTGGAAGGTTGCTTTCGGTCTGACCTACAAGTTCTAGTTCGAGCCACGCCGCGCTCCTCCCGACGCCTTGGCCGGGACCTTCGGGTCCCGGCCTTTTTTTTATTGAAAAACAAGGGGATCACCCGAAATACCGCGTCGGTGGAGGGGCGGTGCCTGTATAAGGAATTTTACTTTTACGTAAAAAGAAGAACCGAAGAGTTGCATTTTTGAAATTATTTACATATTTGACAACTCGACGGGATCGCCACCCGTCGACCGCGTCGGGAGCGCGCAGCGATTCCCACATAACCGAGGAGGAAGGAATTATTATGAAGCGTTTCGCTCTCCTGGCCGTCCTGATCCTGGGACTGGCCAGCGTCGCCTCGGCCGCCACCGAGGTCAAAATGACCGGTGACGCCCGCATCTACGGCGTGTTTTTCGCCAATCACAACTACACGGGCTGGAATGCCGACGCCACCAAGACCGAAGACCGTTTCCAGATCTGGGAACGGTTCCGCCTGCGTTCCGACTTCGTGGCCAACGAGGCCGTGAAGTTCCGTCTGGGCATCAAGGTGGAGGACGTCTGGGGTCATGGCACCCTGACCGCCGCCAACCCGGCCGTGGCCATCTCCGTCTACCAGGCCTACCTGCAGTTCAAGATGCCGGATTGCAACGTCGAGGTGAGCGCCGGCCTCCAGGATCTGTCCCTGCCGCAGAGCTCGTTCTTCTACGACTCCGTGGTGTTCGGCGGCGACCGCGCCGCAGCGTTGGTCGTGAACGCTCCGCTGATCAAGGACACCCTGGCCGTGACCGCCGGCTTCGCCCGCATGATCGATACCAACCGCACCTACGACACCACCACCACCCAGGTCGCTGACGAGTTCGACACCTATTTCCTGACGCTGCCGATCACGATCAACGGCTTCAAGGCCACCCCCTGGGGCGCCGTGGGCGTCGCCGGCAAGGACGCTGATTACAGCGACGCCGGCTTCGCGCAGAACCTGTTGTCCGCCGGTGATTACCTGACCCCCTGGAAGAACGACCAGAACGCCTACTGGTGGGCCGGCGGCGCTTTCGAAGTCACCGCCCTCGATCCGGTCAACTTCTACGCCGACGTGATCTACGGCGCCGGTGCCCAGTCCGACCGCAAGGCCGCCAAGCGCGAAGGCTGGTTCCTCGACCTCGGCGCCGAGTACACCGGCTGGGACATCCTGACCCCGCAGGTCTTCGGCTGGTGGTCCACCGGTGAAGACAGCTCCACCCGCAACGGTTCCGAGCGTATGCCCGCCATCCTGGTCGACTGGGGCCCGGGCGACAGCTTCCTGTTCGACTGCGCGCAGGAGCTCGGCAAGGAATCCAACATGGGCGTCAACCCCATCGGCGCCTGGGGTCTGGGCGCTTCTCTCAACAACATCTCGTTCATGGAGAAGCTGACCCACATCCTGACCTTCACCTACCTGCACGGCAACAACAGCGCCAAGGCCATCCGGTACCTCAACACGACGCTTGGCACCAACGACTACTATCAGATGGGTCGTGACCTGGCCAAGGACGAGTACCTCATGGCCGTCAACTTCGACACCAAGTACATGATCTACGAGAACCTGGCCGCCGTCCTCGAGACCGGCTGGTCCCACGGCGAGTTCAAGACCAGCATCTGGGGTCATCGCCTGACGTCCCAGGCCCGCGACGGCGACGCCTGGAAGGTCGCCTTCGGCCTGACCTACAAATTCTAGTTCAAACGGCGCGACATCCTCCCGATGCCTGGCCGGGACCTTCGGGTCCCGGCCTTTTTTTGCCTCCACGCTTTCGTGACACATGGACAACAGTCACGATTCGGCTTCTTCTTCGTGACATATGTGACAATACCTTGAAATAACAACCGATCCGTACATTTCAACTTTAAAATGAATTACACGGACGTCATGTTCCGCGCCGCCGGAACTGTCGCCGGATGTATTGCCAACGAATGAACGAAGAGGAAGGATTCATGAAGCGTCTTGTCTTGCTGGTGTGCTTCGCCACGCTGTTGCTCGGGGCCGCGGCTGCGGCCAACGCGGCGACGGAAGTCAAAATGACGGGCGACTCCCGTATCTACGGCGTGTATTTTGCCAATCACAACTTCACGGGCTGGAATACCGCCTCCTGGTCCGGATCCAATCCGGCCAGCTGGAGCAAATCCGGAACCAAAACCGAAGACCGTTTTCAGCTTTGGGAACGGTTCCGCCTGCGCTCCGACTTCGTGGCCAACGAGGCCGTGAAGTTCCGCCTGGGCATCAAGGTGGAGGACACCTGGGGTCACGGCACCCTGACCGCCGCCAACCCGGCCGTGGCCATCTCGGTCTACCAGGCCTACCTGCAGTTCAAGCTGCCGAACTGCGCCGTCGAGGTGACGGCCGGCCTGCAGGACCTCGACCTGCCCCACTCCTCGCTGTTTAACACCTCGCCGGTCTTCGGCGGCGACCGCATGGCCGCGCTGACCATCAAGGCCCCGCTGATCGACAACACCCTGGGGCTGCTCGTTGGTTTCGGCCGCGCCATCGACACCAACCGTACCTACGACACCACCACCACCCAGGTGGCCGACGAGTTCGACGCCTACTTCCTGGCTCTGCCCGTCACGGTCGACGGCTTCAAGGTCACCCCCTGGGGCATGGTGGGAGTTGCCGGCGCCGACGCCAACTACTGGAGCACCGGTTTCGGCCAGAACCTGTTTTCCGCCGGCGACTTCGTGACGACGGCCGGCTGGAAGAACGCCCAGAACGCCTACTGGTGGATCGGCGGCTCCTTCGAGGTGACCGCCCTCGATCCGGTCAAGCTCTACGCCGACGTGATCTACGGCGCCGGCGCCCAGTCCGACCGCAAGAAGAACAAGCGCCAGGGCTGGTTCATTGACGGCGGCCTCGAGTACACCGGCTGGGACGTCCTGACGCCCAAGGCCTTCGGCTGGTGGTCCACCGGCGAGGACGGCTCCACCCGCAACGGTTCCGAGCGCATGGCCTATATCCACTCCAGCTGGGGCGCGGGCAACAGCTTCCTGTTCGACGACACCCAGATCCTCGGCAAGGAATCCAACATGGGCGTCAGCCCCGTTGGCAACTGGGGCATCGGCGCGTCCCTCGACAACATTTCCTTCGTGGAAAAGCTGACCAGCCGCGTGACCTACTCCTACGTGCGCGGCACCAACTCGGCCAAGGCCATCCGCTACCTCAACACCTATCTCGGCGATAACCCCTACTTCCAGATGGGGCGTGACCTGACGGCCGAGGAATACGTCATGGGCGTCAACCTCGACTCCAAGTACATGATCTACGAAAACCTGGCCGCCGTTCTGGAGACCGGCTGGGCCCACGGCCAGTTCCAGACCAGCGTCTGGGGCCATCGCCTGGCCGAACGCGCCCGCAGCGCCGACACCTGGAAGGTCGCCTTCGGCTTGAACTACAAGTTCTAGCCCCCCCTGTCCGTGGCGTCCGGCGCGAAGGCCGGGACCTTTGGGTCCCGGCCTTTTCATTTCAATAATTGTGCTTTTTTACGGAATTTCCAGCGCTGCTACGCGGCACGACAAGCCGATCCCCCCCCAAATATCCGTCGCAGCATCTCACATGTCTTTTTGCATTGTTCCCGCCCGAAACGAAAATTTACGGGCTCTTTTTGAGACAATGCAACGGCATTGGAATCGATCCTGGCGGAATCTAAAGACGCAGCATTCCATTGTACCGACCTGTTGCATGACCATTTTCGAAGCCCACCTGCAAGACGTAGGTTCGGCTCATATTATTTCATTTGGAATATAATTTACACTATAACATTACTCTTTAGTAATTAGTAAAAATTCTTTAACTTTTCCCTGGGATATATGCGGAACCCCCATTGCACGGTCACAAAACACCCTGTAATGCGAAATCGTGATCGCCGGAGGACTCGCCCTCTTTCGGTCCACATGCGCTACGGTTTTCCGATAAAACCCGCTTTTCCGGAGGAAGGAATCATGAAACGCATTTGGATCATCGCACTTGTGGCGGTGTTCGCTCTGAGCGCCTTCGCCAGCGCCCAGGCGTCCACCGAGGTGAAAATGACCGGCGACGCCCGCATCTACGGCGTCTTCTTCGCCGAGCACAACTACACCGGCTGGAACAACGCGTCCTGGACGTCCAACACCCCGACCTACTCCCACGCCGGCACCAAGACCGAAGACCGCTTCGAGATCTGGGAACGCTTCCGCCTGCGCTCCGACTTCGTGGCCAACGAGGCCGTGAAATTCAGACTGGGCATCAAGGTGGAGGACACCTGGGGTCACGGCACCCTGACCGCCGCCAACCCGGCCGTGGCCATCGCCGTGTACCAGGCCTACCTGCAGTTCAAGTGGCCGGGCTGCGCCGTTGAGTTCACCGCCGGCCTCCAGGACATCGACCTGCCGATCAGCAACATGTTCTACGGCTCGCCGGTTTTCGGCGGCGACCGCATCGCCGCCCTGACCGTCAAGGCCCCGCTGATCGACAACACCCTGGCCGTCCTCGCCGGTTTCGGCCGTCTGATCGACACCAACCGCACCTACGACACCACCACCACCCAGGTGGCCGATGAGTTGGACGCCTACTTCCTGGCCCTGCCCATCACCCTCGACGGTTTCAAGGCCACGCCGTGGGGCGTGATCACCGTGGCCGGCAAGAACGCCGGCTACTTCACCGCCGGCAGCTCGACCTTCAGCTCGCAGAGCTTCGCCGAGAACCTGGTTTCCGCCGGCACCTTCATGACCCCGGCCCTGTGGAAGAACGACCAGAACGTCTACTGGTGGGCCGGCGGCGCGTTCGAGGTGACCGCCCTTGATCCGGTGAAGTTCTACGCCGACGTGATCTACGGCGCCGGCGCCCAGTCCGACCGCAAGAAGAGCAAGCGCCAGGGCTGGTTCCTCGATGCCGGCGTCGAGTACACCGGCTGGGACATGCTGACGCCCAAGGTCTTCGGCTGGTGGTCCACCGGCGAGGATCACTCCAACTACAACGGTTCCGAGCGCATGCCGCAGATCCGTTCCAACTGGGGTCCCGGCAACAGCTTCCTGTTCGACGACAGCCAGGTGCTGGCCAAGAACTCGAACATGGGCATGAACCCGGTCGGCGCCTACGGTCTCGGCGCTTCTCTGGACAACATCTCGTTTATCGAGAAGCTGACCCATCGCCTGACCTACACCTACATCCACGGCAACAACAACCCGGCGGCCATCCGCGCCGTCAACGTGGCCCTGGGCAGCAACCCCTACTTCGAGATGGGCCGCGACCTGACCTCCAACGAGTTCGCCATGGGTGTGAACTTCGACTCCAAGTACATGATCTATGAAAACCTGGCCGCCGTCCTCGAGACCGGCTGGGCCCACGGCCAGTTCCAGACCAGCGTCTGGGGTCACCGCCTGGCCGAAAAGTCCCGCTCGGGCGACGCCTGGAAAGTCGCCTTCGGCCTGACCTACAAGTTCTAAACGCGGTCGATCGGAAACCGGGCGCAGGCCGGGGCCTTCGGGCCCCGGCCTTTTTGGTTTCAGGCGTTAGGGGGGCGCCGCCTGAAACGGGACAGGCGGCAGGGTGACACTCAAGAAAACACTGCGGCTCTATACGTTTCAAGAAGCTGCGGGTCCTCGATGGATCCGTGATGATGGATTTGTTTCCAATCGTTTCCCCTCTTTTTATAAATCCGACTTGTGCGGATCGCCAATTCTATTTTAACGGTCCCTTTTTCAAATTCGCCACGTTCCCGTCCAGCCGCAAAAAACAAATCCCCGCCAATATGGATGGTATAGTCGAAAAATTCGACATACACTTTGGCAGGCCCGTTAAAGAGTCGCATATACAATGGTTCTATAGCACTCCACCCGCGAAGAACGCCGCCCAACGGATTAAAAAGCACGCATTCCCGTTGGTTCCAATTCTGACGCATCACATTCATATCACGACGATTAAAGGCGAAATAAAACTGTGACAAAGCCCCAATGGGACTATCCGTCCCCGACAACACACTTCCGGTAATGGGTTCCTGCATCGGTTCCATGCGTCACGCCTCCTTTGTCCATTGCCTGTTGGGAGCCATTGCTACCGACCAGCCGTCTGACAAAAAAGCGGCACCACCTTGCCGGAGACCGCTTCCGCGATCCCGGCCGCATCCAGGGTCCGCGCCGACGGGGCCGAGGCGATGGGCACCTGCCCCCGGGACAGAAACGCCTTGACCGCGGCCAGCGGCACCACGAATCCCATGTCGGGCGGCGCGTCCCCGGTGAGTCGCCGCGCGCCTTCGGTATCGCGCCGGGCCGCCACCACGCCGGCCACATGGCCGGCGGCGTCGAGGAGCGGACCGCCGCTGTTGCCGGGCAACACCTCGGCCGTCACGGCCTGCTCCCGGCCCGGCCCCGCGCCCCGGGCCAGTTCCCGGGTCCGACCGGCGGTGACCCGCAGGCGGCCGGACAGGGCCGCCCGCCCCGGATACCCGGCGGCATAGACGGGCGTGCCGGCCGGGAGTGCGTCGCCCTCGCGAAAAACCAGCGCCTCGGGCGGGGCTGCGGCCAGCCGCACCAAGGCCAGGTCATGCTCTGGATCGGCCCGCAACAGGCTCGCTCCCATGGGTTTTCCGTCCACAACGGCCATGAGGCGACGACAATGCGCGGCCACATGGGCGTTGGTCAGCACATGGCCGAGCCGGCTGACCACAAATCCCGTACCGGTGATCACAGGCCCTTTCGGCGCGGCCCCCGGTCCGTCGCCATGTCCCCGGTCCGTTCCCTGCTGCCCCCGGGCCTTGCCCTCGATGCGCAGGGCCACGGTCGGGTCGAGGGCCTTTCCGGCGCGCTCGGCCAAGGCGGTCAGACGATCCCGCGTGGCCGCAACGATCCGGTCCCCGGCCAGGGCATCCAAGGCCATGGCGTAGGCCGCGGCGGGATTTCTGACCACGCCCCGACCGGTCAGCAACAGCTCGCCGAGCACGGCCGCCGCCTCGGGCGAGCCGGCCCGCACCGCCCGGCGCAGATACCCCACCGCGTCCGCCGTCGGTCCGCCGCGCCCGGAAAGCCGCATCAGCCCCAGCAGGTACAGCGCCTGGGCCGATCCCTTGCCGGCCGCTTTCCGGAAATACGTCGACGCCATGGCGTCGCTTTGGGCAACGCCTTCCCCCCGATAGTAGAGCAGCCCCAGGGCGGTCATGGCGGGCGTGTTGCCGCCCTCGGCCGCCTGGCGATAGAGCCGAGCCGCGCCGGCCGGGTCCTTGGCCCCGCCGCGCCCCGCCTCGCGCATCGCCCCCAGGAGAAAAAGCGCCGAAGGACTGCCCGCCTTGACCAGGGGGGCCAGCTCGCGCAGGGCCACGGCATCCTGGCCGCGCTCGAAAGCGCGCAAGGCGTCGTCGTAATCGGCCAGCCCCGGCGAGGCCAGGGCGAGCAGACAGACGACAAGCAGCAGCGTCGCGCCGCGCCTGTTCATTTATGCGCCCCGTGCCCCTTGGCGGCGGGCGGCGGCGTCGGCGCGGGCGGCGGCGCATCGCTGGCCACCCGGCACAACCCGTAGCGCTGGGTCATCTGCGGCATGGTGGCCGCGCCGTGGTGCGAGGCCACCATGAGGAAATTGTCCGACGCCCCCGAATACAGGGGATAGACGGTCACCACGGTCATGCCGCCGTCGGGATAGCGCGCCATGGCGGTCAGGCCCGCGGGGCTCGTCATGTAGACGCCCGGCGTTTCCAGGGCGTCCTCCTCCAGCACCACCCGCTTGGCCTTGGGATCCACGATGTTGATGGTCAGGCCCGGGGTATTGGGATTGAGCGGCGGCTTGATGCTGACCGAACCCTGGGGCGTAAATCCCGCCACCACCCCATGGGTGAAGGCGCAGGCCAGCCGTTTGGCGGCAAAAAGCACCTCCCCGGCGGTTTCGTTTTTTTTCTCGGCCCCCCGGGCCGGCCCGGCCGCGAGGGCGATCACCAAAACATTAAAAAACAGCATCGCAACAATGCGTTTCATGCTATCCTCCCGTCACGGTTGCACCCGATCCGGCAGGCTAGTGGGGCGGACGCACCCAGGTCAAGCCGGCCGACCGCCGAGGCACGCCCCTGGAAGGGCTTGCCGCCACGAGCACTTTGGCGTAGTATAACGTTTGTTGGAAGCTCGGAATGAGCCTGAAAAAAGCAGGCAGTGACCGCCCTTATTCCGAGCGTTTTTGGAGATCCCCGCATCATGAAAAAATTCCGTGTCTACTTCGCCACCAAGGTCCATGTAACGAATAGCTGGTTTCGGCGTAAAAAAGACGTATCCGAAACGGATTACGTTGTCGTGTTGGCCCATAACGAGGCCCATGCCCATAAGGAAGCCAAAAGATATGTCGATATGGATTCCCTGGGCATGCCTTTTCAAGTTACGAATATCGCTCCCGCCGCAGACGACGAAGTCGAGGGACGCCATGGTTCCCTGGGCTTGGTGAATCCTGCCGCCAAGGAAACGCCGCAGGAAACCGACGAGATTGGGAACAATACACCCAACTGATTGTTTTCCATAGCGTACCGCAGCGTAACCGGTCGCGGCGCGACGTCTGGCCGAGACGTGCCCGGACCATACGCGATGCCGCCGACGGGGAGAACACAGCCATGCTCACCGCTTTTCCCAAGGGACTCTTCGCCCATGCCCGAGGCTTCCGGTTTGCCCTGGCCCACAAAGGCTACCTGGCCCTCACGGCCATCCCCTTCGGCCTGACCCTGGTCCTGTTCGCGGCCGGCGTCTGGGTTTTCGCGGCCAATGACGACAAGCTGCTTGCCCTGGTCTGGTCGCCCCGGGCGGTCGACGCCGGCCAGACGCTTGGCCTGCTGTACTGGCTGTACGTCCATGTGGCCAAGGCGGTGCTTTACGCCCTGGTCTTCGTCCTGTCCTATTTTCTCTTCATGGTCGTGGCCACCATCCTGGCCTCGCCCATCTACGACGCCATCGCCGGGAGCATGGTCCGCAAGCTGCGCGGCAACGGGGCCAGCCACGAAAACACCCTGCCCTGGTGGCGGGTGATGCTCGAGCAGGCCAAGCAGGCCGTGTTCGTGGCCGCCGTTCCCGTACTCCTGGTCTTCATACCCGTCATCGGACAGATCCTCGCCCCCCTGGTCGCGGCGGCCCTGCTGGCCTTCGAGTTCATCGATTTCGCCTACGCCCGCGACGAACCCCGCTTCGCCGTCCGGCTGCGGGCCATGGCCGCCCGCCCCCTGACCCTGCTCGGATTCGGGTTGCCGCTGCTCGTGCCGGTGCTCAACATCTTTCTTTTCCCCTGCGCCATCTGCGGCGCCACCCTGCTGTATCTGGACGGCCCCGGCCGGGACGGCATCCCTTCAAACCGGAAATGACATTCTTGCAACATCGGCGCGCCAGGGTGCACCAAGCGTCCTTTTTGCGGCATGATGATCCGCCCGCGCGCCGAACCAACCTTGCCGCCACGGCGGCTTGAGGTTACCCTCGGCGTACGCCCCCGAATTCGCGCCGCCGGACAATAGGCTGCGGCAACAAGGACCCCCAGTTCCATGCCATACGCGTTTTTCCCGCCGCCTGGCCGGCAACGACGAGGACCGGCCGCATGAGCCAGCACGGGCCGCAATCCGGCAAACCCTCCCTGTCCCATACCGCCGCCCTGGCTTTCGGGGCGCTCGGCGTGGTGTACGGCGACATCGGCACAAGTCCGCTGTACGCCATGAAAGAGTGCTTCTACGGCATGCATGCCATCGCCGTGACCCGGGAAAACATCTTCGGCGTGCTGTCCCTTTTCTTCTGGTCCCTGACCATGGTCATCACCATCAAGTACGTGCTCTTCATCCTGGCCGCCGACAACAAGGGCGAGGGCGGCATTTTCGCCCTGGGCGAGCTTCTGCCCAAGGAGCGGGGTCATCGTCAGGTGCGGGCCCTGCTGACATTTTTGGCCCTATGCGGCGCGGGGCTGCTCTACGGCGACGGCGTCATCACCCCGGCCATCTCCGTGCTGTCGGCCGTGGAGGGCTTGAACGTGGCCACAACGGCCGCCCAGCCCCTGGTCGTGCCCATCACCTGCGTGATCCTTTTCGGCCTGTTCATGGCCCAGCGCCACGGCACGGCCGGCATCGCCAAGATATTCGGCCCGGTCATGCTGGTGTGGTTCGCGGTCCTGGCCGTCCTCGGCTTCAAGGAAATCCTGAACGCGCCGGAAGTCCTGGCCGCCGTCAATCCCTGGCACGCCGTCCAATTTTTCGAGCGCAACCATCTCCACGGCGTTCTGGTCCTCGGCGCGGTGGTCCTTTGCATCACCGGCGGCGAGGCGCTCTACGCCGACCTCGGCCATTTCGGCCGCCGGCCAATCCAGCTGTCCTGGCTGATCATCGTCTTCCCCTGCCTGCTCATCAACTATTTCGGCCAGGGGGCCGGCCTGCTCCTCGATCCGGCCAACGCCGCCAACCCGTTCTACACCCTTGTGCCGGACATCCTGCTCTACCCCATGGCCGCGCTGTCCACGCTGGCCACGGTCATCGCCTCCCAGGCCCTTATTTCCGGCGTCTTTTCCCTGACTCGGCAGGCCATCCAGCTCGGCTGGTGCCCACGGCTTCGCATCGTGCACACCTCGAGCTCCATGGAAGGACAGATCTACATCCCCGAGGTCAATTTCGCCCTCATGTGGGCCTGCATCGGCCTGACCCTGGCCTTCGAGGAATCCAGCCGCCTGGCCGCCGCCTACGGCATCGCGGTCACGGCCACCATGGGCATCACCTCGGTCCTCTATTTCTTCGTGGCCCGGTGGACCTGGAACCAGCCCCTTTGGCGGGTCCTGCCGCCGGTCCTCGTCTTCCTGGTCTTCGACCTGGCCTTTTTCGGGGCCAACCTGCTCAAGGTGGCCGACGGCGGCTGGCTGCCCCTGGTCATCGCCGCTCTGGTGGTCATGTGCATGTCCACCTGGCGCGACGGCAGGCTGGCGCTGCGCCAGATATCCCTGGCCGCGACCGTGCCGTTGCGGACCTTCCTCGGCGAGGTGACGGCCAAGGAACCCCTGCGGGTGCCGGGAACCGCCGTGTTCATGTCGCTCTCGCCCCAGGGTACGCCCGTGACGCTGCTGCACCACTACAAGCACAACAAGGTCTTCCACCAAAGCGTGGTCATCCTGACCATCACCGCCTCCGACACGCCCTACGTGCCCGAGGACAACCGCCTGGAAATCCAGGAACTGGGCATGGGCTTTTTCCGCATCCTGGCCCGCTACGGCTTCATGGAAACCCCGAACGTCCCCAAGATCATGACCCGGGCCCGGGCCACGGGCCTTCCCATCGACCCGCCGTCGGACACCACGTTTTTCCTCGGCCGCGAAAGCCTGCTCACCACGGGCAAGGCCCGGATGGCGGATTTTCGCAAGTCGCTTTTCGCGCTCATGTCCCGCAACGCCCGACCGGCCACGGCCTACTTCGGCCTGCCGCCGGGACGCGTGGTGGAACTTGGCGTTCAGGTGGAGTTGTAGGAAAGGGAGGAGAAGAGGGTGCGAGAGGGGAAACCCTTTAAAAAGGGTTCTCCCCTCTCGCGCTCTCCCCTTCCTAAATTTTTCAATGGCTACGCTTTCACCGTAACAACTTAATTCTATTAAGAGTCTTTGGAAGGGGGGTCTGGGGGGAGAACCTTTCTGCAAGAAAGGTTCTCCCCCCAGCGCCTTTTGGGCAACCACGCGCAATCGCTGACGCCCTTGACCCGAATCGTTTCCTGCCGTAACCGCAAGGCGCGGCGCGGACCACCCGGCAATCCGCTTCCCGCCGCAAAATGAGGAGCGCATGACCGACACGCCTGAAAAAGACGCCATCGACAATATCCCAGCCACGACCGGCGACGCCGCTACGCCCGCCGAAACCGCTCCGGGCACGCCCGATGCCGGAGTCCCGGGCGGCAACCCGCCGCCGCCTCCGGCCGATCCCCCCGCCCCTGCCGGCGGCGCCGCCACCCCGCCGGCGACCACGCCGCCGCCTTCGGCCGAAAAGCATGGGGATATGAAGGAAGCGCCGCTTCTCGAACACCTGGTCGAATTGCGCACGCGCCTGGTGCGTTGTCTGATCGCCGTGGGCGTCGGCTTCGCCGCCTGCTACGCCTTCGCCGAAAAGCTGCTCGAAATCCTGCTGCTGCCGCTCATGAACGTCATGCCCGGCGGCAGCAAGCTTATCGCCACCAGCCTGCCGGAAACCTTTTTCACCGTCATGAAGCTGGCGCTGGTAGCCGGCGCGTTCGTGGCCAGCCCGTACATCTTCTATCAACTCTGGAAATTCGTCGCCCCGGGGCTCTACAAGGAAGAGCGCAAGATCATCATCCCCGTGGCCGTGGCCACGGCCGTGTTCTTCGTCGGCGGCGCGCTTTTCGGCTATTTCATCGTGTTTCCGTTCGGGTTCAAGTTCTTCGTGGACTACGCCTCGAACTACATCACGGTCATGCCGACCATCAGCGCCTACTTTTCGCTGGCCGTAACCCTGCTTTTCGCCTTCGGCATCATCTTCGAGCTGCCGGTCTTCATCTTCTTCCTGACCAGCCTCGGGCTCGTCACCACCAAGGCGCTGCGCAAGTTCCGCCGCTGGGCCATCCTGTTGAGCTTCATCGTGGCCGCCGTCCTCACCCCGACCCCGGACGCCGTGAACCAGCTGCTCATGGCGGGCCCCATGGTCGTCCTCTACGAACTGGGCATCTGGGTGTCCTGGTTCGTGGACAAGTCGCGCAAGGAGGAAAAGGCGCGCAAGCAGGCCGCGGCAGCCGAGGCCGCGCAGTCCGGTGCCACGAAGACCGCCCAGGCCGACGGCGCGGACGCCAAGGCCCAAACGGCCGAGGAAAAGGCCGCAACCAAGGGAAAAGCGGATCAGGCCGCTGCGGCAACGACGCCGAAAACCGACGGCCCTGACGACGGCTCCCAGGCCTGATAACAGCCCGCATTCACAGCCAGAAAGGGGGACGCACCGGCAGGTTGCCGGCGTCCCCCTTGACTTCGGCTCCAAGACACGGCATACGTAGACTACAAGCAACGGTTGTCGCCTTCCGGCAGATGCAAGACCGGGATCGCCGTTGCTGCCTGAAAAACCATCCGCATCGGGCAGCCTCAACGGCGACCGCGTCCCACCCGCGACCAACCAAATCCTTGTCGCAACGACCGCATCATGATGCCTCACGTCGTTGCTCCGCTCCGCGCCGGCTGTCGGCTCCGGGGCGAATCCTCTCGCTACGCGAGCCACTCCACCACGCGGACGAACCGAGACGGCCTGCCCTGTCGGCAGGCCCATAGGCCCTCCCCTCTCCAAGGCGTCCCGCCCACGCGGACGCCGGTGCGCATGGCCTCCTCGGCGTCTCGAAGCCATGGAGCGACGATGCGACATATTTATTTTACCATACTCACCCTGGCCCTGGCCGCGACACTGCTCGCCCAACCAGGCTGCGCCAGGACCCGCGACGCCAAGCAAAGCGCCCTGCAGGCATCCCAGGCTCCAAACGCCGCCAAAACACCACCCTCCCTCGCCCTGGGCCAAATCGTCGATCCCGGCTCCCTGTTTATCGCGACATCCTCCGCCCCCACCAAGACCCTGCGCGTCAAAGCCATGGCCTACACGGCCTGTTCGGTGGGGAAAAAGAAGTCCAAACGCAAGGCCCGCACAGCGCGCGGCGCCTGGGGCGACACCCTCACCCCCGGCATCAAGGCCGTGGCCGTCTCGCCCGACCTGCTGGAAATGGGCCTCGATCACGGCGACGTCATCACCATCGAAGGACTGCCCGGCCAGTACAAGGTGCTCGACGTCATGCACAGCCGCCACGACAAAAGCATCGACATCTTCTACGGAGACGATCAGTGCGGCGCCATCCAATGGGGCCGCCGCAGCCTGACCATCAGTTGGCAGGGAGATTAGGGAAGGGAAAGGAAAGAAGTGCGAGAGGGGAACCCTTTTTGAAAAAAGGGTTCCCCTCTCGCGCTCTCCCCTCCCCAAAACTTTCAACGGTCACGCTTGGTATAACGTCACCATGCCGTAACCTTTGAAAGTTTTTTGAAAGGGGGTCCGGGGGGAAACTTTTTTTCAAAAAAGTTTCCCCCCGGCATCATTTGTATCCCCGCCCTATGGCAGGACTTCGATCAGCACGTAGCGGGCGGCGAAGCCCAGGGCGTAGACGCAGACAAGGACAAGAAAACAGGCCGTAAAAAGGCCGCGTCCGCCCCTTCCCTCGGCCAGCTTGGCCAGGACAAAGCCCGCGACCATGGCCAGCAGGATACCGAAGCCCAGGGCCAGGGCCACCTTTTCGAGCGATACGTCGACCATCTCTTTTCCCTCTTACGATCACACAGCCCGCCCCAGGCCCTGGTTCCTCTCCCCCCATCAAAGGGGGGCCG
Organism: Desulfovibrio sp. JY; assembly: GCA_021730285.1. NCBI lineage: Bacteria > Pseudomonadati > Thermodesulfobacteriota > Desulfovibrionia > Desulfovibrionales > Desulfovibrionaceae > Desulfovibrio > Desulfovibrio sp. JY. The sequence goes on from CP082962.1 coordinate 4,501,274, forward strand.
GGGGGAATTCCCCCCGACGGGGTCCAGGGCAGCGCCCCTGGTGGGGAAGTCCGGAAGGGGCAACGCCCTTTCCGGCTACCGCTGATCAAGCGGCACGTAGGGCCGGGGCGGTGGGCCGATGTAGATCTGGCGCGGCCGATGGATGCGGGTGGTGGGGTCGCGGTTTTCCTCGCGCCAGTGGGCGATCCAGCCGGGCATACGGCCGATGGCGAACATGACCGGGAACATGTTGACCGGAATGCCGAGCTCCCGCAGGATGATGCCGGAATAAAAGTCCACATTGGGATAGAGCTTGCGGCTCTTGAAGTAGTCGTCGGAGAGCGCCGCCTCCTCCAGCTCCCGGGCGATGTCCATGAGCGGGTCGTTGCCGCCGCCCTGCATGACCAGCTCGTGGGCGGCTTTTTTGAGCACCTGGGCCCGGGGGTCGAAGTTCTTGTAGACCCGGTGGCCGAAGCCCATGAGCCGGCGTTCCTTGCGCTTGACCATCTCCAGATACGACTTGACCTTGTGGCGGCCGGACAGGATCTGTTCGAGCATCTCGATGACCGCGGCGTTGGCTCCGCCGTGGAGCCTCCCCCACAGGGCGCAGATGCCCGAGGACACGCTGGCGAAAAGGTTGGCCTGGGTGGAGCCGACCATGCGCACGGTGGAGCAGGAGCAGTTCTGCTCGTGGTCGGCGTGGACCACCAGGAACAGCGACAAGGCCGACACGGCCTGGGGCGTGGGCTCGAAGTCGCGGTTGGGCATGGAAAACATCATGTGCAGGAAGTTGCGGCAATAGCTGAGGTTCGGGTCCGGATACATGAAGGGCAGGCCCAGGGATTTGCGGTAGCTGAAGGCCGCGATGGTGCGCACCTTGCTGACGAGCTTGGCCACGGCCTTGGTGAAGGTGTCCATGTTCTGGATCTCGAGCAGCTCCGGATGGTAGTTGCCGAGGGAATTGATCACGGCGGACAGAATGGCCATGGGCTGGCCGCCCGGCGGGAAACCGTCGAAATGGTGGAGCAGCCCCTCGTGGAGCAGCTCGTGTTCGGACAGCAGGGTGCGAAAGGCCGTTCGTTCTTCCGCGGTCGGGAGTTTGCCGAAGATCAGCAGCATGGCCGTTTCGATGAACGAACTTTTTTCGGCCAGCTGCTCGATGGGAATGCCGCGGTAGCGCAGAATGCCCTTTTCGCCGTCGACGAAGGTGATGGCCGACTGGCAGGAGCCGGTGTTGGCGTAGCCGGGATCGAAGGTCAAAAGGCTCGCGTCTTTTTCCAGGGAAGTGACGTCGATGCCCACCTCGCCTTCGCTGCCGACGACCACGGGCAGTTCCAGGGTCGTATCGCCGTATGTAAGGGTGGCGGTTTTGCGTTCGCGCATGGGACTCCTCGTTTCCGCGTGAAGGGGAGAATGGCCGCAAGCGGCCTGGCGTCTGGGTTGCAAGATCGCTTAAGGAAAAGTATACAAAAATAATTCGGCTTTGTCTCGCGGCCCAAGCGCCCCTCCGCATGCGGCAATCCCCCATGCCCGCCGCTGCCGGCGCGCCACAGCCCGCCGCCGCCGACAGCACGGCGCCGCATCGCATCCCCCCAACCGCCGCCCCTGCCCTTGGCCTGAACAATCACGCTTCCGGCCGGCCTCTGACAGTTTGGGAAAATATTTTTTTCCTGTATTTAAAATAGCCTAAATGCATTCTCCGTAAAATTACCGCCCTATCTCCGCATTTTTCCAGATAAAAGCGTGACTGTTTGTGCCAACCGTTGCGCAATCCGTTTTTTTTTGCCCGCATCCATCCTTTTTCCTAGAAAAGTAGTGTGCCTGATCAAAGATAGCGGTCTGCTGCCCGGCAACCGGCCGGGGCATGCGCAACTGGAAAAAGGAGGCGGTATGGGCATTTCGCGTCGTGGGTTCATGAAACTGACTGGGGCCGGCTTGGTCTGCCTGGGAATAAAGGACCTGGGCTTTGGCGTCCGGTCGGCGGCGGCCTACGCAGCCCCCCTCAAGATCGAGGGATGTAAGGAGATTTTGACCATTTGCGGGTTTTGCTCCTGCGGCTGCAACATCATCATGTCCGTCAAGGACGGCCAACTGATCAGCTCCGAAGGCGACCCGGACTATCCGGTGAGCGAGGGGGCGCTTTGCGCCAAGGGCGCGGCCTTCCTGTCCATGCACAAAAACCCCCACCGGCTGCAAAAGCCCCAGTACCGGGCGCCCGGCAGCGACAAGTGGGAGGAGAAGGACTGGGACTTCGTGCTTGGCCGCATCGCCCAGCGGGTCAAGGACACCCGGGACAAGGACTTCATCCTCAAAAACGACAAGGGGCAGACTGTCAACCGGGTGGAGACGCTGTTCCAGCTCGGCACCTCGCAGATGGACAACGAGGAATGCGCCGTTTCGCACCAAATGCTTCGCAGCCTGGGGGTCGTGTACATGGACCACCAGGCACGCGTCTGACACAGCGCCACTGTAGCGGCTCTGGCAGAGTCGTTCGGACGCGGCGCGATGACGAATCACTGGATTGACATCAAGAATGCCAACGCTGTCCTCATCATGGGCAGCAACGCAGCCGAGCACCATCCCATCTCTTTCAAATGGGTGCTTGCGGCCAAGGACGCCGGGGCGACGGTCATGCACATCGACCCCAAGTTCTCGCGGACCTCGGCCAGATCCGATTTTCACGTGCCGCTTCGCTCGGGCACCGACATCGCCTTCATGGGCGGCATGGTCAAATACATCCTGGACAAGGACCTGATCCACAAGGATTACGTGGTCCAGTACACCAACGCGGCCTTTGTTGTTGGCGACGGCTATTCCTTCAAGGACGGCCTGTTCGCCGGCTACGACGCGGCCACGCGCAAGTACGACCGCAAGAAATGGGGCTTCGCGCTGGACAAGGAAGGCGTGCCCGTACGGGACATGACGCTTAAAAATCCCCGTTGCGTCTACCAGCTCATGAAGAAGCACTACAGCCGCTACAACCTGGACAAGGTTTCGGCGGTCACCGGCGTGCCCAAGGACAAGCTGCTCAAGGTGTACGACATCTACGCCGCCACCCATGCCCCGGACAAGGCCGGCACGGTCATGTACGCCCTGGGCTGGACCCAGCATTCGGTGGGCGTGCAGAACATCCGGCTGGCCGCCATCATCCAGCTGCTACTCGGCAACATCGGCGTGGCCGGCGGCGGCATCAACGCCCTGCGCGGCGAGCCCAACGTCCAGGGCTCCACCGACCACTGCATCCTGTGGCACATCCTGCCCGGCTACCTGCCCGTGCCCCGGGCCGACTGGCCGACGCTGGCCGATTACCAGAAGGCCAACACACCGGTCACCCACGATCCCAAAAGCGCCAACTGGTGGGGCAACCGGCCCAAGTACATGGTGAGCCTGCTCAAGGGCTGGATGGGCGAGGCCGGCACGCCGGAGAACGGCTTCGGCTACGACTGGATGCCCAAGGTCGAACCGGGCAAGGACTATTCCACGCTGTTCCTGTTCGACAACATGTACAAAGGCAAGGTGCGCGGCGGCTTCATCTACGGCCACAACCCCTGCCAGAGCATGCCCAACTCCAGCAAGATCCGAAAGGCCATGGACAATCTGGACTGGCTGGTCGTTGGCGAAATCCACAACACCGAGACCAGCGACTTCTGGCATCGTCCCGGGGTCGATCCCAAGGACGTCAAGACCGAGGTCTTCCTGCTGCCCTCCTGCCAGCGCGGCGAAAAGGACGGCACCATCTCCAACTCCGGCCGCTGGCACATGTGGCACTTCAAGGGCATCGAACCCATGGGCGAAAGCAAGTCCATGGGCTGGATGGTCGTGGAGATCATGAACCGCGTGCGCGATCTCTACAAGAAGGAGAAAGGCGCCTTCCCGGAACCGGTCGTCAACCTGGATTGGCCGGAGCACTACGACGCCGATTACATGGCCAGGAAGATCAACGGCTGGTACACCCGCGACGTCACCGTGGGCGACAAGACGCATAAAAAGGGCGAACAGGTGGCAAGCTTCGTCGCCCTGGCCGACGACGGCTCGACCATCAGCCTCAACTGGCTCTACAGCGGCTGCTACGGCCCCTCGGGCAACCTGTCCAAGCGCCGCGACCCGGCCCAGACGCCCATGCAGGCCAAAATCGGCCTTTACCCGGGCTTTTCTTGGGCCTGGCCGGTCAACCGCCGCATCCTCTACAACCGTGCTTCCGTGGACCTCAACGGCAAACCGTTCAGCGCGGACAAGCCGGTCATCGAGTGGAAGGACGGCAAATGGGTGGGCGATGTGCCGGACGGCGGCTGGCCGCCCATGGCCGACCCCAAGGGCAAGTACCCGTTTATCATGCAGACCGAGGGCCACGGTCAGGCCTACGGCCCCGGCCGGGTGGACGGCCCCCTGCCGGAACACTACGAGCCGGCCGAGACGCCCCTTGTCGCCAACCCCTTCTCCAAGCAGCTGAGCAACCCCTGCATGCTGCTGGCGGAAAGCGACATGGACATCCTGGCCAAGCCCGGTGATCCAAAATACCCCGTGGTGCTGACCACCTACGGCGTGACCGAGCACTGGTGCGGCGGCGGCGACACGAGAAACACCCCGGTGCTGCTCGAAGCCGAGCCCCAGCTCTACGTGGAGATGGACCCCGAGCTGGCCAAGAAACAGGGAATCAAAAACGGCGATCCCGTGGTCATCGAAAGCATCCGGGGCAAGGTCGAGGCCATCGCCATGGTCACCGTGCGCATGACGCCGCTTACGGTGCAGGGCAAGACCGTGCACCTGGTCGGCATGCCGTTTTGCTTCGGCTGGACCACGCCTGGCGTCGGCGACGCCACCAACCGGCTGACCCCGTCCGTGGCCGACCCCAATACCGCCATTCCCGAGTACAAGGCCTGCATGGTCAATGTGCGCAAGGCGGACAAGGTCACGGAACTCTTCGTCTAAACCCGCTGCCGGCCGGGAGCGGAAACGCTCCCGGCCGGTCACGATAAAGGAGCGTGGTCATGCCCAAGGCGTTTTTCATCAACACCTCGCGCTGCACCGCCTGTCGCGGCTGCCAGATCGCCTGCAAGGAATGGCACGGCAACAAGGCCGTGCCCACCCGCCAGCGGGGAACCCATCAAAACCCGCCGGACCTCACCCCCTTCAACTATAAACTGGTGCGCTTCGCCGAACACTTAATCGACGGCCGGGTGCAATGGCTCTTCTTCCCGGACCAGTGCCGGCACTGCATCAACCCGCCCTGCAAGGACGTGGCGGACTCCTTCATGCCCGGGGCCATCGTCCAGGACGAGGCCACCGGCGCGGTCCTCTACACCGACAAGACCAAGGAACTCACCATCGACCAGGCCCAGGAAGTGCGCGACGCCTGCCCCTACAACATCCCCCGCCGCGACGAGGACACGGGACTCGTGCGCAAGTGCGACATGTGCATCGACCGGGTCCAGGCCGGCATGAAGCCCGCCTGCGTCCATACCTGCTGCACCGGCACCATGAACTTCGGCGAGCGCGACGCCATGCTGGACCTGGCCCACAAGACCCTGGCCAAGGTCAAGGAAAAAAGCCCCAAGGCGCAGCTTCTCGACGAGGACGACATCAACGTCATCTTCCTCGTCACCGAGCCGCGCAAACTCTACCACGAATACGCCGAACGCCGGGAGCCCAAGGGCGGTCCCATGACCCGGCAGGCGTTCCTGGCCATGCTGGCCCGGCCCATGAACCGCATGCGCGGTTAGGAGAGGAGATGGGGAGAAGCTGGGGGGAAACCTTTCTTGCAGAAAGGTTCTCCCCCCAGACCCCCTTTCCAAAGACTTTTAATAGAATGAAGTTGTTACGGTGAGAATCGTAGCCATTGAAAACTTTAGGAAGGGGAGAGCGCGAGAGGGGACAACCCTTTTTAAAGGGTTTCCCCTCTCGCACCCTCTTGCCCCTCTTCCCTCCGCAAAGGAGCCCTAGCCATGAGCGCTTGCACACCGGCCGAAGTGACGGGCCTTGACGCGATCCTGCCGGCTTTTTCCGCCCTGGCCGCCCTGCGCCGGGAGGCAGCCGCCGCGTTGCCCGACTGGCCCTTGGAAATCCCCCACGATCCCGACGCGTTCGCGGCGGGCGAACCGCTGCTTGCCTTGCTGCCCGCTCACCGGCTGGCCCCGGGCTTTCTGGCTGCCGCCGAGTTGATGTTGCCGCGGCTCGGAGAAATTTTTCCGCCCCTGGCCCGGGAGACGACGGTGCTCGGCCAGGCGCTGGCCATGGGACCCCGCGCGGCCGAACCGCTGCTTGCCGCCTATACCGACGCCCGCCTGGAGGACATCGCCCTGCTGGCCGGCGAGATGGGCCTGGACCCGCACGCCCTGCCCTTCCTGACCCACGAAATTCTCTCGGCCGTGTTGCGTCGGTCGGCGGCCACCCTGTCCCCCCTGGCCGACGACGCCTTGTGGCAACGCGCCTCCTGCCCGGTGTGCGGCTCCCCGCCGGCCATGGGCATGCTCAAGGACAAGCCGGACCCGTCGGAATTTCTCATCTCCAAGGCGGGCCGGCTCATGCTTTCCTGCTCGCTGTGCGGCCATCTCTGGCGCTTCCCCAGGCTCAAATGCCCGACGTGCGGCGAACTTTCCCACGAAAAGCTCGACGTGCTGACCGTGGCCGAGCATCCCCGGGAACGCATCCACACCTGCTCGACCTGCAAGCATTACCTGATCGTGGTGGACCGGGTGGACCAGGACGAGCCGCTGGATATGGACGTCGCCCCGGCCGGGCTGGCCCACCTCGACGCCGTGGCCCAGGCGCGAGGGTTCACGCCCATCTGCCCCGCGCCCTGGAACCAGTTTCCTGAAGAGTAGTTTGAGAAAGGCGCCGGGGGGAAACTTTTTTGAAAAAAAGTTTCCCCCCGGCGCCCCTTTCAAAAAACTTTAACGGTTACAATATGATACCGTCTCTGCACCACTCACCGTTGAAAGTTTTGGGGAGGAGAGAGCGCGAGAGGGGAACCCTTTTTTCCAAAAAGGGTTCCCCTCTCGCATCCTCTTTCCCCTCTCACCGCCTTTTACTGCCCCCTGCCGTAAATATATATACCATCCGGGCCGATAGGAAAGGCAATAGGTTGCCGCAATCCGGCGCGCCAAAAGCTCGGGGGCACTCGAATGGCCGGTCTCGCCTTTCCTTTCGTCAATAACCGGGGAACCGCATCGGGTTCACCCCATTTCGTCTTCGGCCACGGGCAAACGGCCACGAAGGCCACCACCGGAACGCGCGGGGATTCCGTCACCATTTCCCCGGAAGCCCGGGAAGCGTTGCGGGAGGTCGCCGGAAACACTGCCGCCAACGCGTCGTCCGGTCTCATCGGCTCCGGCGCGCTGGCGCTTAACGCCATGGAGCACGCCGACGATTCCACCCTGGTAGCCAAGGCCGTGACCTCTTCCGGCCGCCAGATCATCATCAACCGCGCCACGCCAAGGGCCGATGCGGGTAGCCAGAACACGGAAGCGGCAGGCGACGACGCTGCCGCCGCCTATACCCTGACCGTGCTGGACAACAGCGGCCAGGAGGAACGCGTTCTCGACCTCACCGGGGACGTCATCCTCGGCGAGAACGCCGACGGAAGCCTTTCGGTCGACGCCTACGCCCCCGGCAAGGAAACCTCCGGCGACGACATCATCATCGCGGCAAGCGGCGGCGTCATGCACGGCGGCGACGGCAACGACACGCTCATTGCCTTAAATTCCACGCGGAAGATGGAAATCGACGGCGGCGACGGCAACGACACGGTCTATGTGGAGGCCGGCGACGCCTGGACCGGGCACATCGACACCGGCGCGGGCAACGACCAGGTGGTCGCCAAGGGACTGTTGCTCAATTCCGTGATCAACACCGGGGACGGGGACGACTCCGTGGACGCCGGCGACCTGTCCGCCGTCGGGACCATGGCCATGGACGCGGCCACGGGCGAACTCGTTTTCGTCGAGGAGAGCAATTCCCTGTCGGTCGATACCGGCGAGGGCAACGACACCGTGTCCACCGGCACGGCCGATGCCACGCGCGAAGGCATCATCCGCCTCGACATCACGACCGGGGGCGGCAACGACGCCATCGCCTCGGACAATGCCTCCATCGATCGCGGCGGCTACATCGCAACCACCATCGACGCCGGCGACGGCGACGACACGATCAGCACCGGCGATGCGGGCGTCTCCTGGAAGGGGGTCATCAAAACGACCGTCGACGCCGGCAGCGGCAACGACGCCATCGACATCGGCGACGCCGCGACGGGTTGGGACGGGTCCATAGAGATGGATATCGACGCCGGGGACGGCGACGACACCGTGCGCACGGGGAGCCTGACCACCGGCTGGGGCGGGGCCATCGACTTGCGCATCCGGACCGGCAAGGGCAATGACGCCGTCTCCACCGGTCCCATGACGACCGGACAAGGCGGGTCCATCAGCGCCGCCATCGACACCGGCGATGGCGACGACAGCGTCAGTACGGCCGACATGGCGGCCGGATTGAAGGGGAACATTCGCAGCCGGATCGAAACCGGGAAGGGCGACGACAGCGTCGACCTTGGGGCGATGACGGCCTTCGACGGAAGCGTCCAAAGCACCGTCAGCACCGGCCGTGGCGACGATATCGTGACCGCCGAAGCCTCGGAGGCGACCGGCGCAGGCTTCGTCCAAAGCGCCATCCGCACCGATGCCGGCGACGACACCCTCATCCTGGACGTGCTGGCGGATCAGCAGGCCTCCGGCCGCGCCATCATGCCCGAGGCGGACACGGGCGACGGCAAGGACAGGCTCGTCTGGCGGTATCTTAGCGCGATGCGTCGCGGCGACGCAGCATGAACATGCCGTAGGTGGCGAGCAGGTTGGGCAGGAATTTCACCACCCAGCCCTTCTCGTGATGGTGCGGGGTGCTGACGGCCGTCTCCCTGGCGATGGCGAAGCCTTCCTTGCGGCAAAAGCGGCGGAAGTCGCGGATGGTGATGACGCGGATGTTGGGCGTGTCGTACCACTCGTAAGGGAGTTCCCGCGACACAGGCGCACGCCCCCGGAAAAGCAGTTGGCCCCGGATGCGGTAATAGGCGAAATTGGGAAAGCTCACGATGCCGCGCCTGCCCACCCGCAGCATCTCCCGGATGAGGCCCGCCGGGTGGAAGACCTGCTGCAACGTCTGGGACAGAATCACGTAGTCGAAACTTCCGTCCGGATAATCCCGCACTTCCTCGTTGATGTCGCCATGGACGATGGAAAGCCCCTTCTCGATGCCCCGGGTGACCTTGCCCTCCTCGGCCTCGATGCCGGTGCCGCGCACGTCCTTGTCCACGGACAGGATGTGGAGCAGGTCGCCCGAACCGCAGCCGAGGTCCAGCACCTTCGATCCCGGCTCGATCCAGGAGGCGACGACGGATAAATCATAACGCATGGCCGGCCTCCTTTGCTTCCTTGGCCGCGTCCACGGCGGCCCGGTCGAGAAAGCGGTCGATCATGCCGGACAGGCGGGCGTTGGGCAAAAGGAAGGCGTCGTGGCCCCACTTGGCCTCGATCTCCACGAAACTGACGTCCAGGCCGTTTTTCTTCATGGCCTGGACCATGGCCCGGGACTGGTAGGTGGGGTAGAGCCAGTCCGAGGAGAAGGAGGCGACCAGGAACCGGCAGCGGGCCTTGGCGAAGGCCGCCACGGCCGAGCCCTCGCCATGGGCGGCCTCCAGGTTGAAGTAGTCCGCCGCCTTGGTCACGTAGAGAAAGGAATTGGCGTCGAAGCGGTCCACGAACTTCTGGCCCTGGTAGCGCAGGTAGGACTCCACCTGGAAATCGGCCACGTCGAAGGCGAACGAGATCTCGCAGCGGTCCTGGAGCCGACGGTCGAACTTCTGGCGCATGGCCTCGTCGGAAAGATAGGTGATGTGCCCGATCATGCGGGCCACGGCCAGGCCGTGCCCGGGCTTGCCCCCCTCGTAGTAGTCGCCGCAGTTCCACTTGGGGTCGGCCATGATGGCCTGCCTGGCCACTTCGTTGAAGGCGATGGCCAGGGCCGAATGCTTGGTGGTGGTGGCCAGCGGCACGGCGGCGCGCACCATGTCCGGGTAGCGCACGGCCCACTCGAGGACCTGCATGCCGCCCATGGAGCCGCCGATGGCGCACAGGAGCTTTTTGATGCCCAGGTGCTCGACCAGTTCTTTCTGGGCCCGGACCATGTCGGCGATGGTGATGACCGGAAAGGTGAGGCCGTAGGGCTTGCCCGTTTCCGGATCGATGGAGGACGGACCGGTCGAGCCCATGCAGCCGCCGATGACGTTGGAGCAGATGACGAAATAGCGGTCGGTGTCGATGGGCTTGCCCGGACCGATCATGATATCCCACCAGCCGGGCTTGGCGTCGGTGGCGTCGTAATGGCCGGCGGCGTGGGAATCGCCGGTCAGGGCGTGGAGCACCAGCACGGCGTTTGTGGCCTGTTCGTCGAGTTTCCCGTACGTTTCGTAGGCAAGCGTGACCGGCCCCAGGCTGCGTCCCGAGTCCACGTCCAGAGGATGGGGCGGGACGGCGAAGGTGAAAAACCGCTTCTCCACCCGGCCGACGCTGGCCCCGCTCGGGGTATGCTCCGTGTATTCGCTCATGGTCGCCTCGTTTTTTGTCCTACCAGGAAGGTGGACAAAGCGCCAGCGCGCCCCTTTGACAATCCCGCCGAGGCCGGGCAGGATGCCTATCGTTGCGTCCGCAACAACACGTTCGGCGACCTGACGCAACATCGCCGTAACCTCTACGTATTTTAAAAGAATATCGACGTACGTTTCAAGGGTCGCAAGACGAGCGGAGGTCCCTATGTGTATTATGGAACGCCGCGCCGAAAAACGGGTGCACCCGCCGGTCGATGTCGTCCTGGATTTCGCCCTGTGGCCGGCCGACACCGTCGTACCGGCAAGGTTGCCGCTGGCCGCCCTGCGCGCTCCCACCGCCTGTCGCGACAGGGGGCAGCAATTCACGTTGGCCGACGTTGCCTCCATCGGCCTGGGGGTACGGCTCAAAGGCCAGCCCGACCTCCTGGAGAGGTTGCACGGCCTGGACGCCCTCTACGTCTATATCAAACTGCACGAATATCGCCCAGAGGCCGCAAGCGCGGCCTTGTCCCTTTTCTTCCACGCCGACATCGCCTGGGCCGAGTGCGTTCAGGAGTGCCTGACCATGGGTCTGCGGGTCCGGCATCTGGGCCGGGGGGCGATGCATGAAAAGGCCCTGGAATTTCTCGACGTCAGCGCCTTTGGCGTCAAGGAGCTGGCCGGCTGGATCGACGCCCTGTGCCGTGGCGGCTTGAGCCCGGATGCCGCCAGACCCGTATCGGGACTGCATCTGGACACCCTGCTGGCCGAACCCGAGTTGACGCTGCCAACCCGGTAATGTTTGGGGAAAGCGCCGGCGAGAGGGGAAACCCTTTCAAAAGAGCAATCGTCCTTCCCGCGTTTTTCCCTTCCTAACGTTTTATCTTTCAGAGAGTTACATCAATTTCTTCCTCCTCCCCCAAAGCCCCGGACCTGTACGGACAGGCCCAGGCGGGGTATGAGGACGCATCCCGAAACGGAGGCACGCTTTTTATGTCCATGCGTTTTCTGGTCCGCACCCTGGTCTGCCTGCTTGTCGGCATCACCACCGCATGGCCCGCCCTGGCCGCGGACCCGGCGAAAAAACCCACCGATTTTCGCGGCATCGCCTGGGGCAGCGCCCCCTCGGCCCTGCCCGGGCTCAAGTCCGTCGAACGCGACGGGGACATCGTCCACTACGAACTCCCCAGCGAGAAAAAGAACCTCGGCGGCGTCACCCTGCGCCGGCTCACCTATTCGTTTTACAAGGATCGCTTCTACCACGCCGAGCTCGACTACGAAGGCAAGGACGCGGCCAAGGTCATGGAGCAAAGCCTGGAAGCCAAGTACGGACTGCCCGACGCGGTGCGCGAAAAAAAGGACGCCGACGGCCGGCCCTATAGCGTGGCCGTGTGGAACTGGCCGGGCTATGCCTTCATCGGCAACCGCTACGACAAGGACGGCGGTCACGGCCGGGTGTTCTACTTCTACGCCCCCCTGACCGATGCCTCGGCCAAGGCCCAGGGGCTCGCCCCGGCCAAGGAGCCGGCCGCTGCCACGTCGGCCAAGGCGGCCAAGACTGCCAAGACGACGCCCAGGTCCGGTGCCGCCACGGGCGAGACCGAGACGTACACGATCAAGGACGGCGACATCATTTCCAAGGTGGCCAACGCCCGGGGGCTGACCACGCATCAGGTCATGGAGGCCAACCCCGGCCTCGACCCCAAAAAGCTGCGCCCCGGCATGACCATCCGGCTTCCGGCCAAAAAGTAGGTCCGCAAGCCGCCGCGCCGGCACCTGATCGGAAGTGCTGATACGCGTGATTGCAACTTATTTACTTTCCTGATTTGTCAAGACATTTCCTCCATGCTAAGGCTGTAGGGTCGCCATTTTCAAAGCGCGACCCTACGCCATGGGTAAGCATTATAACCATCTTCTCACCGCGGTCTGGACCTACCGGGTCATCCGCCTCGCCCTGGCCGTTTCCTTCATCGTGGCCGGAACGCTCAAACTGGCCGACGTCCACGCCTTTGTCCTGACCATCAAGGCCTTTTCCATCCTCCCTTCCGAGGTGGTCATGCCGTTTGCCGTGGCGCTGCCGGTGCTGGAGATCGTCGGCGGGCTGCTGCTCGCCTTTGACGCGCCGGGCGGACTGGCCATCATCGGCGGGCTGCTGCTGCTTTTTATCGGCGTGGTCGCCAACGCCATCCGCCAGGGCCTGGACATCGACTGCGGTTGCTACGGCCCGGGCGATCCGGAAGGCGAGGTCTACCACGGCCTGCACACGACCTTGTGGCGTGATCTGGCCATGCTGGCCGGTGTTCTCTATTGTCTGCTGTGGCGTCGCGTTCGCGGCAGACAGCGCTTTACTCCCGCAACCCAAACCTCGTAAGGAGAGTGCATGCGCGCAGTCAAACTCACCCTGACCCTGGCCCTGCTTTCGGTTTTCTGCTTGGCGCAAACCGCCCTGGCCAACAAGTTCGAAGACGAGACCGCCAAGGAAAAAGAGGCGGTCAAGCTGGTGCGGGACACCCAGAAAGGCGGCTACGGCCTGGTTTCGACGGCGGAGCTCAAACAGTGGATCGACGAAGGCAAGAAGATGGTCATCGTCGACACCATGCCCTTCGAGGACAGCTACAAAAAAGAGCACATCCCCGGCGCCGTCAATTTCGTCTTCCCCATCCCGGACATGGAGAAGTGGGACGCCAAGGAGACCGGCGGCAAGACCGAGGCCGACTTCGCCAAGCTGCTCGGCCCGGACAAGAACAAGACCATCGTGATCTACTGCGGCTTCGTCAAATGCACCCGCAGCCACAACGGCGCGATCTGGGCCAAAAAGCTCGGCTATAAAAACGTCTACCGCTTCCCCGGCGGCATCTTCGCCTGGAAGGGCGCGGGTTACCCCGTCGACGCGGTGAAGTAAGCACGGGGGAACACCTCCCCGGCGTCCGGGAGGAGGAACGGCTTCCTCCCGGACCGTCCATAGGGGGAATCCCCCGCCCCCCTTGGCGGTGAAAAAGCAATGCTGCTGTTCGAGTTCTTCCGACGCAACCCCCTGCCCCCAAAGCCACCCCGCAAAAGGCAACCGACCATGAACGCCCCTTCGCCGCGCTTGGAGGCGGCGGACAGCCTGACCACGGCCGTGGGCAAGCGTGCCGCCAGCCTTTTTTCCAACCGCAAGCTCCTTTGCGCCGAGGCCATCATGGTCGCGGTCAACGATGCCTTCGGCCAGCCCCTGCCCGACGAACAGGCGGTCGGCATCGCCGCTGGCCTTACGGCCGGCATCGGCGACCGGGGCTGCCTGTGCGGGGCCATAGCCGGAGCCTGCGCCGCCGTGGGCATGGTCTGCGCCCGGGGCGGACACGGCCCGACCCGCCAAGCCATCCGCCAACAATCCGCCGCCATCCACGAAGCCTTCGTCAATCGCCACAAATCCGCCTGCTGCCGGGTGCTGTCCAAAAAGGTCAAGGACGACGCCAAGGCCCATGCCGCCCAGTGCGCCGCCCTGACCGGCTACGGCGCCGAACTGGCCGTGCGGTCCATCCTCGCCCTGCGCCCGGAACTGGCCGACTGCCCCGACGCCCCCACCAAGGGCGAACCACGCCTGTGCGGCCGGGTCAAATGGCTGCTGTCGCTTTTTTGCCGTTAAAGGGGGAGAAGAGCCTGGGGGGAAACTTTTCTGAAGAAAAGTTTCCCCCCAGACCCCCCTTCCAAAGACTTTAATAGAATGCAGTAGTTGCGGTGAAAAACAACCCCGTTGAAAACTTTAGGAAGGGGAGAGCGCGAGAGGGGAGAACCCTTTTTAAAGGGTTTCCCCTCTCGCACTTTCTTCTCTGCTCTTCCCCAAGGAGTATCGCCATCATGCGTCGCGTAGCGTCGGTTGCCGTTTTGCTGTGTTGCCTGGCTGTGGCCGTTTCCGCCATGGGCCAGACCATTTCTCCCCAGGCCCGGCGCGACCTGTCCGTTCTCGAGACGGCCTATCCGGGCGTCATGACCGCCATCGAGGTTTCACCTAGCGGCCGCATCACGGTTATTTTGCGCGACGGCGCGCGCGTTGCCTACGACGACGGCCGCGTCCGCACGCCCGAACAGGCGGTTTGCGATCCGGACCTCAAGACCATGCTGGCCCAGCCCTATCCCCTCGGTCCGGTGACGGCCGAGCCGCCGCTGTGGTTTTCGCCGGGCCGCAGCCGGGTCCAGGCGTTTTTTCTGGCCCTATACGGCCACGACCGGGCCGAGGTCCGGGCCAACTGCCGCCCGGTGGCCTTTTTCAACCAGCGCCTGGAGTTCAATACCCGCTTCGGCGCGGCCGATGCCTTCGCGCGCGTCGCCCGCCGTCTGGAAACGCTTGCCGCCGCCGATCCCGGCATCAAGCGCTTTTTGCTGCCGGCCTCGGGCGGCATGGTCTGGCGGATGATCGCCGGCACGGACCGGCTCTCGGTCCACTCCTTCGCCGCGGCCGTGGACGTCAGCCCGCGCGGCAATCCGTACTGGCGCAATCTGCCGCGCGGCAAAAACATGCTGGCCGTGCGCCAGCGGTTTCCCGAGCAGGCGGTTGCGGCCTTCGAGGCCGAGGGATTTGTCTGGGGCGGCAAATGGGCGGAGTTCGACCTCATGCATTTCGAATACCGGCCGGAGCTGATTCTCCTGGCCCGACTGGCGCGTGGCGAATCGTTGCCGCTTCGCCCCATTGACGCCTTGCTGCGCCCTTCCCGCTAGCCGTTTCCAGCACGCCCTGTCGCAGCTTCGTAAGACATACTGCATACGATTTTTTTATTCATATCCTTTACTTCCCCGGCCTCCTGCACACGGTAACACCCTTGAATCACGTGAAAAATTTGCCAAACCCCATTGACGTTCAAAAGAACTCGTGATTAACTGCAAAAGGGAAATCGAACTCGGCGACGCAGGAACGCGACGCGTCCGTCATAGAGAGGCGGCAGCGGCCGGTCCGCCTGCGACGGCCGCGTGCAGAACGGGTCATTGGATGCAAACATGGCTGGGGGATCATGGGACGCCCCGGCCATGCCTCTCGTAAAACAAAGGAGGACGTTTATGAACTTTTCCGTGGGTCTTGGCAGGGATGATGCGGAAAAACGGCTTGTGCAGAACGGCGTCTCCCGCCGCGACTTCATGAAATTTTGCGCCACCGTCGCAGCGGCCATGGGCATGGGCCCCGCCTTTGCGCCCAAGGTCGCCCAGGCGCTGACGGCCAAACACCGTCCGTCGGTGATCTGGCTGCACAACGCCGAATGCACCGGCTGCACCGAAGCGGCCATCCGGACCATCAAACCGTATATCGACGCGCTGATCCTCGACACCATCTCCCTGGATTACCAGGAGACCATCATGGCCGCAGCCGGCGAAGCCGCCGAGGCGGCCCTGCACCAGGCCCTCGAAGGCAAGGACGGCTACTACCTGGTCGTGGAAGGCGGCCTGCCGACCATCGACGGCGGCAAGTGGGGCATGGTTTCCGGGCATCCCATGCTCGAGACCACCAAGAAAGCCGCGGCCAAGGCCAAGGGCATCATCTGCATCGGCACCTGCTCGGCCTACGGCGGCGTCCAGAAGGCCAAGCCCAATCCCAGCCAGGCCAAGGGCGTGTCCGAAGCGCTCGGCGTCAAGACCATCAACATCCCCGGCTGCCCGCCCAACCCCATCAACTTCGTGGGCGCCGTGGTCCATGTCCTGACCAAGGGCATCCCGGATCTCGACGAGAACGGCCGGCCGAAGCTCTTCTACGGCGAGTTGGTCCACGACAACTGTCCGCGCCTGCCCCACTTCGAGGCCTCCGAATTCGCGCCCTCCTTCGAGTCCGAAGAGGCCAAGAAAGGCTTCTGCCTCTACGAACTCGGCTGCAAGGGCCCCGTTACCTACAACAACTGCCCCAAGGTGCTGTTCAACCAGGTCAACTGGCCCGTCCAGGCCGGCCATCCCTGCATCGGCTGCAGCGAGCCGGACTTCTGGGACACCATGACTCCCTTCTACGAGCAGGGCTAGCCCTTCCTTCGCAGACGGCCAGTACAGTACCCGGACACCTTCAACAGCACCGAACGTCTTGTGACGGAGGAAGCATATGGCTGAGAGCAAACCCACGCCGCAATCCACCTTCACCGGCCCCATCGTGGTCGACCCCATTACCCGGATCGAAGGACATTTGCGGATCATGGTCGAGGTGGAAAACGGCAAGGTCAAGGACGCCTGGAGCTCCTCGCAGCTCTTCCGCGGCCTGGAAATCATCCTCAAGGGCCGCGATCCCCGCGACGCCCAGCACTTCACCCAGCGCGCCTGCGGCGTGTGCACGTACGTCCACGCCCTGGCCTCCACCCGTTGCGTCGACGACGCCGTCAAGGTCAGCATCCCGGCCAACGCCCGCATGATGCGAAACCTCGTCATGGCCTCCCAGTATCTCCATGACCACCTCGTCCACTTCTACCAGCTGCACGCCCTGGACTGGGTCGACGTGACCGCGGCGCTCAAGGCCGACCCCAACAAGGCCGCCAAACTGGCCGCCTCCATCGCCCCGGCCCGCCCCGGCAACTCGGCCAAGGCCCTCAAAGCCGTCCAGGACAAGCTGAAAGCCTTCGTCGAGTCCGGACAGCTCGGCATCTTCACCAACGCCTACTTCCTCGGCGGCCACAAGGCCTACTATCTGCCGCCCGAAGTCGACCTCATCGCCACCGCCCACTACCTGGAAGCCCTGCACATGCAGGTCAAGGCGGCCAGCGCCATGGCCATCCTCGGCGGCAAGAACCCCCACACCCAGTTCACCGTCGTGGGCGGCTGCTCCAACTACCAGGCCCTGACCAAGGACCCGCTGGCCAACTACATGGCCCTCACCAAGGAAGTCTGCCAGTTCATCAACGAATGCTACATCCCGGACCTGCTGGCCGTGGCCGGCTTCTACAAGGACTGGGGCGGCATCGGCGGCACCAGCAACTACCTGGGCTTCGGCGAGTTCGCCACCGACGACAGCTCCCCCGAAAAACACCTTGAAACCTCCTACTTCCCGTCCGGCGTCATCATGGGCCGCGACCTCGGCAAGGTGGACAAGGTGGACCTCGGCGCCATCTACGAGGACGTCAAGTACTCCTGGTACGCCCCCGGCGGCGACGGCAAGCATCCCTACGACGGCGTCACCGATCCCAAGTACACCAAGCTCGACGACAAGGATCACTACTCCTGGATGAAGGCCCCCCGCTACAAGGGCAAGGCCATGGAAGTCGGTCCCCTGGCCCGTACCTTCATCGCCTACGCCAAGGGACAGCCCGACTTCAAAAAGGTCGTGGACATGGTCCTCGGCAAACTGTCCGTCCCGGCCACGGCCCTGCACTCGACTCTCGGACGCACCGCCGCCCGCGGCATCGAGACCGCCATCGTCTGCGCCAACATGGACAAGTGGATCAAGGAAATGGCCGACAGCGGCGCCAAGGACAACACCCTGTGCGCCAAGTGGGAGATGCCCGAGGAGTCCAAGGGCGTCGGCCTGGCCGATGCGCCCCGCGGTGCCCTGTCCCACTGGATCCGCATCAAGGGCAAGAAGATCGACAACTTCCAGCTGGTCGTCCCCTCGACCTGGAACCTCGGTCCCCGGGGCGCCCAGGGCGACAAGAGCCCGGTGGAAGAAGCCCTCATCGGCACGCCCATCGCCGATCCCAAGCGCCCGGTCGAGATCCTGCGCACGGTCCACGCCTTCGATCCCTGCATCGCCTGCGGCGTGCACGTCATCGAGCCCGAGACCAACGAAATCCTCAAGTTCAAGGTTTGCTAAGGACGGCAACGCCGTTTATACGAAGAACCCGGCTTCGGCCGGGTTCTTCGTTTCTCAAGGAGGTCGCATGTCCGATACCCCGCGCAAAATCCTCATCCTTGGCGTCGGCAACATCCTCTACACCGACGAAGGCGTCGGCGTGCGGGCCGTGGAGCGCCTTCTCGAAACCTACGATTTTTCCGACAACGTCACCCTCATGGACGGCGGCAACCTGGGCATGAAGCTCATGCAGCCCCTTATGGACTGCGACTATTGCATCGTGCTCGACGCCGTGCTCGGCGGCGACGCCCCCGGCACCGTCTACCGCCTCACCGGCGAGGACCTGCGCAAGTCCCTGGCCTTCAAGGACTCCATGCACCAGTCCGACCTCGTGGACACGCTGATCTACTGCGAACTGATCGGCAAGCGGCCGGAAGCCGTGGTCATCGGCATGGAACCCGTCGATTTTCAAAACATGAGCGTCGAACTTACCCCCACCATCGCCGACCGCATCCCGGCCATGATCGACATCGCCCTGGCCGAACTCGCCGACGTCGGCGGCGTCGCCACGCCCAAGAAGGGCGCGGGAGGAGATGCGAGAGGGGAAACCCTTTAAAAAGGGTTCTCCCCTCTCGCGCTCTCCCCTTCCTAAAGTTTATAAAGGGGTGAAAGTTGTTCCTGCCAACTAAGGAGGAACCCTGACCTTTATTGAAAGTTTTTGAGGGTGGGGGTCCGGGGGAGGGAACTTTTTTCAAAAAGTTCCCTCCCCCGGCTTCTTCCTCCCCCGTCCCTTCACCTCCCCATGCCCGGGGCGTACTTGCCGAGCGGCAAAAAACATTCTAGGAAATGGCGGGGTTTATTCATCCAAGGAGGTCCCTATGGAGTTTCGAGGCGCAATCACGGCATTGGTGACGCCATTTCGAAACGGCGAGGTTGATGAAGAGGCCTTCCGCGCCTTTATCGAATGGCAAATCGAACAGGGCATTCATGGCGTCGTACCCTGCGGCACCACGGGCGAATCCGCCACGTTGTCCCACGAGGAACATAAACGGGTGGTCCGCATCTGCGTGGACCAGGTCAAAGGCCGCGTGCCCGTTCTGGCCGGGGCCGGGTCCAACAACACCCGCGAAGCCATCGAGATCACCAAGGACGCCAAAGACGCCAAAGCCGACGGGGCCCTGCTGATCACCCCCTATTACAACAAACCCACCCAGGCCGGACTCATTGCCCACTTCAAGGCCATCGGCGAACAGGTGGACATTCCGTTTATCGTCTACAACGTGCCGAGCCGCACGTCCGTCAACCTGCTGCCCGAGACCCTGGCCGTCATGAAGAAGGAAATTCCCCAGGTGGTGGGGATCAAAGAGGCCACGGGCGACCTCAGTCAGGTTTCCCGGGTGATCGAATTCTGCGGCGAGGACTTCATGGTCCTTTCCGGGGACGATCCCACCGGCCTGCCCACCATGACCATCGGCGGACGCGGCATCATTTCCGTGGTGTCCAACTTCGCGCCGGCCAAGATGGCCGCCATGTGCGACGCGGCCCTGGCCGGCGACCTGACCAAGGCCAAGGCGCTCCATTACGAACTGAGCCCGCTTTACCGGGCGGCCTTTGTCGAAACCAACCCGGTGCCGGCCAAGACCGCCCTGGAGATGATGGGCCGGTTCCCGGCCGAGGTGCGCCTGCCCATGGTGCCCCTGCAACCCCAGAACCGCGAAAAGCTCAAAACAGCCCTGGCCTCGGCCGGACTGCTGTAGCCATCCGCAAGCTTGCTGCCGTGCGACGGGCCTTCCGGGCGGAGGGCCCGTCGCGCGTTTTATACACCATGAACGATTCTTCCCTGCGTATCATCCTGGATAACGCCGACGTGACCTTCAGCGGCCGACCGGCGCTTCGCGGCGTCTCCCTCACCGTCGCCGCCGGCGAACGCTGGCTGGTCCTCGGCGGCAACGGGTCGGGCAAATCGACCATGCTGCGGCTGCTGCGCGGCGACATATGGCCCGACGACGACGGCCGGGAACATCGGATTTACCGGATGGCGGGCAGCCCCGACCGGGCCTCGCCCATCGGCCTGCGCCCGCGCTTCGGCATCGTGTCCCCGGAAATCCAGCGCGCCGCCAAGCGCTTGTGCGCGCACCAGCCGGCAAGCGCCGTGATCCTGGCCGGCCCGCGCGACGCGGTCTACGTCCAGGGCCGGCCCTCGGCAGCGGAACTGGACACCCTGGAGGCCGTCCTGGACCGGCTTTGCATCAGCCATCTGGCGGACACCCCCGTGGAAGCACTCTCCAACGGCCAGTTGCGGGCGGTGCTTCTGGCCCGGGCGCTGGCCAGCCGGCCGCTGGTTCTTTTTCTGGACGAATTTCTGGACAGCCTGGACGATGCGGCCCGGGACACGGCCCAACAGGCCGTGGAGCAGGCGGCGGCCGACGGCGCGGCGGTCGTGCTGACCAGCCATCAGGGCGCGGCCTTGCCGCCGGGAGAGGCCAGGGGGATCACCCTGGCCGGCGGGCGCATCATCGACGCCGGCGACGCGAAGACCGTACTCGAGCGCTATCGCAAGAGCATGGCCACAAGCGGGTCCGAGGCGGCAGCCCCCGCCCTGCCCGTCTCCGAAGCCGTCCCGTCCCCGGACGGCCCGCCGCTGGTCGTCCTGGAAAACGCCTCGGTATTTTTAAACCGCCGGGAAGTGCTCCACGCCATCACCCTGACCGTGCGCCAGGGCGGGCACATGGGCCTCGTCGGGGCCAACGGCGCGGGCAAGTCCACACTGCTCAAACTCATTGCCGGCGAATACCATCCGGCCCTCGGCGGCCGGGCGATGCGCCCCGGGCTGGCCGCGCCGGAGGGATTTACCGATCTGCGCGATATCCGCAAGCGCATCGGCATGGTGTCCTTCGAGTTGGAGGCGGATTACGACAAGGAACTGCCGGCCCTGGAGCTGGTCGTTTCCGGCATCTCGGCGACCATCGGCCTTTTCGCCGCGCCCACGGACAAGGACCTGGCGGCGGCCAGGCGGTGGATGGAATTTTTCGGCGTGGCCGAGCTGGCCGAGCGCCGGCTGGGACAGCTTTCCGCCGGCCAGACGCGCCGGCTGTTTCTGGCCCGGGCCATGGTCGGCGAACCCAGGCTGCTGCTTCTGGACGAACCTTTTTCCGGCCTCGACGCCCCGTCGCGGCGCGTGGCCATGCAGGCCGTGTCCGCGGCGGCGCGCGCCGGAGTCACGGTGCTTGCCGCCGTGCACCAACGCGGCGACATCATCCCGGAAATCGAAACCGTGCTGCGCCTCACGGCCGGCCACCTCGCGCCGCTGTAGCGGCGAAGTGGCGGAGCGGCGGAGGCGTAAAATGCGACCGGGGGGAAACCTTTCTTGCAGAAAGGTTCTCCCCCCGGACCCCCTTTCCAAAGATCTTTAACGGGTATGGAGCGTGAGCGTTACAGCGCCCGTAACCGTTAGAAGTTTTTGGGAAGGGAGAGCGCGAGAGGGGAACCCTTTTTTCAAAAAAGGGTTCCCCTCTCGCACTGCTTCACTCTAATCTTCCTTCTCTTTCACGCCCGACGGGTTCACCACGATGACGTTGCCCGCGATTTTGGAGTTGGGCACGATGATGGTTTCGCCCGTATCCGAACGGATGACGGTATTGAACACGTCGATATCCGTGACGATGCCGGCCGCGCCCGAAGCTCCGGGCACGCTCACCCGGTCGCCCACCCGGAAGAACCGGAACAGCAGCAGCATCACCCCCGAGGCGAAGTTGGACAGCGTATCCTTGAGCGCCAGGGAAACGGCCAAACCGGCCGCGCCGAAAAGGGCCAGCAGCGAGCTGACGTTGAACCCAAGCTGTCCGAGCGTGGCGATGACGACCACGAGATACAGGCCGTAGCGGGTGAGGCTGCCGGCAAAGGAAAGCACTTCCTGGGGCACGTTTCGCGCCCGCAGCACCCGCACCAGCAAGGCGGCCAGGCGCCCGGACACCCAGACGCCGGCCGCGAAAAGCAGCAGCGCCGACACAATCTTGCTGCCGAGCGACAGGGCCAGGGGCACGATCTGGTCGGCGAAAAACGCCTTGCCGCCCACGGAAAGCCGGGTGCGTCCCCCCACCTTGTCCACGGCCACGGGCACGGTGGCGGCGGCGTTTTCCTTTATGGCGGCCACGGTCTGGTCCACGGTCCCCTTGGCCGCGCCGGCCGCGGAGGCGGCGGCCTCGGGTGCGGCGGCGGACGCTGCCGGGCCGGCGGCTTCGGCGGGTTGGGGCGCGGGAGCGGAGGACTTCTTGCCCTCCGTGAGGGCATGTTCCTGAAGCGGCTGCGTGGCCTGGGGAGCCTTTTCCGGCCGCAGTTCGACGCTTTCCGGCGGTCCGTCCGGCAAGGTCGGGATGCCGGGGAGTCTGTTGGGCTGGACGGCAGGCTGCGCCGGTTGTCCGCCGGCCGGGATGAGGATGGCCCGGCCGAGCTGGAGGCGGGACGGCTCGAGGCCGGGATTGGCTTTGAGGATCGCGGCGGCGCTCACGCCGTAGCGCTGGGCCAGCAGGCTTATGGTGTCGCCGGATTTGATGACGTGCTTGACCGGCGCGGCGGCCAGTACCAGGACCTGGGCCGGCGACTCGGTCCGGGAAAAGCAGGGGCCGGCGTCCGTGACCAGCACGCAGAACGCCAAAATCGCCGTCAGCGCGAAAAATTTCGCCGCATCGCCAACCATCGCCACCTCCTTGGGCCCGCATGCTGTCGGAACGAAAGCGCCCCGTCCCCACGGGCCATGGCCGGAAGCTAGCACAGGCAGCGCGGTTTTGCCAAACACGACCGCATGTTACGAATTATCGTCAACACGGCCGCCGGCATCCTCCCGCCCCGCTCCTGTCATTGGAAAACCAGTTCGGTAAAATAGACGTTTTTCACCTTGCCCGGGCCGGTGAATTTGCTGAAAAGCTCGATCAATTCCTTGCGCAAGGCCATCTTGCCGGCGCTGGTGAGCAGGTCCTCGGCCAGTTTGGACGAAAGGTAGAAAATCAGGTCTTGTTTGCAGTCGGCGTCGGTCAGGCGCTCGGCCGAGGCGTTGTCCTCGCACTGCACATCGAGCGTCAGGTGCAGGAAACGGTAGCCCGTGTTGCTGAGCACATTGACGGTCATCGGGCCGAGCACGATGGCGCCGTTTTCGGCCTTGCCGGCCTCCTTTTTCTCGCCGCCCTTGGCCTCACCGCCCTTCTTGGCCTCGCCTCCGTGCCCGCCTTCCGAGGAAGCCATGAGCAGGGATGGCGACGGGAGCACCAGCAAAAAAGCCAGCACGAGCAGGCCGATCTTCCTAAGGTTGTGCATGCCGCAAGCGCCTCCTTCGTCCGGCCGCAAACGGCCTGTGCCGCCCGGACCGATCCTGCGCCGCTTGATGACGCATGGAGCATGTTAGGCCGGCCCACGGCTTCTGTCCACGGCCGGAGCTACAACCGGGACAAAAGCCGCAGGCCGGCCAGCTCGCCGTCGGGATTATGCCCCGTGTTTCCTGCCGGTTTCCCTGCCGGAATCTTACAATCCGTTTAGACGAATCGGGATCAGCCCCGCGCCTTGGCCTGCCGCCGGCGGGCGTGCAGGATGGGCTCGGTGTAGCCGTTGGGCTGCTCGCGCCCCTTGAAAATAAGGTCGCGCGCGGCAAGGAAGGCCAGGCTTGCCTCGAAATCCGGGGCCATGGGCCGATAGGCCGGGTCGCCAGCGTTTTGCCGGTCCACCACCGCCGCCATGCGCTTGAGTACGTCCAGCACTTGTTCTTCGTCGCAGATGCCGTGGCGCAGCCAGTTGGCGATGTGCTGGCTGGAAATGCGCAGCGTCGCCCGATCCTCCATGAGCCCGACATCGCTTAAGTCCGGCACCTTGGAACAGCCTATGCCCTGGTCCACCCAGCGCGAGACGTAGCCGAGAATGCTTTGGGCGTTGGTCTCGAGTTCCCGGGTCACCTCGGCCGGCGCCTGCCGCGCCGCGCCCAAAAGCGGCAGGACGAGCAGATCCTCGCGCCCGGCCCGGGGACGGCCGGCCAGTTCGCTCTGGCGGTCGAAGACGTCCGTTGCGTGGTAGTGCATGGCATGGAGCGTCGCGGCCGTGGGCGACGGCACCCAGGCGCAGTTGGCCCCGGCGCGGGGATGCTCGATCTTGGCCGTGACCATCTCCGCCATCTTGTCCGGCTTGGCCCACATGCCCTTGCCGATCTGCGCCCGGCCGGAAAAACCGCAGCCAAGCCCCACGTCCACGTTGCCGTCCTCGTAGGCCGCCATCCAGGGCGTTTCGCGCATGGCCGCCTTGGCCACCACCGGCCCGGCCTCCATGACAGTGTGGATCTCGTCGCCGGTGCGGTCGAGAAAGCCGGTGTTGATGAAGATGATGCGGGCCTTGGCCGCGCGCACGCATTCCTTGAGGTTGAGCGACGTGCGCCGCTCCTCGTCCATGACCCCGATCTTGAGCGTGTTGCGGGCCATGCCCAGCGCGTCCTCCACCCGGTCGAAGAGTTCGCAGGCGAAGGCGACCTCGTGCGGGCCGTGCATCTTGGGCTTGACGATGTACACGCTGCCGGCGCGGCTGTTGTGCAGTGCTCCTGTCCCGCGCAGGTCGTGGAGCCCGACAAGCCCCGTGACCATGGCGTCGAGGATGCCCTCGGGTATCTCGTGCCCGGTCGCGTCCAGGACCGCGTCCGTGGTCATGAGGTGGCCGACGTTGCGCACGAGCAGCAGGCTTCGCCCCGGGATGGCAAGCTCCGATCCGTCCGGCGCGGTGTAGGTCCGGTCGGGACTCAGTCCCCGTTCCACCACCTTGCCGCCCTTTTTAAACCGGGCGGTCAGGTCGCCCCGGAAAAGGCCGAGCATGTTGCGGTAGGCCAGGGCCTTGTCGGCCCCGTCCACCACGGCCACGGAGTCCTCGCAGTCGAGGATGGTGGTCACGGCGGCTTCGAGGACGACGTCGCGAAGGCCCGAGGGGCTGGCCGCGCCGACCGGATGGCTGCGGTCGAAGACAAGTTCGATGTGCAGGCCGTGATTGCGCAGCAAAATCTTTGTCGGCGCGTCGGGACCGCCCACATGCCCCACGAACCGCTCCGGCCGGGCGAGCCCGGTGGTCTGGCCGTTTTCAAGGGTCACGACCAGGGCGCCGTCCTTTACGGCGTAGGCGGTCACACCGGCATGCTGGCCGTAGGCAAGCGGCACGGCCATATCGAGAAAGGCGGCGGCATAGGCGACCACGGCCGCGCCGCGCCCGGGATTGTAGCCCGGCCCCTTGGCCGCGCCGCCGGTTTCGGGAATGACGTCCGTGCCGTAGAGCGCGTCGTAGAGGCTGCCGAAGCGGGCGTTGGCCGCGTTTATGGCATAGCGGGCGTTGGTTATGGGCACCACGAGCTGGGGACCGGGCACCACGGCGATTTCCGCGTCCACGCCGGTTGTCTCGATGGCGAAATCCGGGCCTTCGGGCAACAGGTAGCCGATGCCGACCAGAAAACACTTGTAGGCTTCCGGGTCATGGGGCTGGCCGGCGCGCTGCCGGTGCCAGATGTCGATGGCGGCCTGCATGGCGTCGCGGCGGGCCAGCAGTGCGCGATTTTCGGGGCCGAGCGTGGCCACGATGCCGGCCAGGGCGGCGAAAAAGGCTTCCTTGTCGATGCCGGTTCCGGGCAGGATTTCGGTCACGAGGACATCGTGCAGGGTCTTTTCCACGGACAGGCCGGCTATGGCGATACGGTCGTCTGGCATGGCGGTGCTCCTTGGGTGGGCGAAGCAGACAATCGTCCTTGGCGGACGGATGAGGTTCGAAAACTTGTACGGGATTTGGAGCGGCGCGCCTAGGGGGAAAGGGCCGGCCGGCGGGAGGCGTGCGGTCGACAGCGCCGGCGGACGTGCATCGGACGTCCGCCGACGGTGCGAAGTGCGTCAGGAAATGACGATCTCTTCCAGGCTCTTGCGCTTGCGCGGATACACTTGTGCCTCGTCCGGCCAGCCCACGGCCATGATGTTGACCACCCGGTAGCCCTCGGGAAGGTGAAAGCGCGCCTTGATGTTGGCCTCGTCGAACATCCCCACCCAGCAGGTGCCAAGGCCCATTTCCGTGGCCCGCAACATCAAAAACGCCTCGGCGATGGCCGTGTTCATGGCGCAGGCGCCGAACCTGGCCTGCTCGGCCGCCGCCGCCTCCCGGGCCACATAGGCGTCGATGCCGTCCATGGGCTCGCCCTCGATCAACTTGTTGTCGCGAAAGAAAAACGCCGCCGCCTGGGAATCCTTGACGTAATGGGCAAGGTCCACGCAGCTGATGATGATGGCCGGCGCGGCGGCAAGCCAGCCCTGCTTGCGCGTGGCCTCGCTGGTGCCGAACCAGGCCAGGTCCGCCGGGTCGGTGACGACCTTGAAGCGCCAGGGCTGGGAATTGAGGCTCGAGGGCGCGTTTCCGGCCGCTTCGAGCAGTTCGGTAATCTCGCCTTCGGTCAAGGCTTTCCTGGCAAAGGCGCGCACGCTGTGGCGCGCGGCAATGGCATCCTTCACGCTCATGGACATGACGCATGTCTCCTTTGTTTTTCGTCGTGGCAGACGGCCGCCCAAAATGACGGCCGCAGGTTTGTCCTAGCGCCCCGCCGGGCCCACGGGAAGCCCCGTTTCTGTCGGGGGCTTGCCTGATCCTGCGAAATCGCGCATTTTTCAGGGCGCGACAAGCAACTCCCCCCTGCCAAGGACACTTCCGTGACGCCGCCCGCCTCTCTTCTCCGCGATCGCCTGGCCGCCCTGCTCGCCGCCCAGGCAACGAACGACGGATTTTCCCCGTCGCCGCTTCCCGGCGTGCGCTACGCCCGGGCCATGCGCCATTTTCCCCTGGCCCCGGTGCTCTACGAGCCGTGCATCGTGCTTTTGGCCACGGGCAGGAAGCGGGCCGTGTGCGGCGAAACGGTCCACGAACTCGATCCCGGGCATTATTGGGTGGTGGCCGCCCCGCTGGCCTTTGCCTGCGAAAGCCTGGGCTCGCCCGAAGCGCCGCTTTACGGGCTGTCGGTGCGGGTGGAGCCGGCGGTGCTCGGCGAATTGCTGTTGGAGATGGACGAGGATACGCCCGCTTCGGTCGATGTGGCCGGCATGTGCGCCTCGCCCATGACCGAGGAGATCGCCGACGCGGCGGTGCGGCTGGCCGCCTGTCTCGTCTCGCCGCTCGACGCGCGCCTGCTCGGGCCCGGCATCGTGCGGGAAATCGTCTACCGGGCCCTTCGCGGCGACCAGGGCATGGCCCTACGGGGACTGGCCGCGCAAAACGGCCGCCTGCGGCCCATTGCCCGGGTGTTGCGGCGCATCCACGCGGAATACGCCAGCCCCCTCGACGTGGAGGAATTGGCCCGCGAGGCGCACATGGGCCTTTCGACGTTTCACCATGCCTTTCGGGCGGTCACGGCCAGCACGCCGCTCAAGTATTTGAAGACCGTGCGGCTGCACAAAGCTCGGGCGTTTCTGGCCGAGCCCGGGAGAACGGCCGGCGACGCGGCAAGGCTCGCGGGCTATGCCAGCGCTTCGCAGTTCTCGCGCGAGTACAAACGGCTTTTCGGGGCGAGCCCGTCGGAAGAGGCGGCCCGGCTCAAAGGCGGCGAGGGCTGACGGACCGGATCAGCCTATCCGGCTGGCGTCCCCGCCTGACGCGGCGGCGCCGAGGGGGCGGACTTCGGCGGCGATACGGTCGGGAAGCAGATCGTCCTCGGCTTTCTCGATTTCATAGTCCCGCTGCAGATTGAGCCAGAACCCGGGCGTATTACCGAAAAAACGCGCCAGTCGGAACGCGGTTTCCGTGGTGATGGACCGTTTGCCGTGGATGATCTTGTGCACCGTCACGGGCGGCACGCCAAGACGTCTGGACAGCGCGTTTTGCGAAAGCCCGAGCGGCTTCATGAAATCCTCGTACAGGATTTCGCCGGGATGGATGGGGGGAAGTTTTTCCACGATGTCCATAGCCTGTCCGTTCTCTGTTGCTAATGGTAATCGACGATTTCAACCTGATGGGCATTGCCGTTTTCCCAGACGAAACAAATCCGGTATCGGTCGTTGATCCGAACCGAAAATTGCCCTTTTCTGTCCCCACTCAGCTTCTCCAGCCTGTTTCCCGGCGGAATCGCCATGTCCTGCAAGCGTTCCACGGCATGGAGCTGCCGCAATTTGCGCCGGGCCGCCTGTTGCAGCGCCGCAGGCAATCGCGGCATGGGCACCCGCCGCAAGAACAACGCTTCGGTATGGGGGCAGGCGAAATCAAGGATCATTATCTTTCAGATAATACTAAGCAGGTTCCAGGTCAAACTCAGCGGAGCTGTCCGGACAATTCTCGCCCAGCGAAAACACCACCATATATTCCTGATTGCCCTTGGGCCCCTTGACCTTGGACGGCACCACGCCGGTGAGCGTCAGCCCCAGTTCGTCGCGGGCGAAATCCGTGACCCGGGCGATCGCCTCCTGGCGATGGGCCTCCTCGCGCACCACCCCACCCTTGCCCACCTTGTCCGGCGTCAGCTCGAACTGGGGTTTGACCAATACCGCCACCAGCCCGCCGGGCAAAAGAAACCGCACGCAGGCCGGCAACACCCTGGTCAGCGAGATGAAGGACACGTCGGCCACCACGGCGTGCACCGGCTCGGGCAGCAAATCGTCCGGCGCATGGCGCAAATTGACCTGCTCCATGGACACCACGCGCGCATCGGCCCGTAATTTTTCATGCAGCTGGGCCGTGCCCACGTCCACGGCATAGACCCTGACCGCGCCATGCTGGAGCAGACAATCCGTGAAACCGCCGGTGGACGCGCCGGCATCGAGAGCCACCATGCCCGAGAAATCGAGCCCGAAAGCCTCGATGGCCGTCTCGAGCTTGCCCCCGCCCCGGCTGACGTAGCGCTCGCCCGGCTCAAGGCGAAAGACCGTGTCCGCCGGAAACATCCGCCCCGGCTTGTCCACGAGCATCTCCCGGCCGTCGGCCACGAACCGCACCAGCCCGGCCATGACCAGCCGCATGGCCCGCTCCCGCGTTTCGGCCAGCCCCTGCTCGCACACGAGCTGGTCCGCCCGGTATTTTTCCTTGGCCATGGATCCCCCTGCAAAAGCGCGATTGGACGTGGCCCAAGCCCGCGGCCGCAAAAAGGCCGCCTGCTCCAAACCGTTTTGCCGAAGAGCACGGTGCTCCCCAGCCTCCCCAAACAAGGGGAGGACGCATTTTACGTCCGCTATTTTTTAGAAAGACGCGCTACGCGTCCGTCTCGCGGCGACCGAGAATGCGCCGCAACGTATCCTTGGAAATTTCCAGCTCCCGGCAGGCGGCATTGCGATTGCCGCCATGCCGCTCCACCGCCTCGCGCGCCGCCAGGAAACGGACCTCGGCCATGGTCCGGCCGGTGCGCACCCCACATCCCCCCGACGCGCCACGCAAATGCTCGGGCAGATGGCAGGGCTCGATAACCTGCTCCTGGCACAGGATGGCCGCGTACTCGATGATGTTTTCCAGCTCCCGGATATTGCCCGGATAGTTGTGGGCCATGAGCTTTTCCATGGCTTCGGGACTGACCGACGAGATGTTTTTGGCCACGGCCATGCGGCAGCGCCCAAGCACCCGCTCGACGAGCAGCGGCACGTCGCCCGGCCGCTCGCGCAGGGGCGGGATGCGGATCACCACCACATTTAAACGATAATACAGGTCCTGGCGAAACGATCCCTCGGCCACCATGCGGCCCAGGTCACGATTGGTGGCGGCAATGACCCGCACGTCCGCCGGCAACGTCTCCACGCCCCCCAGCGGCTCGTAGGAACGTTCCTGGAGCGCGCGCAGGATCTTGGCCTGCATGGCATAGGGCAGGTCGCCGATTTCGTCGAGCAAAAGCGTGCCGGAATCGGCCAGGGCGAACCGGCCCGGCTTGTCCCGGCGGGCGTCGGTAAAGGCCCCGGACTTGTAGCCGAAAAGCTCCGACTCCATGAGCTGCTCGGGCAGCGCGCCGCAGTTGACGGCCACGAACGGGCCGGTGCTTCTCTGGGAAAGCTTGTGGATGGCCCGGGCGAAAACCTCCTTGCCCGTGCCGGATTCGCCAAGCAGCAATACCGTGGAGTCGCTCTGGGCGATCTGGGGCAACATCCGCACGATTTCGGACAGATGCGGGTCGCAGGTCCCGAAATCGTCCAGTGGCTGCAACCCGGCCAGGCGGCTGACGAAGCCGCCGCCGGACAGGTCGCGGAAAACCTGCACCCCGCCGATGACCATGCCGCCCGTGGCCCAGATCGGGGCCACGCTCACGCATACGGGCACATTGGGACAGCCCGTCCGCTTGAGCGTGACGATGCGGTTGGCGATGGGCCGCGCCTCTTCCATGCACTGGCGCAACACGCACACCGACCGGCAGTTGCTGACGCCCAAGACCTCACGACAGGTGCGGCCCACGGCATCGGCGGGCTCGACACGGGCGATTTCCCCGGCGGCGAGGTTGAAATAGCGAATGATGAAATCGCGGTCCACGGCGAACACGCCGTCGGCCACGTTCTCCAAGGCGAATGCGCTGGCATCATCGCCGGGAAAGGGGTCAAGGGGTCGCTTCATGCAGGCTCCGGCAAGTGTCTCGGCGTGATTGCAGTGTGCGCCCGAAGCCAGACGGGGTCAATGGTAACGGAAGCAAAAATCGTCCACACCGAAGGTCCGCCAGCAGCATCAACTAGCAACATACTGAAAACAAATAAAAATTCTATCGGCACGAAAAGTGCTTTTTTTCCCAATAACGCAGAAGCTGCAATGTAATTTTACTCGAAGGAGACGTCATATGAACCTGAGCCTGACCATCACCGGCATGTGCTGCGATCTGGCGCTGCATCCCGTCGACGACGCGACCGCCGCCCAGGTCTGCCTGCTTGGCGAAAACCTATACAAGACCAATTCCCTCGAATGGTGGCGCGCCAACGGCAACAACACCTGCGGCATGCGCCTGACCGCCGACTCCCGGCTGGAGGCCAGTCTCGACGACATGCTCCTGGATATCGAGCCGTCCCAGGTCGCCACCGACGCCGTGACGCTCACCCAGCGCGATTGCATCGACAGCAGCGAAAACAAGGTCTGCCTGCTCGGCTACGACGACGAGTCCTGCTCCCGCACCTGGACCTGGAGCGGCGTCGAATCTTTCGACCCGGCCAAGTTCCACTTCATCGTCCAGCGTTGGGACCACATCCTGGGCATGGCCGACTATCTGGTGCTTGAGGACGTCCTGTACGACGGCCGCCCGGCCGACGGTGCAAGCTGGGGCCAGAGCGAAGGCTTCACCTTCCGCGAGCCCGTGGTCGTGGACATGGACGTGGTGCGAGCCGCCTGCGGCGTCCCCTCCGAGAAGGCTGCCTAGGCGAGGAGAAGAGGCTGGGGGGAAACTTTGTCTTACGAAAGGTTTCCCCCCAGCCCCCCTTCCCAAGACTTTTAGCGAGGAATGAGCCGTACGCTATGTTCGCCAAAAAAAGTAAAAAATTGAGGAAAGGGAGAGCGCGAGAGGGGAGAACCCTTTTTTAAAGGGTTTCCCCTCTCGCTCCCCCCTCCTTGAAAAATCAACCAGGGATGCGGAGCCGACCCCTCCCGAATCCCGACCGCGGCGACCGTGTCCGGGTTTGCCAACCTCCTTCGCCGGGACGCGTTCGCCGATTTTTCCCAGGCGCAGCCTTGGTCACCTGTAGGGAACCGGCACCCGAAGGGCCCCCAAGGCCGCGCTTTTTTATACCGACCGCTCGCCAACAACGCGAAACGTCGGCCGGGACGACTGCCCGGCCGACGTTTGTTGGCTATGGCGAAGAGCCCGAAGCTTACTTGTGGGCGAGCCCCAGCTCGGCAACAATGGCCTCGGCGGCCTTGGCCGTGTAGTCCTCGGGCGAAAGCGCCGCCTTGTCCGCGTCGGTCATGACGCCCCGGGGCCGGTTGACGAACTTGGGATCGGGCGTGATGCCGTAGGCTTCGGGGAAGGTATTCTCGTAATACATCTCCTGGAAGCCGATGAATTTGAGATGATGGGCCGTGGCGTCGAGCACCGAGATTTCCGAGGGCTCGACCAGCCCCAGCTCCCGGGCCTTCATGAGTCCGGCCAGGCATTCGCCGCCCTGGGTGCAGCTGATGTGCCCGTGGCGGTTGGCGGTAAGCATGCCTTCGATGATGGCCTGCTCGGTCACCTGCAACACCTGGAAACTGCCCGGGCCGCCGATCTTCTCGTACTCGGCCGCGAAATGGGCCACGCGCGGGAACGACACCGGGTTGCCGATCATGGCCGCCTGGGCCACCGACGGCGTCACGGACACGGGCTCGAAATGGCGCTTGTCGGCCTCGGTCTCGTCGTAATAGCGCCAGACCGGGTCGGCGTGGTGGGACTGGACGCCGAAGATGCGCGGCAGGGAGCGGATGATGCCGAGCTTCTTGAGCTTTAAAAACCCGCCCATGATGGCCGTGATGTTGCCGGCGTTGCCGATGGGCACGAACACGCACTTGCGGTAGGTGTCCCAGCCAAACCACTGGGCCACCTCGAAGGCGTAGGACTCCTGGCCCAGGATGCGCCAGGCGTTCTTGGAATTTAAAAGCGCCACGCGGTAGTTGTCGGCCAGATGCTCGACCACCTTCATGCAGTCGTCGAACACGCCCGGCACCTCGATGACCGTGGCCCCGCTGCCGAGGGGCTGGGCCAGCTGCTGCGGCGTGACCTTGCCCTTGGGCAGGATGACCACGGACTTGATCGGCCCGCCCACATAGGCGGCGTAAAGCGCGGCCGAGGCCGAGGTGTCGCCGGTGGAGGCGCACACGGTCAGGACCGAATCCCAGCCGTTGACCCGCACCAGGTGCTTCAAATAGCTGAACGCGCAGGCCATGCCCCGGTCCTTGAAGGAGGCGCTGGGGTTCTGGCCATCGTTTTTGTAGTAAAAGGGTGCGCCGACAAGCTCGGTCAGCGCCGCGTTGGCCGCCACGAGCGGGGTATGCCCCTCGCCCAGGTAGACGATGTCCTCCTCGTCCATGACCGGGGCCATCAGCTCGTAAAAGCGCAGCACGCCGCGAAGCGCCGTGGTGCGGGTGGCGGCGCGCTTGTCGAAAAGCGCCTGCCAATAGCTGGCCGGGTATTCCAGCAGGCTGTCGAAGGTCGTGTCCTCAAGCAGGAACACGCCGCCGCAATGCGGACAGGTGTAGTACAGCTCCCGGATGTCGAACCGCGCCTGGCAACCCAGGCAGACATATTCCATCTTACCCCGGTATTTGGGGAAATCGCTGACCGTTATCATGCCGTTTCCTTCTTTAGACCGGCCATACCTGGCGGGCGGCGGCCACCCACATGACCACGCCGCAGGCCACCTTGGCCGTCATCCCGAACACCTTGCCGTACATGGCCCCCATGGCCGCGCGCCGGGATTCGGAATCCGTGCGCCCGTGGGCGCGCTCGAACACATAGCAGCCCAGGAAAGCCCCGGCAACGGCCCCGAACAGGGCCCCGATGCCGAGAAAAAACGGCGCGCCCAAAAGCGCCCCGGCCAAGGCGCCGAGAAATCCGCCCAGATTGCCCTTGCCCGTGGCGCCGAAGCGCTTGGCCCCGAACAGCTGGGCGAAAAGCTCCACCGCCTCGCCGGCCAGGGCCACGCACACGAGCAGCGCGTAAAACCCGAAGCCGAAATGCGGCGCGGGATGCAGATAATCCCACAAGGCGACAAGCCCGAGCATGGCCCAGTTGCCCGGCAGGCCGAACACGTGCAGGCCCAGGCAGGCCAAGAGCACGAGCAGGAAAAGCCCCGCCCACACGATCGTCATGCGCCCTGCTCCCGGTTATCCACCACGCGCTTGGCCTTGCCCTCGGACTTGGGCAGGGAATTGCGCTCCACCAGCTCCACCCGGGGCGTGACCAGGATCTCGTCGCGAAGCCGCGCGGCGATGCGCTTTTGCAGGGAACCGAGTTGGCGCATGTCCTCGACGAAAAACTCGTCGCGGATCTCCACCTTGACCCGGAGGTTGTCGATGAAGCCCTCGCGCTCGAGAATGATGAGATAGTTCTCCCCCACCTCGGGCATGGACATGAGGATGCGCTCGATCTGCATGGGAAAGATGTTGCAGCCCTTGACGATCATCATGTCGTCGCAGCGCCCCTGCAGGCGGTCGATGCGGCGATGCTCACGGCCGCAGGCGCAGGGTTCGGTCAGAAAACGCGTGATGTCGCGGGTGCGGTAGCGGATGATCGGCATGCCCTCGCGGCCGAGGCTGGTCATGACCAGCTCGCCGTACTCGCCGTCGGGCACGGGCTCGCCCGTGGCCGGGTCCACGATCTCGGGCAGATAGGCGTCTTCCCAGACGTGCATGCCGTGCTGCTCGGTGCACTCGAAGGCCACGCCCGGGCCGTTCATTTCGGACAGGCCGTAGGAGTTGTAGCACTTCATGTCGTAGAGCGCTTCGAGCCTCCGACGCGATTCCTCGGTGTAGGGCTCGGCCCCGACCAGGGCGATACGCAGCGGCAGCGTGCGCGGATCAATGCCCAGTTCGGCGAAAATGGTGGTCAGGTACAGCGCATAGGACGGGATGATGTGGATGCCCGTGACCTTGAAATCCATAAGGAGCTTGATCTGGCGATGGCTGTTGCCGGCACCGGCCGGAATGGTCAGACAGCCGAGCTTCTCCGCGCCGCAGTGGATGCCGAGCCCGCCGGTAAACAGGCCGTAGCCGGACATGTTCTGGAAGACGTCGGTCTTGCGCAGCCCCACCATGTGCATGCACCGGGCCATGAGCGACGCCCACCAGTCCAGGTCCTTTTGCGTATGGTAGATGACCGTCGGCGTGCCGGTGGTGCCGGAGGAGACGTGCATGCGCACCATCTCGCTTTGCGGCATGGCCAAAAGCTTGTCCGGATAGCTGTCGCGCAGATCCTGCTTGGTGGTAAAAGGCAGCCGTTTCACGTCGTCCAGGCTCTTCACACCCGCGATATCCACGCCGCATTCCTTGAACCGCTCCGTATAAAAAGGCGACTTGGCCGCCTGGGCAAGCGTCCGCTGTAAACGCATCAGCTGCAAACGCTCGATCTCCAGCCTCGAAAGATTTTCCGCTTCGTCGTAATACACGCTGCTTCCTTTTTGAGGAAAAGGTGGAACCACCCAGGGTTAACGCATCGCCGTGGCCACATGGCTTTCCATGGGCATCACCAGGCCGTCATCGTCGGAGAAATCGCCCAGGCGCTCGTGGATGCGCCGAAACATCGCCGTCCTGTCCTTCTCCGGCATGGCGGCGAGGTCCGTGGCAATCGAAAAAGATGCAGCGTCCGTACGCTTCCGGACCACTACAGGGCACGAGCCATGTAACTTGGGCGTGTTGGGCAATCATGGTCTGTTTCTTCCGCGAAAGGGCGACGGAATGTCACCGGTTTGCTGCGCAGGCTATACGCCCGGCCGAAACCTCGATCAAGCCGCGCGGACTGCCGAAAAAAGATCACATGCCCATTTCGGACGGGGGCGGGATATCGGAAAGGTTCTCGAACGCCGTGGATTCCTTGAGAAAGGTCAGACGAACCATGCCTGTGGGGCCGTTTCGCTGCTTGCCGATGATGACCTCGGCCACGTTGTCCTCGGGCGTGAGTTCCTCTTTTTTCTTATAGGCGGCGGCGCGGTAGAGAAAGATGATGACGTCGGCATCCTGTTCGATGGCCCCTGATTCGCGCAGGTCGGACATCATGGGCCGCTTGTCGGCGCGTTCCTCGACCTTGCGGTTGAGCTGCGACAGGGCAATCACCGGCACATGCAGCTCCTTGGCCAGGGCTTTCAAGTTCCGGGAGATGTCGGAGATTTCCTGTTCGCGCGAATCGATGTGGCGCGCGGACCGCATGAGCTGCAAGTAGTCCACGACCACGAGCCCCAGGCCGTGTTCGGCCTTCAGCCTCCGGCAGCGGGCGCGCAGATCCATGGTGGTGATGGCGGCGGTATCGTCGATGAAGATGGGCGACGGAGACAGATTGTTGGCGGCGTCATAGAGCCGCGACCAGTCCTCGTCGTCGAGGCGTCCGCGCCGCAGCTTGGCCAGGTCCACCTTGCCCCAGCAGCACAGCATACGCTGCATGATCTGCTCCATGGACATCTCCAGGGAGAAGATAGCCGTGGGCACGTTGTGCATGACGGCGGCGCGCATGGCCATGTTCATGGCGAAGGCTGTCTTGCCCATGGAGGGCCGGCCGGCGACGATGATGAGGTCCGAGGGCTGGAGTCCGGCGGTGTACTCATCGAACTGGTAGTAGCCGGTGGGCACGCCGGTGACCAGCTCCTTGTTTTCCATGCGTTTTTCGATCAGTTCGAAAACGCGGGTCACAAGGTCCTTGGAGCTGTGCAGGCCCCGGGTGGAGCGGGCGTCGGCGATGGAAAAGATGGCCTGCTCGGACTCGTCGAGCAGCGTTTCGGTTTCCTGGCCGCCTTCGTAGCAGCGGGTGATGATGTCGAGGGCCGTGGTGATGAGCTTCCGCTGGACGGCCTTTTCCCGCACGATGCCGGCGTGGTGCAGGGCGTTGGCGGCCGAAACCGTGGAAGCGGTCAGGTCGGCCAGATAGGTCGGGCCGCCGACCTCGTCCAGCTTGCCGGCCCCGCGCAGGGACTCGGCCAGGGACACCAAGTCGATGGGCGCGTTTTTGGCGGAGAGCCCCAGGATGGCCTGGAAAATGATGCGATGGGCCGGGGAATAGAAATCGTCCTCGCCGACGAGGTCGACGAGGTTATAGAGGACAGAGTTTTTGAGTAAAATCCCCCCCAAAACGGCCTGTTCGGCCTCGAGGTTCTGGGGGGGAATCTTTTTTAGGACGTCGGCGGAGACCCGCTCCAGGGCCTGCCCGGTCAGCGGCTCGCCGCTTCCGGCCAGTCCGGAAGACTTCTGGCTACGCGGTTTCTTCCTCGGACTGTCCACTGGCTTCTTCGGCCTGCGGCGCGACTTCGGCCGCTTCGGCGGTTTCACCTTCGGCAGCGGCCGGGGCGACCGACTCTTCTTCCTCGTAGCCGCCCTGGCGCTTGACGGTCACGTTGACCATGCCGCGCAACTCGGGCAGGAGCTTCACCGCCACTTCGTACTGGCCCAGGGCGCGAATGGGCTCGTCGAGAACGATCTTCTTGCGGTCGATCTCGACGCCCTGCTCGGCCAGCTTGTCGGCGATGATGGCGGAGGTGACGGAGCCGTAAAGCTTGTCGCCCTCGCCCACGCGCACCTCAATGATGATCTCGGCGGCGGCAAGCTTTTCAGCCAGCGTCTGGGCGGCGGAGGCCAGAGCGTCGCGCTTGGCCTGCAATTTTTTACGCTCGTTTTCGAAACGGCGCATATTGGCATCGGAGGCCAGCATGGCCAGGCCCTGGGGGATCAGGTAATTGCGGCCGTAGCCGGGCTTGACGGCGACCTTGTCGCCGAGGCGGCCCAGGTTTTCCACGTCCGCGCGCAAAATGAGTTCCATGGGTCTCTCCCTTACATTTTCTTGAGGAGCTCGGCGCTGTGGGTGGCCGTATAGTACAGAAGGGCCATCTGCCGGGCGCGCTTGATTTCAACGGTCAGGCGGCGCTGACATTTGGCGCAGGTGCCAGTGATGCGCCGGGCGATGATCTTGCCGCGATCCGTGACGAAATCCTTCAGGATGTCCGGACGCTTGTAATCCACAGGCAGGTTCTTGTTGGCGCAGAAACGGCAGAACTTCTTCTTCGGGGTGAATTTCTTCTTATAGGCCATGAGTTACGCTCCCTCGGGCACGAACTTGTCGGCGAGCTTGACGGTAATGAACTTCATGATGCCGTCGGTGATGCGCACGATCCGCTCGAACTCGGCGATGGCCGGAGCCGGGGCGGCAAATTCGAGGCGGGTGTAATGGCCGCGCGTCTTTTTCTCGACGGGATAGGCCAGATCGCGCATACCCCATTCGTCCACGGTCAGCATGGTGGCCTGCTGACGCTCGAGAACCCCCTGGAGGTTCTCGATGATCTCCTGCCGGTTTTCGGCCGCCAGCTCCGGAGAGAGCAACAGCAGCGCTTCATATTTCCGCATGGTTCCTCCTTATGGTCCATGGCCCTTTCTCGGGGTGAGCCCCCATTGGAAAGAGCAAGGCGAAGGGGAGTCGTTACCCGCAACCATGCCACCTGTCAAGGTCCTGGGCCGCGACTTGCCAAGCGGACGCGGACAGGGGTAAAAGCTGTCGCATCATGAGCCGCCAGGCGGCCCGAAGCCTGCCGAGGAGCCCATGCGCATCCGCACCAAACTGCTTTGCATCCTGCTTGTCCTGACCCTGCCGCCGCTTGTCGTCGTCAGCTATTACGCCCTGCGCGAGGGCAGGCTGCTCGGCAAGGAATTGGCCGACCACACCTCGCTTTCCTTTCGGCATTCCTCGGAACAGGAACTGGCCCTGATGGTCGACCTCATCGGCGAGGACCTCAACGACAACCGGCAAAAGCTGGAACTGGCCCTGACCCTGCTGTCCCGGGAGGCCGCCCAGTCCCTGCGGGAAACACCTCCGCCCAAGGCCCAGGTCTTCTACGACCGGGATTTCAGCGCCGCCGGCGGGTTGCCGGCCGGAACCACCCCCCTGGCGGCCGTCGTTAACCGGGGCATCCCGGCAACCGGCGACGCCATTTCCTTCAGCGTGCCGCCCAATACCCCCGCAAAGGCCCATGCCGAGGACGCGGCCAGGCTGTCGCGGCTTTTGCCCATCTTCCAGTCCCTGAATCGCACCCTTGGCGACAATATGCTGTGGGCCTACGTGGCCCTGCCAAACGGGCTCATGTGTTCCTATCCCGGCCACGGCCAGCTTCCCGAGGGCTACGATCCGCGCGACCGCCCCTGGTACAAGACGGCCATGGCCCGCCAGGGGGAAGCCTGGAGCATCCTGGTCGACGCCTCGAGCGGCCGCCTCGTGGCCACGGTCTCCAGGCCCATCCGGGATGCCGCCGGCGAACTTCTGGGCGTGGCCGCCCTCGACGCGCCGCTCGAGACCATGCTGCCGGAAAGCGACCTGTCGCGCCGCTGGGGCAAGGGCGTGCGGGCGCTCATCGTCCACGCCCCGGACGGCAAGCACCTCGTCGTGCTGGCCAGCCGGGATTTCATGCCCGCCTCCCACGGCTGGGACACCCCGCTGACCCCGGTGCCCCTGGCTTCGGCGGACACGGCGGCCCAGGCCAAGCTGGCCCGGGACATCGATGCCCACACGTCGGCCCTGGTCCCGCTCCATGTGGGCGATGCGGACTATTTCGCGGTGCTCAAACCCTTTCCGGACGCCCCGGCCGGGTTGCTCGTGCTGGTGCCCAAGGCCGCCGTGCTGCACCAGGCGGATTCGGCCGAATCGGCCATCCTGGCCCGCACCAAGCGGATGCTGGCCGTGGTCGTGGTCGTGGCCGTGGTGGCCCTGCTCGCGGCAGCGCTTCTGGCCTATTTCGGCGCGAAGGCGGTGACCAAGCCGGTGACAGCCCTTTGCCGGGCCACCAGCCGGCTGGCCCAGGGCGACTTGCAGGCCAGGGCCCCGGTTTCGGGCCGGGACGAGCTGGCCGAGCTGGCCGCCTCCTTCAACAACATGGCCCCGAAGCTGGCCGAACGGCTGCGGCTCAAGCAGGACATGCTTCTCGCCATGGAGGTGCAGCAAAACCTCCTGCCCGCCTCCCCGCCGGCCGTGCCCGGCCTCGACATCGCCGGGGGCACGATCTTTTGCGACGAGACCGGCGGCGACTATTTCGACTATCTCCAGTTCAACCGCTCCGGCGCGTCCGGCATCGATCTGGCCGTCGGCGACGCCACCGGACACGGCATCGCGGCGGCGCTTTTCATGGCCACCGGCCGGGCGCTTTTGCGCGGCGGCCAGGGCAACGACCCGTCGCCTTCCGCCCTGCTCAGCCTGGTCAACAGCCTGCTGTGCCGCGACACGGCCGATTCCGGCCGCTTCATCACGCTTTTTTTCCTGCGCCTGGAAAACGGCGGCATCGGCCCCGAGGGACGGCTGCGCTGGTCGCGAGCCGGACACGATCCGGCCCTGGTCTACGATCCGCGAAACGACGCCTTCGAGGAACTCATGGGGCCGGGACTGCCGCTGGGGATTCTCCCCGAGTACGCCTACGAGGAACAAAGCCGCCCGGGACTGGCCCCGGGAGAGATGCTGGCTCTCGGCACCGACGGCATCTGGGAGGCCCGCAACCCGGCCGGCGAAATGTACGGCAAGGACCGGTTCCGGGAGATGCTGCGCTCCCACGCCGCCGCCACGGCCGCGGAAATCCTGGCTGCCGTCCACAAGGACGTGGCCGACTTCCAGGCCGGCGCCCCCCGCGACGACGACATCACCTTAGTGGTTATAAAAGCTATCTAAGGGAGGAACCGGGGGGAAACTTTTCTGAAGAAAAGTTTCCCCCCGAGCCCCCCTTCCAAAGACTTTAAATAGTAACGGTTGATCCCCCCCATTTATAAAATTTAGGAAGGGGAGAGCGCGAGAGGGGAGAACCCTTTTTAAAGGGTTTCCCCTCTCGCACTTTCTTCCCCTCCTTAAATTCTTACAACCAACGCACTGACACGGGATTGCGCGGGGGGACGGCGGCGTAGCGGAACTTCGGGTAGCCGAGCATGAGTCCGCCGTGGACGG
The DNA here is from genome assembly GCA_021730285.1 of Desulfovibrio sp. JY. NCBI lineage: Bacteria > Pseudomonadati > Thermodesulfobacteriota > Desulfovibrionia > Desulfovibrionales > Desulfovibrionaceae > Desulfovibrio > Desulfovibrio sp. JY. The sequence continues at coordinate 4,542,113 of CP082962.1, forward strand.
TATGGCCTTCGGGGATGCCCAGGGCCTGGCGCACGGCGGGATCGCCCTTGGCGGCGTAGGTTAAAAGCCCGGCCCAGCAGGTGCCAAGGCCCCTGGCGACGGCGGCCAGCTCGAAAAACGTCAAGGCGATGCCGCAGTCGGCCGGTCCGAAGGCTATCGAGGCGTCGGTATGGACCACGACCAGGGCCGGCGCGCCGCGCAGGAAATAATCGCGGCCCCGCTCCCACATGGCCGAATATTTGGCCCGTTGGCCGCCCGTAGCGAAAAAGGCGGAAGTCAGGCCGGCCAGTGCATGCACCTTGGCCGGATCGGCAACGGCAATCCAGCGGATTTCCTGGACGTTGCTGGCTGTCGGGGCGTAGCGGGCCACGTCGAGCAACTCTTCGATCACGCTCCGGGGCACGGGCTTGTCGGCGTAGGCCCGGATGGAGCGCCGCCCCAACAACAGGCCGTCCACGACCTCCGGGGCGGGAAAGCGAACGTTTTGCCGCAGGCCCGAGGCCGGATTGACGGCGTCCACACGGGAATTGGCCAGCGCGCCGTGGGGGCACACCGCCACGCAATGGCCGCAGGCGTTGCACACGACCGGATCGGCGGCCACCGGCCCGCCGTCTTCCCCAAGCTCCAGGGCGCCGCTCGGGCAGGCCAGGGCGCACATGCCGTCCTTCTTGCACTTGTCCGCATCCACCGTGATCAGATCCATGAGCATTCCTCCTTAATGGCGCGACTTGGCCGCGTCCGCGCGGACGCGAAACCAGACACGGCCCAAACCTACTCGGCTTGCCGGCTTTGACAAGAAGGCACATCGGCGTGGCGTGATACCCTGGAGGGTACCGTGGGCAGGAGGAAAGCGGCTTTGGGAGGGGCGGCCGGACCCGGGCAGGGAGACGGGGCCGGCCGACGGTCCCTGTGGAATGTGGCGATCCGCGTTTGCGCGTGCGGATCGTTAGAAAACCAGGGCGTCTTGGCCTAGGGGCGGGACACTACAGCCAGATGATCCGCACGCCGGGCGTTGTTTCCGGCTGCTGCGGGGCAAAGCCGGGATAGCCGAGGAAAAGCGCCGCATGCACGGTATGTCCGCTCGGGACGGACAAGGCGGCGGCCAGTTCGGACGAACCGGCGGCGGCCCGGACGATCTCGCCGGCAAAGCAGCTGCCAAGCCCCATGGCGGCTCCGGCCCATTCCAGACGGGCCATGGCCAGAGCGCAATCCTCGGCCGCCTTGGTCGAGCCGCTTTTCCCGTAGGCCACGGCCAGATGGGGCGCACCGCCAAAGACGATCCGGCCGGCATCCGCATCCGGGGCCACGCCGTCGGCCAGGAGGCCTTCCCGGCACAGCCAGCGCGCGGCAAGCCCGGTCACGCGGGCCATGGTCCGGGGCGCTTCCACTACGATAAACCGGGCGGGGTCCGTACGGCCGTCGGTCAGGCCATTGGCCACCGAGTCGATGAGGTTCCGAAGCTCACGCATGGTCAGCCGCCGGTCGGCGAAGACCCGCACCGAACGCCGGCTCCTCACGATCTTGGCCTGGGATTCGCTCTCGGCCCGGGAAATGCCGGCCCGGCAACCGCAGGCCGTGCCGAACCGCGCCAGCACGTTGGACGGCGTAAAAAGGGGCGCGGCCGACACCGCAGCGTTCGCCTTGGCGGTCGTTGTCCCGACCGGGGCGGACGCAACAGACGCCGGGGCGCTCTCCTTGACGGCGACCGGAGTGGCCGTTGTCTGTTTGGCTTTCGCCGTTTCCGGGCACCGGAAAGGGATACCCCGAATGTACATGATGTTCGATGCCGTTGCCTTTGCCTCATGCTGCATTGTCGTCATACCGCGCTCCTTGGGTTTATGGTCATGACACCCGGCCTACGCGGAAAATCACACCCGCACAACGTGACGCTTTCCTTTAAAAGCGTGACCCGATACAGCATGAGTCGCTTTCACAACAGGTTTTTCTTGATGTGTCACGCCAGCTGGCGTAATAGATATTTAATTTTCGAGGAGGTCTTATGCGGGCACTTGTCGTGGACGACGACCTGGCCAGCCGCCATGTTCTGGCGTCCCATCTCGCCGGGGTGGCCGAGTGCGTCATGTGCGCCTCGGGCCCCGAGGCCGTGACGGCCGTGGGCAACGCCACCGTTGCCGGCACGCCCTTCGACGTGGTCTTCCTCGACATCATCATGCCCCATATGGACGGGCACGAGACGCTCTCCCGCATCCGGCAGGCCGAGGAAGCCGGCGGCGTGCCCCCGGAAAAACGGGTCAAGGCCGTCATGGTCACCTCCATGGACGACGAGACCAACACCATGACCGCGCTTTTCGACGGCCAGGTGGCGGCCTACCTGGTCAAGCCGCCCAATCGGGCCGAACTGCTGGACAAGCTGGCCACCCTGGGCCTGCTCGGCTGAGGGGGAGAGCGGGACACTGAGACGCGCCGGGGGAGGGGGCTTTTTGAAAAAAGCCCCCTCCCCCGGACCCCCTCCCGCAAAAACTTTTCTCCAGGGTTGGGTTGCCTGCCCTCTTCGACTCCACCCCCTTGTGAAAGTTTTTGAAGGGAGTCCAGGGGGAAACTTTTTTCAAAAAGTTTCCCCCTGGCCGCCGGAGGCATCCCCCCCTCTTCCCTTCACTACTTCACTTCTTTGGATTTTCGATCGCCCCGCCGGGCGCGCCGGCCTGGGAGTCGAGCAGACGGCAGACGTTTTGAAACTTCGCGACCAGGAGCTTGTGCCGGGCGAGGCGGGCAGCGAACGCCTTGCCGCCGGCGGCGACGCGCTCGGCGAAAAGGTCCGTGGCGAATCGGTACAGCGCGGCGTCGAGGACGTTTCGCGAGGCGACAAGCGCGCGCTCCTCGTCCGTGGCCCGGGCGGCTTCGGGTCGGCGCAGGCTGTTCTGGCGTTCGTAGAGCAGGTCGGAAAGGCCCATGACGTCGGCGAGAAGCAGCAGGCTGGCGTCGAAATCCCCGGTCAGGCCGAAGGCGACAAACCGGTCGCGCAGGTTGGCCTGGGCGCGGGAAAGCGCATCTTCTGGCCGGCTGTCCGGGTCCAGGCCGGAAAGCACCCGGGTCATGAAGTTGCCGCCCTTGTAGCGAAGGAGCTTGTGGCTGCTGGTGACGTATTCGGCCAGGGACATGTTTTCCCGGTTGAGCAGATCATAGAGATGCTGTCCGGGCCAGGTCCGCAGGAAATGGTACTCCGAGATCACCCGCGAGACGGGCTCGCGCAGAAAGGTCACGGCCCGAACCGGCGCGTCGTAGAAAGTGAAGGCGTCGTAGTCGGTCAAAAGCACATGGCCCTGGATCAGCCGGATGCCGTCCAGGCGGGATTGGTCGATGACCGCGTTTTGGGCGAAATCGTCCCGCGTGTAGAGCGACAGCACGGAGCCGGGCGGAAAATTGCGCTCCAGCAGGCGGTTGAGCGTGGTCCCGGCGGTGCGGGGGATGTGTAGGAAAAGAAACGGCGGTTGGCCGGCCATGATGCCCGCGCCTCGAGGCGGTCAGGAAGGATCGAAGGCCGCCAGGGCCTCCCGTAGCGCGGCCAGTTGCCCGGAAAGGTCGGCCAGCCGATCGCGTCGGTCGTCGATGTCCGCGAAAAAGGGCGCGAACCGTTCGTCCAACTCCCGAAAGATCCGATCAACCCGGGCGGCCAGACGCTCGTCGAGTTCCAGGCGCAGCTTCTCGCCTCCCGCGGCCAGACGGCGTCGCATTTCCCGCAACACCCGGGGGCGTTGCCAGAACAGCGCGCTGCCGGCCAAAAGCGCGCCACCGGCCGCGATCACCCCACCGGTCACGTCCACCACAGCGCTTTTGACGGCCACGGCGAAAATCGTTCCCAAAACCACCAAGGTTCCGCCGAGCGCCGCCTTGGGGTCCATGCCGGTCACGCTTTTGGGGTCCAGGCCGGCCATAGGGCCGCCGTCGGCCAAAAGCGCCTCCACCCGTTCGGCCACTTCGGCCAACACCCGGTCGCGCTGGGCGGTCAGGGCATCGGCCGGCTGGCCTTCGCCGGCGGCGCGCCGCCGGGCCAGCTCGTCGAGCAGGCCGCGGGCCGTATTGCTCACGCTTTCGAAAATGTGCTGCGCCCCCTGCCGGGCGATGGCGTCCACCTCGTGTTCCAGGTCCTTGGCAAAGGCCTCGCCGAGTTCGGCCAGGCGCGCCGCCGGGGAGGCGGCCTTGGCGCCGCGCCGCCACAGGCTGGTCACGGCCCGGCCGATCATGCCGCCAAAGGTCAGCTCCTCGGCAAAAGCCGTCTCGAACCGGGCGGCAAGGCGCGTGTAGGCGCCCTCCACCCGCACCCGCAGCACCTCGGCCTCGCGGTCGGCGGCCTGCCTTGCGGTTTGCAGGCGCTTGCGCATGCGGTCGGCCTCGGCCGCGTCGGCAGCAAGCTCCGCCCCGACGCCTTCCAGGGACCGGCCAAGCTGGGCGGTCAGGCGTTCGGCCGAACGCCGCGTGGCCTCGAGTTTGGCCGCAAAGTGCCCGCCCGAGGCCGTCAGATCCCGGACCAGCTCCCGCAGGGCCGCGATGCCCCCGGCCTCGGGATCAGTCCCGCTCGTGACGGCCGAAACCAGAAAAACGGTCGGATCGCTCATGCCCCTGTCCCGAGCCAGATCGCGCAGCCGGGCCGTGTTGACCTTGATCTGCTCCGGGCTGGCCAAGTCGGCCTGGGTCAGGGCGAAAGCCACGTTGCGCCGCCAGGTATCGGCGGCCAAGTCGTAAAATTCCCAGGCCGAGCGGGAATAGGGGTTGAGCGCCGAAAAGACGAACAGGACCAGATCGGCCCGGGGAATGAACTGCTCGGTGATTTCCTGGTGGCGGTCGATGATGCTGTCCACCCCGGGCGTGTCCACGATGGCCAAGCCGTCGAGGATGGGGTTGTCCAGGGTGACGTGGGTGACAAGGGGCCCGTCGGCGGTTTCGGAGGGATGCTCGCCCCGGGTGATGATGCGGATACGGTCCGTGCAGGGGTCGGGGGCCACTTCCGTAACCGTGGCGCCGAGCAGGGCGTTGATGAGGCTGCTCTTGCCGGTCTTGACCTCCCCCACCACCACGAACAGGAACGGCTCGGTCACATGGGCGGCCAGTTCCCGGGCCGTTTCGGCCAGGTCGTCCCGGCCGCACCGGGCCACGAGCGCGACCAGACGTCCGAGCAGGCCGGCCAGTTCGGTCCGGCGGGCCAGAAACCGCGATTCGAGAAGCGATGCGCGCAACGGTCGATCCTTCAAGTTGTCCGGCTCAGCGGGGCAAAAACCAGTCGAGGCCAAGCTTTTCGTTTTTGGCCGCCTCGGCCCTGGCCGCCTCGAACGCGCCGGATTTCTTGTTCTTCGCGTTATAGCAGACTTCCTCGTCGTGCACCAAGCCGGTAGCGGCGAGTCGGATGGAATTGCCCTCGGTAAACGCCCCGTCCTCCCCCTCGTAATGCATGAGGATGAGGCTTACCGGCTGGCCATCGGCTGCCCGCAGGCTCCATTTCCAGGTCCGCAGGGTGCCGAAGGCGTTGCCGCGCCATTCCCGGGGTTCGCCATAGCGCACCTGAAGCGCCTCCATGAGGCGCTGGAAAAACGCCAGCGAATCGTCGGCGTAGTTCATCTTGATGCGCACGATGCGTTCCGGCTTGGCGCAAAGCCCGTAATCCACGTAGCCGCTGCGAAACCCCGCCACCGGGGCCACCGCCGCAAGTCCGAGGTAGGGTTTGTGGAAGGACCTTTCGATCTCCGGGCGCACGACGGCCTTGCCCGCCTCGGCCAGGGTTTCGCCCAGCCGCAGGCCGACCAGTTCCAGGGGCGCATCCGCGCCATAGCCCGACCGGGCCGGAACGCAGGCCGCGACCATCAGGCCGACGGCCAAAAACAGATGGCGCAAACGCCACGATCTCACGTGCATGACGACTCCTCTCCTGGGCCCCGCGCGCCGCCTTTACGCGAAATGGGCCAGGGCCTCCTCCTGGGTGGGATAAATCGGAAAGATCTCGGTGTAGCCGGAAATTTCGAAGACTTCCTTCATATAATCCTTGATGGTGGCCAACACCAGCTGTCCCTGGATCTTCTTGAGCTGCTGCAAGGCCAGCAGCAGAACGCGCAGGCCGGTGGAATTGATGTAATCCACGCCCTTGAAGTCCATGAGCACCTTGGTCTTGCCCTGGCCGAGAATCTCCATGATCTTGTCCTCGAGCACCTTGGACGTGTTGCTGTCGAGCCGGCCGCCGAGCTCGAGCACCGTCACCCCTCCGTTCTCCCGTTCCACAAGCTGCATAGCGCCCCCCTTTTCCGTCAATTGACGTCTTTTTCGAGAATCAACCGGTTTTTGCCGCCCACCCGCTCATAGGCGACCCTGTCCATGATCGTACGCACCAAATGAATGCCGAGCCCCCCGATGGGTCGCCGATCCGCCTCGGCGGTGGTGTCCGGGGTGCCGGCCGTCAAGGGATCGAAGGGGCGGGCGTCGTCTTCCAGGATAAACCGCAGACGCGAGCCATCAAGGCCCATGCCGACGGTTATGACGTGTTCCGTATCGTCGGCGTATCCGTAACTGATGATGTTGGTGAGAAGTTCGTCGAGGACCAGCCGGATCTGGTAGCGCAGCTTGGCAGACAGGGCATGGGCCTCGCCAAAGGCCTCGACCGCATCCCCGATACGGTCAAGTTCCAACAGGCGGTTGTGGAGTCGCAAGGAAAAGCCCGACTGCATCCTGTCCCCGCACGTCGATTGCCGCGCCGCCGGGCGGATCTCCGGGACGCAACCGGCCCCGCCGCGGGTATGCCAGGCCGTCAAGAACGACGGCTGATTGGCGGCGCATGACCGATTGCCGCAAACTTCCTGTTTTTTCATGGCCTGTCAAGGCGAAGCCCCGGCCGCTCCTGGTCGGCGCGGCGGTTGCAAACAGGCTTTGGTGGACGTAGAAAGCCCGTCCAACAAGGAGGCTCCCCCATGAAAGATTTAAACGACGCCCTGGCCGAAAACGAGGCCGACGCCACCGAAGCGTTCCTCAAATCCTTGCCCGAACTCGCGCCCGGGGAGTCTTTCCGGTTCGCCTGCCATCCGAACGTGCCCTGCTTCAACGCCTGCTGTTCGGACCTGCGGCTGATGCTCACGCCCTACGACGCCCTGCGCCTGCGCCGGGCGCTCGGGATTTCGGCCGCGGACTTCATCAACCACTTCGCCACGCGTTTCACCGCGCCGGACACCGGCTTTCCCATGCTCCAGCTCAAGATGCGCGACGAGCCCCGGAAACGCTGCCCCTTCGTCACGCCGGAGGGCTGCAAGGTCTATCCCGACCGCCCCGGGGCCTGCCGCACCTATCCCCTGGGCCGGGCGACCAAGCTCGACGAACAGGGGCATGTGGTGGAGCAGTTTTTCGTGGTGCGCGAGCCGCACTGCCGGGGCTTCGAAGAGGCCTCCACCTGGGACGCGCCGGCCTGGCTGGCCGACCAGGACCTTGCCCGCTACAACGATTTCAACGACCGCTACATGCGGCTTATGGCCCTGGCCCGGGGCAAGGGCGCGGCCCTGACCGACAAGCAGGGGCAGATGGTCTGGCTGGCCCAGTACGAGCCCGACGCCTTCCAGGCCTTCATCACCCGGCTGGACCTCTTCCGGCTGGTGGAGATCGACGAGGAACGCAAGGCGCGGGTCCTGGCCGACGAGGAGGCCTCGCTGATTTTCGGCCTGGACTGGCTGGAACTGGCCTTTTTCGGCCTGGAGACGGGGCTGCGCCGCAAACGCCAGCCCATGCCGTAACGAGCCGACGGGCCGGCGCGGCGCGGCCGGACAGGATTATTTTTTGCACGCCGCGGGCACTGGGTATTTTTTTCCGTAACCCGAGCCCCGGAGTCACGTCATGAGCATGAATTCTTCTGACATCTTGAGCTATTTCAATACAGTACTTCAGAAAAAAGGCTACGACACCATCCGCCCCGCGGCGCAAGCGCCAACGACCGATTTCGACGCCCTGCTCGACGACGCCAGCGCAAGCGCCGCCAAGCGGGAATTCTACAGCCATCCCCGGCTCGGCACGGAGGCCGACGGCAAGCCCGTGATGGGCCAGACCGAAGAGGAAATGACCGACGCCATCAAGGAATTGACCGAGTGGGCCGTGGCCCGGGGCCAGGACGCCGACAACCTGCATTTCATCCTGGGCAACACGCCCGTCTTCGACGGACCGACCGGCCCCATGCTCGGCTACGCCATGCGCGCCGCCGTGGAGCTGCCCATGCCGCCCAAGGCCCAGATGGAAAAGACCACCCTGGCCAAGCTGCTGTCATCCTGAACGAAGCGCGACCTCAGGGCAGTCCCCAGGCGGCGCGGCGCTCCTGGTAAAGCTTTTGCGGCAAAACGGCCAGGACCGGCCTGGCGGCCGGGTCGAGCCAGGCGGCAAGCGTCGCGGCGTCGGCCTCGGGACAGCCGATGCTGCCGCCGGTCGGCGCACCGCCGGCCGGGCGCACGTTGACGAAGACGCAACTGCCGGCCCCGGCCACAGGAGCATCCCGGTTGTGGCCGATGACCACCCCCCAGATGTTGGCCTTGTCGGCGCGCACCATGCGTTCCTGCCGGGCAAAGCCGCCCTCCGGGCGCTCCTCGGGCCCGACCACGCGCCCGAACTGGGGCACGGCGGGATCGGCCACGCAGGCCACCCGGTCGGTCACCATGGTGTAAGGCAACCGCACCCCGGCCGCCCGGGCCGTCTGGGCGTCGGCATAGCCGAAGGCCTCGGGCAGGGAAAAGAATCCGGCCGGCGTCCTGCCGTCCCCCTGTTTCTTCTCCGGCCCGGCCGGCATGGGCACCAATCCCCGACCATAGCCCAGTCCGCCGCGCCCCAGCAGGCAGGAAACGCCCTGCCCCGCCTCGCGCCACGGCGCATCCGGCCCTTGCCGGGCAAAGCGGCGCAACGTGCCTGTTGTCGCACCCATGCGTGGCGCGACGACCAGCACGAGTTGCCGACAGCCCGGAAGCGGAAATTCCTTGGAAACCACCCCCGGCCCCGTGGCGACCGCGTTCCCGGCGGGTTTGACGGCCGGACCGGCGGGAGGAGCGGCAGTCGGACTGCTGCGGGGACTGGCGGGAGGATTGGCGGGCGCGCCTTGGCGAGGGGGCGCCACGGCCGGCACGGTTCCCGCGCGAAGGGGCTGTCTCCGGGCGGCGGCGTCCATGTCGGCGGTCATTTCCTGGCGATAGTCCGGGGCCAGGACGGAGGCGCCGCCGCCGCGCGTGTGCACGTCCTCGGGGCGCACCACCGGGGTCTTGCCCTGGACGGAATGCGCGTCCTCGGACGGCGCGTCGTCGGAACAGCCGGCAACGAAGACGGCCACAAGCAGCAGGACCAGCAGGCACGCCGCCGCGCGGCAAGCGCCCGGCCGGCCGGCCGGGCGCATTGGGTCGACGAACATCATGCCTCGTCCGGCGTGCCGGATGACGGGGTCGCGGCATCGGCGGGCACGGCGTCTTCCTCCGCCTTGGTCGCGCGCTTGCCCCGTTTCCCCCCGCGCGCCAAGGCGGCCAGCTTCTCGGCGGCCTTGACGGACTCGCCGGACTTGCCAAGGAAATGCATCTCCCCGCGCGGGGAAATCCAATGCCAGCCGGCCGGTTTAACGAGTTCGGTCGCGCCATGTTTATCAAGAAATTCCAAAGCCTTCACACTATCGAGCTCTTCGGCCAGCGATTCCAGCAGGTCCTCGGCGTCGAAGGCGGCGGCGGCGCTGCGAAAAATCTCGAACGCGCCGTGGGCCACGTCGAACAGCGAAAAATCCCCCCGCTTGCGACGCCCGGCCAAAATGGCCTCCAATGTCGCCATATCGTTGCGCAGGGCCCGCAGTTCCTTGATCGCCGCATCACGGGCAACATCGCGCCGCGCTTCCAGACTTTTCCCGACAGCCGCCGTGGCCGTGCGTTTTGGTGGCATGGTATCCTCACTTATTCGCTTTATTTTAGACAATAATCCGTAAAATGTGGAGCCTAAAGTTCCCCCGAAACACGATCGCCATAGACGACGCCGCAGACCGGCAGTTCCCGGAAGTGCCCGCCGCGCCTTCTGTTGCAAACCCTCCGCGCCGTGCAGCGCGTCCGGGCGATTCGACTGGCTCCTCCCCCCGCCGCGACGGCATGACGGCGCCAGCGCCTCGTGGCGGGGCGCAAACGACCATTTTTGAAATAGGTATTGTCTTTACTGAAAATTATTCATAGGATCCATAACATATTGTGTTCTATAAATGAGAAAGCATACTGTTGGCGACCATGAAAGCCCGAACGGGCAGGAAGGAGAAACACTATGGCAACTGACGCCCAGTCCGGCAGCCAGCGCTTTCTTACCATGACGCTTGGGAATGAAATTTTCGCCATCGATATTTTTTCCGTCCGTGAAATCCTCGATTACACGGACATCACCCGCATTCCCCAGACACCGGAGTTCATGCGCGGGGTGGTCAACGTACGGGGCAACGCCGTGCCCGTGGTCGACCTCAAGATGAAATTCGGCCTCGGTCAGGTGGAACAGACGCTCAATACCCGCATCGTGATCGTGGAAATCCGGCGCGAGGACACGGTTTCGGTCATGGGAGCCCTGGCCGATTCGGTCAAGGAAGTCCTGGAGCTCGAGACGGACCGCATCGACCCGCCGCCGCGCATGGGCGCCGCCGTGCGGGCCGATTTCATCCGGGGCATCGGCAGGCACGGGGACCGCTTCATCCTGATCCTCGACGTGGACAAGGTTTTCTCCACCGAGGAAATCCTCGATTTGTCCCATATGCTTGGCGAGACGGCCCCGCCTGCGGGAGAAAACGACGAAATCACCTCCAATCCCTAATTAAGATTGCCCAATTGGCCGAAGAAACAAGAGAGAAGTGCTTCCAGGCGGATCATGGCGTTGCCCTGCGGCGAAACGATTCAACCTCGTAAATCCGGAGTCCACCATGTTCAAGAATCGTAGTCTCGCCTTCAAGCTGGGGCTCGGCTTCGGCCTGCTTATTGTATTTACCATCCTCATCGCCGGGGTGGGCTATGTAAGCCTCGATATGTTATTGTCGCGCTCCGCCAAGATGGAGGCCGTCAACATCATCAGCGACGCCATCACCAGCGCCCGCATGGACATGCTGTACTTCATGAACAGCAAGGATCAGGGCCGTCTGGAATCCTTTCGCAAAAATCTCGCCAAAGCCAGGGAAAAGGCCCAAGCCCTCAAGCATACGTTAAGCGATCCCCGCAACCGGGAACGCATGGACGCGATCATCAAGGACGTCGCCGCCTATGAGGCCGGACTCGGCCGTTATCTGGAAAGCGAAAAGACCAATGCGGAAACGCTCAAGACCCTGGTCGACGCGGCCGGCGCCCTGCAAAAAGCCGGGGAAACCCTGGACCAGCATCTGGCCGAGGCCGTGACCAAGTCCTCCGCCACCGGGGGCGAGGCCGTGGCCAAGGCGGCCATGGTGCAGCACCGCGTAAGCAGTCTCATCCAGCAGTTCCTGCGTTCGCGCATCGAGGTCCTGTATTACCTGTGGAAGGGCGACACGTCGCGCATGGACAACGCCCGGAGTTTTCTGGAAAAGCTCATCGCGTCGGGCAAGGACGCCGAAAAACTTCTGGCCACGCCGGAAGAACGCGCCATGATGCTGGACATCGTCACCCGCGCCGAAACCTACAAATCCCGTATGGAAGGCTTCCTGGCCGCCGCCGAGACCCGGGTCGTGGTGATCAAGGACATGGCCGCCGCCGCCGATCAGGCCGCCAAGGTCGCCCTGGAAGCCGTCAACGTCCAGCAGGAAAGCATGAACGCCGAATCGCGCACGGCCAACAGCGTCAATATCGCCGCCGCGGTCACGGCCATCATCCTCGGCCTCCTGTTTGCCGTGCTCATCACCAAGGGCATCCTGCGCGGCGTCAAAAAGGCCATCACCGCCGCCGAATCCGTCTCCCACGGCGACCTGGACGTGGACGTGAGCATCGAGGGGCGCGACGAGATCGGCACCCTGCTTATGGCCATGGAGCGCATGATCGAGGCCGAGCGGACCACGGCCGACGTGGCCAGCCGGCTGGCCCAGGGCGACCTGACCGTTTCCGTCACGGCCCGGTCGGACAAGGACGTGATGCTGATAAGCATGTCCGAGATGATCGACCGGCTGCGCGACGTGGTGGGCGAGGTCCAGTCCGGAGCGGAAAACGTGGCCTCGGGCAGCGAGGAGATGAGCGCTTCGGCCGAATCCCTGTCCCAGGGCGCCACCGAGCAGGCTTCGGCCGTCGAGGAATCGTCCTCGGCCATGGAGCAAATGGCCTCGAGCATCAGCCAGAACGCCGACAACGCCAGCCAGACCGAGGCCATCGCCGTCAAGGCGGCGAACGACGCCCGCGAATCCGGACAGGCCGTGACCCAGGCCGTGGCCGCCATGAAGGAAATCGCCGGCAAGATCTCCATCATCGAGGAAATCGCCCGTCAGACCGACCTGCTTGCCCTAAACGCCGCCGTGGAAGCGGCCCGGGCCGGCGAACACGGCCGGGGTTTCGCCGTGGTGGCGTCCGAAGTCAGAAAGCTGGCCGAACGCAGCCAGTCGGCGGCCTCGGAGATCACCAAGCTCTCCAGCTCCACCACCAGCGTGGCCGAACGGGCCGGAGACCTGCTCGCCAAGCTCGTGCCGGACATCCAGCGCACGGCCGATCTGGTCCAGGAGATCAACGCCGCCAGCCAGGAACAGTCCACCGGATCGGGGCAGGTCAACAAGGCGCTCCAACAGCTCGACCAGGTCATCCAGCAAAACGCCTCCGCTTCCGAAGAGCTGGCCTCCACCTCCGAGGAACTCTCGGCCCAGGCCGAACAGCTGCAGGCGAGCGTCGCCTTCTTCCAGCTCGAGGCCGGCGCCCGCGTGGCCAGGCCCGCCGCCAAGCCCCGGGCCAACAAGGGCAAGCCCGCCGCCCGCCCGGCCCTGGCCAAGGGGCCGTCCGCCAAGCCCCGGGCCGAGTCGGCCGCACCGGCCATTTCCCTGGACATGGACAGCGACGATGACCAGTTCGAACGTTTCTAACACCGGCCCGGGCGCGATTGCCGCCCGCCGACGGGAAGACGGGGTGGGCAACGATGAGCGAGATTGATCCGTCCATCGGTATTTATGTGGAGGAGACCCGGGAACTGCTCGGCGAACTGGAACGCGGGCTGCTCGATCTGGAAAAAAACCCGGGCGACATGGAACGCGTGGACGCCTGTTTCCGCGCCATGCACACCATCAAGGGCGGCGGGGCCATGTTCGGCTTCGAGGAGATCTCCCGCTTCACCCACGACGTGGAGACGGTGCTCGACCGGGTGCGCGCGGGGGATCTGCCGGTCACCAGCGAACTGCTGACGCTCACGCTTGCGGCCAGGGATCACATTCTGGCACTGCTGGAAGCCCCGGTCCCGCCGGGACCGGAACTGCTCGCCGCCTCGGATGCACTGCTCGCGTCCTTTGCCGCCTTCCTGCCCGGCAAGGACACGCATGCGGCGCATCCGCCGGCAGGCGTCACGGCTGCGTCGCCCCCGTCGGGCCTCACCTGCGATACCGAGGAAAACGCCTGCTATGCCTGCGAGCCCCAGGCGGGACCACCCGGCATCTACTGGGTGCGCTTTTGCCCGAGCCCGCGCATCCTGCATTCCGGCAACGATCCGGCCCGGCTGCTGGCCGACCTCGACGCAGTGGGCCTCGTGCGCTCCCTGCGCCACGGCCCCATGCCGGAGCTGGACGCCCCGGACTTCGACCCGGAAGAAGTCTACGGCGTGTTCGACATGCTCGTACGTACGCCCTGCACCGAGAACAGCCTGCGCGACGTGTTCATCTTCGTCGAGGACGACTCCGACATCACCATCGAGCGCATCCATCAGGGCAATCTGCGCGGCGATGACCTTGGCGAGCTGCTCCACGCCCTCACCGGCCTCGACGCCGCCCCGACCGACGCGGTGCTCGACGCTCTGGGCCGGGCCCTGGCCGACAAGCTGGCAACCATCAGCGAGGCCAAGGCCAAAGCCAAAAGAACCCAACTCAGCGCCGCGGAAGGCGGCAGCAAGCGCCAGGCCGCCGCGACGGGAAGCACCACGTTGCGTGTGGACGCGGCCCGGCTGGACAGCGTGGTCAGCATGGCCGGCGAGCTGGTCATCCTCCAGTCCCGCCTGCGCCAGGCCGTCCAGGCCCGGGACCTCGACGCCGCCGCCGCCGTGGACGAGGACCTCGAACGCCTGACCGACGCCATGCGCGACGTGGCGCTCGGGCTCCGCATGCTGCCCATCGGCACGGTGTTCAGCCAGTTCACCCGGCTTTTGCGCGACCTTTCGGCTTCCCTCGGCAAGGTCGTGGAATTCGAAGCCCTGGGCGGCGACACCGAGCTCGACAAGACCGTCATCGACCGCATCAAGGATCCGCTGGTGCACTTGCTACGCAACAGCCTGGACCACGGCGTGGAAACGCCGGCCGAAAGGCAGGCCGCCGGCAAGCCGGAGAAAGGCCACATCACCCTGTCGGCCAGCCATTCCGGCGGCAACGTGGTCATCGCCATAAGCGACGACGGCAAGGGCATCGACCCCGTGGTGATCCGCAACAAGGCCGTGGAAAAGGGACTCATCGCCCCGGACATGGACCTGCCCGAAAAGGCCATCTTCGAACTCATCTTCGCCCCGGGTTTTTCCACCGCCGCGACGGTGTCGGACATCTCGGGACGCGGCGTGGGCATGGACGTGGTCAAGCGCAACATCGAGGCCCTGCGCGGCTCGGTGGAGGTGGACAGCGTCCTTGGCCAGGGCACCACGGTGACCATCAAGCTGCCGCTGACGCTGGCCATCATCGACGGCTTCTCCGTGGTGGTGGGCAAGGATTCCTTCATCGTGCCGCTGGTCACCCTGCGCGGCTTCCAGGAGCGCTTTCCCGCAAGCGAGGTGCGCACCGTGGAAAACATGGACCGGATGGGCGAACTGATACCGGTGGTGAGCCTGCGCAAGCTTTTCGCCGTGCCCGGAACCCAGCCCGGCTATGAGCGCGTGGTCATCACCGAAGTGGAAGGGGATATGGTCGGTTTTTGCGTGGACAAGGTGGTGGGCCGGCAGCAGGCCGTCATCAAGAGCCTCGACGACTGTTACCGTCATCTCAAATGGATTTCAGGCACGACCATAAACGGCGACGGCAGCATTTCGCTGATCCTCGACGTGCCCCAGCTCGTCCGTTTCGTGCGCGAACAGGAAGACTCCCGCTTGCACGCGGTCAAAGCCTCCCGTACACTGGCCCAGTAGAAAGGGCCAGGCAAGGAGCGGTAGTTATGGAACTGACCCGTACCGAAGACGGCAACAGCCTCGTGCTCGGCATTGCCGGCAAATGCACAGTGGAACACGCCGCCGCCCTGCATAAGGCCCTGCTACAGGCCGTTGGCGAAGGACGGCCGCTGGCCCTGGACATATCGGGCGTCGAGGATGCCGACATAAGCTTTCTGCAGTTGCTGCTGGCGACAGCCCTGACCCTCGACCGCGACGGCCGCACGTTCGCCCGACGTGGCCCGGTGGCCGAGGCAGCCAGGCTGGCGGCCAGGGTTTCCGGCTTCGACAACACGCCCCTGCTCCAACCCTTTTTCGCCGATGGGGAACATGATGGCTAAACGGATCATGACCGTGGACGATTCAGCGAGCGTGCGTCAGATGGTGGCTTTCACGCTCAAGAAGGAAGGATACGACGTCATCGAGGCCTGCGACGGCAAGGATGGCCTGGCCAAACTTTCCGGGACCGTGGACATGGTCATCACCGACCTCAATATGCCAAACCTCGACGGCATCGGCCTGATCAAGGGCATTCGCGCCCAGGCCGCCTACAAGTTCATTCCCATCGTCATGCTGACCACCGAATCCCAGGCCGGCAAGAAAGCCGAGGGCAAGTCGGCCGGGGCCACGGGCTGGATCGTCAAGCCCTTCACCCCGGACCAGCTCCTGGCCGTCGTCAAGAAAGTCCTGCGATAACAAGCGAAGAGAGAAGAAGAAGATGCGAGAGGGGAAACCCTTTAAAAAGGGTTCTCCCCTCTCGCGCTCTCCCCTTCCTAAAGTTTTTAAAGGCGTTGCGCTGATACTGCCGAAACAGCCGCACCGTTGAAGATCCTTGAAAAGGGTCTGGGAATCGTTGCATTCGTCAGCGGTTTCCGGCAGGCCCTTGCCGACCGGCTTCGCGCCGGTTTCCCCCCTTTCCCCCCGCCTTTCCGCCGTCTATGCACCTCGCCGGCGCCGCTTCCGATCATAGCGGCGCGAGTCCTCGCCGTCCGCCCCTCCGGCCGAAGCGGCCGGTCCACCCGAAAAAACGTTGCGACGCACTCGCTCGACTAAAGTTTCACATCGGCCAGCCGATCTTTATAATAAATTATCATGATAAATATATTCGCAGTGCCGAGGCATGAATATGAACAGCCTAAGCATAGGAAGCCCATCAAAAGACACGACGAGCGAAAGCCTCTCGACAATGCTCGCCAGCGCGCGTCCAAGCCTCACGGACGCACTGGAAAACCAGAGCAGCAAGGCCGTAACCGACACCTATTCCATCAATGAATCCCTTTATGCCGCACTGAGCAACGCAACCTATACCAATCTCGGCCTCTTAAACAACATAGCCTCATCCAGCGCCACGACCGGCCCATCCCGATACGTCTTCGCGACATTGCAGTCCTTCGACATCGCGCAGCAATTACAGGCGTCTCAAAGCAACAACATCATGAGCCTCCTCGACCAATTCGGCGGCATCAGCGTGAGCGGCACCTATTATCCCAACCCAGAAGCCCAGTCCGAATCCTACATCAAGGCAGTGCTCAAGCGAAAAGGGAACAAGCAGATCAGAGAGGATCAGGCCGAGCAGGCGCAAAAGGAAAAGGAAGACGCCGAAGAAAAGGCGCGACAAGCGGAGACCGACGGCACGTCCGGCAGCGAGACCGCTTCGGACGCCGCCGGCAGCGACGAGACGACACAAGACGCCGCCGCCTCGAAGACGGAAGCCGCGTCGCCGGACGCTTCCCCGGCAAACGCAGCTCCACCCGAAACCTCCGGGCCGACGCCGACAACGGGACAGCCGGCCGGGACGGAAAACCCGCCGGAACAGACCGTGCCGGCAAGCACGGCCGATGCCGCAGACCCGCCGATCCAACCCTTGTCCGAAACCACGGCCGCCGGGATGCGGGCCGCGTCCCTCCCCGGCTACGCACCGGTCGATAGGCTCGTTTGACCGAAAGACCTCCCAGCCCAGACCACAAAAGCCCCCAGTGCCGCGTTGCGGCCAGCCTTGTGCGGGGGGACGCACGCTATGGCGAAAGCAGCACCTTGATGTCGCAGACGTTGGTGTTGGTGGGGCCGGTGACGAGCAGCGCGCCTACGGCCTCGAAATAGTGATAGGCGTCGTTTTCAGCCAGATACCGGGCCGCGTCCAGCCCGAGCCGCTGGCCCTCGCGCAGGATATCGAGCGAAGCGAACGCCCCGGTGGCGTCGGTCGGGCCGTCGGAACCGTCCGTGGAAGCGGCCAGGAACACGGCCTCCTCGGCGTTTTTGGCGTCCCGGGCCAGCCCCGCCAGAAAAGCCAGGGCCATTTCCTGGTTGCGCCCGCCCTTGCCGCTCCCGCGAAGCGTCACGGTGGTCTCGCCCCCGGCGATGACGCAGGCCGGGCGCGCAAGCGGCACGCCGTACTCGGCGATGTCCTTGGCCATGCCCAAAAACAGATGGGCCATCTCCCGGGCCTCGCCGGTCAGGTGCGAGGTCAGCACCACCGTGTCGTAGCCAAGCTCTTTGGCCTTGTCCCGGGAGGCGAGCAGCGCCTGGAAATTGGTGCCCACCAGCACGGTGCGGGTATGGGCGAAGGCCGGGTCGCCGGGCTTGGGCGTTTCCGGGGCGCGCCCGGCGGCGACGTCGAGCAACACGGCCAGGGCCTCGGGCGCGATCTTGCCGGCCACGTCGTAGCGGTCGAGCACGGCCAGGGCGTCGGCCGCGGTGGTGGGATCGGGCACGGTGGGACCGCTGGCGATGACATCCAGGTCGTCGCCCACCACGTCGGAAAGCAGCAGCCCCAGGCAGGCCGCCGGGGCGATGGCCGCCGCCAGCCGTCCGCCCTTGACCGCCGACAGCTTCTTGCGCACGCAGTTGATCTCCTGGATGGTCGCGCCGCAGGAGAGAAGCACCCTGGTGGTCTCCTGCTTGTCGGCGAGCGTCAGACGCCGGGCGGGCAGGGACAACGGCGCGGCCAGGATGGCCGACCCGCCCCCAGACACCGGCACGATGACCAAATCCTCCGGACCGGCCGCCTGGGCCATGGCCAAGATCTCGGCGGCCGCGGCCACGCCCCTTGCGTCCGGCACCGGATGGGCCGCCTCCATGAGATGGATGCGGGAAAGCTTCTCCAGATAGCCTTCCTTGACCGCCACCACCCCGCCGGCGATGCGCTCCCCGAGCAGCTTTTCGAGCCCCAGCGCCATGCGGGCCGAGGCCTTGCCCGCGCCCAGGACATAGATGTTCCTGAAGCGGGAAAGGTCGTATTCGTGGCACTCGGTTTCGGTGTGCACGCGCAGGATATCGCCAGTAAGCGACAGCACGCGCTCCATCATGGCCAGCGGGTCCACCCGGGCGAGTCCGGCCCGGAAAATGGCTTCGGCGTCGGCACGGCAATCACGCATCGCATCCCCTCCCCGCGTTTGCGTCGTCGAATCCACCCTGTCCTCTCTTCAAAAGACGTCCGCCCTCTTTCCGCCCTCACCGCAACAGAGCAATCGGCAACTCCCCAATACCCCATAAAAAGTTTTTGCGGGAGGGGGTCCGGGGGAGGGGGCTTTTTTCAAAAAGCCCCCTCCCCCGGGTATCCCCGTCCACCCCTTCCTGGCCAAAAGGCTTTTCTCGGCGTATCATTTCCGGACGGGCGTAAGCCCGCCGCACTCCAACCCGCCGAGGCCACCATGCCCTATCCGGAAATGACCCATCTCGCCTATAATCGCGACGTCATCGAAAACGACTTCATCTTCGGCACCCCGGACCGCGACGTCCCGGGAACCCCCGGCTATTGGCTGGCGCTTCGGGGCAACGAGATGGTCATGCGGCCGGCTTCCGGCGCGCTGGAACTCCCCTTCGGCCTGGAGCCGCTGCCCGGTCCCCACGCCGTCTCCCCGGTCTATGTCGGCACCTGGCAGGGGAGGCCCCTGCGCGCGGTCCGGCTCGAGCCCGAGGCCGCCATTCCCGAGCCTTTCGTGCCGGTTGCGGCCGGCTATCGCGGGGAGGCCCTCACCGAAGCCCAGATCACCCTATCCGGCCTGGCCCGGCAGGTGCTCCACTGGCGCGACCGCAGCCGCATCTGTCCGGCCTGCGGCGGCGCGCCCACGGAGATCACTGGCAGTTTCGGCGCGCGCTGCACGGTCTGCGCCCGGGAATATTATCCGCGCATCCACCCGGCCGTGATCGTGCTCATCCGGCGCGGCGACGAGGTGCTGCTCGTGCGCAAGCCCGACTGGCCGGCCGACCAGTACGGCATGGTGGCCGGGTTCGTGGAATTCGCCGAATCCCTCGAGGAATGCGTCGTGCGCGAAGTCCTGGAGGAAACGGGGCTGACCATCCGCGACCTGCGCTACGTGGGCAGCCAGAACTGGCCCTTCCCCAGCCAGATCATGGCCGGGTTCGTGGCCGAGTACGCCGGCGGCGAACTCGTGGTGGACAAAACGGAGCTGGAGACCGCGCAGTGGTTTTCGCCCGCCTCCCCGCCGCCAGGCCTGGCCCCGCGCACAAGCATCGCCCGGCGTCTCCTCGACCGCCACGCCCCGGAGCTGGTCGCCGCCGCCTCAAGACCTTAAAAACCCGCACCTTGCGACGGAAAATGCGTTGACAGTCCCGGTCGGCCCATATATAGGATCAATCAAGTCCTATTAATCCATATTGAGGTCGTCCATGCGCCTGACCCGAGCCGGCGAATATGCCATCCGATGCGTCCTGTACCTGGCCATGCACCAGGACCGGGCAATCATATCCCGCAAGGAAATCGCCGAAGCCATGGACATTCCGGCCCAGTTCCTGGGCAAGGTCGCCCAAAACCTGGCCCGGGCCGGCATCATCGCCATCCGCCAAGGCGCCCAGGGCGGCTACGAGATGGTCAAGGCCCCGGAAGCGGTGTCGCTGCTGTCCGTGGTCGAAGCCATCGACGGGGAAATCTTTTTAAACGACTGCATCCACCGTCCCGACACCTGCACCCGGCAGACCATCTGCTCGGTGCACCGGGTATGGGAAACGGCGCGCCGGCAACTGCGCGAAACGCTGGCCGACACGACCCTGGCCGCGCTGGCCCGGGAGGAGGAGCAGGCATGCGCCAAACGGCCTATGCGGCCGTCGCAAATAGACGGAGGCGGGTAAAAAATCGTCGTGAGGCTGGTGCATTTTCCCTGACGGGGTGTTAGGTACGGGCCAGGGTTTTTGAGGGCTCGCAATAAGGCCCGGGACAACCTGGCGCGGCCGCCGGGGAGGATGCAACAAGGGATTTTTCGATCAGACGGAGGAAAAGGAGACCGATCATGGACGTGTTATTGCTTTCCCGGTTGCAGTTCGCCTTTGCCACATTCATTCACTTTATCTTCGTGCCGCTCACGCTCGGACTCTCGTTCATCGTGGCGGTCATGGAAACGAAGTACGTGCGCACCGGCGACGAGACGTACAAAAAGATGGCCAAGTTCTGGGGCAAACTCTTTTTGATCAACTTCGCCCTAGGCGTGGTCACGGGCCTCACCCTGGAATTCCAGTTCGGCACCAACTGGTCGCGCTACTCGACATTCGTCGGCGATATCTTCGGTTCGCTCCTGGCCATCGAGGCCACGGCCGCCTTCTTTCTGGAATCGACCTTCGTCGCGGTCTGGGTCTTCGGCTGGAAGAAGCTTTCGCCCAAATTTCACGCCACCTGCATCTGGCTCGTGGCCTTCGCCGCCAACCTGTCGGCCCTGTGGATCATCCTGGCCAACGGCTTCATGCAGCACCCGGTTGGCTACGTGATCCAAAACGGCCGGGCCGAACTGGCGAGCTTCACCGACGTCATCACCAACGGTTACGCCTGGAACGAATTTTTCCACACCGTCACCGGCGCCTGGGCCCTGGGCGGCTTCTTCGTGGTGGGCGTGTCGGCCTGGCACCTGCTGCGCAAGCAGAACGTCGATTTCTTCACCAAGTCCTTCCGCATCGGCGCGGCCTTCGCCCTGATCTTCGCCCTGGTCGTGGCCCTGGTCGGCCACCGGCAGGGCAACATCGTGGCCGAGGTCCAGCCGGCCAAGCTCGCGGCCATGGAATCCCACTGGGAAACCCAACCCAACGCCCCCATGTACCTCGTCCAGGTTCCCGATCCCGAAAACGAGGGCAACAGCATCCAGTTCGGCAAGATCCCGAGCATCTTAAGCATCATGGCCTTCAACAACCCCTCGGCCGTGGTCAAGGGCCTCAAGGACTTTCCCAAGCAGGACCGCCCTCCCGTCACCCTGACCTTCTCTGCCTTCCGCCTCATGGTGGGGCTCGGCACGCTGATGATCATCGTGGCTATCCTGGCCTTTATCGCCCGCCATCAGCCGGTTGAATGCTCGCCCAAGCTGCTCAAGCTTTTCGTCTGGTGCATCCCCGTTCCCTACCTCGCCCTGCAGGCCGGTTGGGCCGTGGCCGAGGTCGGACGCCAGCCCTGGATCGTCTACGGCCTCATGCGCACCAAGGACGCCGTGTCTCCCCTGGCCACCTCCCAGGTCGCCATCAGCCTGGTGGCCTTCTTCGTGGTCTATATCCTGCTTGCGGCCATCGACATCTTCCTTCTGACCAAATACGCCCGCAAGCAACCGGCCTAAGGCCCCGACACGGGAACCGTAAGACGCAAGAAAGCCCGAACCCGGCCCGGCCGGTTTGACAGCAAGGAGAATGGCCATGGATCTCGGAACAATCTGGTTCATCCTTTGGGGAGTGCTCTGGGCGGTCTATTTCGTCCTGGACGGCTATGATTTCGGCATCGGCATCATCCGCCCCTTCTTCTCCAAAAACGATACGGAAACCCGTATCATGTACAACGCCATGGGTCCCTTCTGGGACGGCAACGAAGTCTGGCTCATCACGGCCGGCGGCGTGACCTTCGCCGCCTTCCCGAAAACCTACGCCATCATGTTTTCCAGCCTCTATACGCCGCTGATGCTGCTTTTATTCTCGCTGATCCTGCGCGGCGTCACCCTGGAATTTCGCTCCAAGGTCGACAGCGCCGGCTGGCGTAAGCTCTGGGACGCCTGCAACTTCCTGGGCAGCTTCCTGCCGGCCCTGCTCCTCGGCGTGGCCTTCGCCAACATCTTCATGGGCATTCCTCTCGACAAGGACGGCATCCTGCAGGGCAACCTCTTCACCCTGCTCAACCCCTACGGCCTGGCCGGCGGGCTGCTGTTCGTGTTCCTGTTCGCCCACCACGGCGCGCTGTGGCTGGCCCAGAAGTCCGAGGGCGAAATCCGCGAACGCGCGCTTCGTACCGCCGGCAAGCTCTGGCCGGTGGTGGCCGCGCTGGTGGTGCTGTTCCTCGTCATGTCCTGGTTCATGACGCCGCTTTTCACCAACTACCTCGTCCATCCGGCGCTTTTCATCGTGCTGCTCGTGCCGGTGGCCGGGCTGCTCTTGACCTGCAAGTACCGCCGCGAGGGACGTCCGCTGGCCTCCTGGGTCGGCTCGGCGCTTTTGATTGGCGGCGCGGCGCTCTTCGGCGTGTTCGGCATCTTCCCGGCCCTGCTGCCCTCGAGCCTCAACCCGGCCTGGTCGCTGACCATCGAGAACTCCTCGTCCACGCCGCTGACGCTTTCCATCATGCTCGGCGTGGCCCTGGTCTTCGTGCCCATCGTCATCATCTACCAGGTCTGGGCCATGCACCTGTTCCGTCATCCCGTGACCCAGGAAGACCTGGATTACGACGAAGCCTACTAGTCGATCGTTGCCTGCCCCCCTCCCTGCCGCCGTCGGGTTCGCCCGGCGGCGGTTTTTTGTTGGGGAAGAAGGGAGAGAGAAGAGAGATGATGCGAGAGGGGAAACCCTTTGAAAAGGGCAGTAGCCCCTCTCGCGCTCTCCCCTTTCTAAAGTTTTTTTCTTATTTTGATATTGACAATCATTATCATAAATAATAGGACAAATCCCAGCCCATCCGGGACATTATGCAACCACAACAAAGACGTACCGCGCAACACCCGATGCTCAAACCGCCCTATTTCGACGATCCCACCCAGTCCGACCGCAAGTCGCCGGAATCCGCAACCGGACGGGACACGGTCATGGCCGCCGTCCACGAACTGGCCGCCTCCCTTGGCCGGGCCATCGACGCCAAGGACCCGCACACCCTGGCCCACTCCGAAGAAGTGGCCGAAGTGGCCAGGGTCCTGGCCCGAAGCCTGGGCCTGTCCTCGCCCGAGGCCGACATCGTCCACGTGGCCGGCCATCTGCACGACATCGGCAAGATCGGCGTGCCGGACGCGGTGCTGTGCAAGCCCGGCCGCCTGACCGGGGCCGAGTGGGACCGCATGCGCGCCCATCCGGCCATAGGGGCCGAGATTCTAGCCCCCCTGTCCTGCCTGTCCGGACTCGGCGTGGTGGAGATGGTGGCCGCCCACCATGAACGTTTCGACGGCGGCGGCTATCCGCTGGGCCTTGCCGGCCGGGACATCCCCCTCGGCGCGCGCATCATCACCGTGGCCGACAGCCTGTCGGCCATGCTGCAAAGCCGGCCTTACCGCCCGGCCATGACGTTTGAGGCGGCCCGGGCGGAACTCCTGCGCTGCCGGGGCAGCCAATTCGATCCCGACGTGGTGGCGGCCTTCATGGCCGACCAGGCTGCCGTGCACCGGCTGTGCCAGCGGTTCCGCACCCAGGACGAGAACGGGGCGCTCGTGTAATGAAAACAAAAATCACAACCAAAATCGATAAAGCCCCGCGCCATCGCCCTGACCGGCCTGCGTCGGCTGATGGGCAATTCCCCATCAGCTCGCCCGCACCTTGTAACCGAAGGAAGGAGAGACTAGAACGCATAAAAAATAATAATTCATATTACTATTTATTTCCTCAACGTACCATGCTTATGGAGTAGACAGCATGCGACCCAAACATCTCCTTCTCGCCCTGGCGCTTTTTAGCGCCACCGCCCAGGCGGCCCTTGCCGCGACCGATGTCCGCATGGCCGGCGACGCCCGCGTCTACGGCGTCTTCTTCGCCAATCGCAACTTCACCGGCTGGGACGAAACCGGCACCCGGACCGAGGACCGCGCCACCTTCTGGCAGCGGTTGCGGCTGCGCAGCGATTTCATGGCCAACGAAAACCTCAAATTCCGCTTCGGCATGCGCATCGACGACGAGGCCTGGGGCCATGGCTACCTGACCGCCGCCAATCCCGAGGCCGCCATCGAGCCGTATCTGGCCTACCTCCAGTTCAAATGGCCCGGCACCGACATCGAGGTCACGGCCGGCTACCAGCCCCTGTCCATGCCCCATACCGAGGTCTTCTACGACAGCATCGTGCTGGCCGCCGACGACGGCGACCAGGCCAGCGCCGCCCTTTACGTGAACATCCCCGTCAACGAGCACTTCTCGGTCCAGGCCGCCTATGGCCAGCTGCTGGCCGCGGGCCGGACCTATCAGGAGACCACCACCCAGATCGGCGACGCCTTCGACATCTACCACCTCGCCCTGCCCGTGACCCTGGACGGTTTCTCGGCCACGCCCTGGGGCCTCGTCGGCGTGTACGGCAAGGGCTCCGACCCCGACGACCTCTTCGCCACGGGCCTGCGCTCGGCCGCAAGCTATCTGTCCACCACCGGCTATCCCTACAAGGACAACCAGAACGCCATGTGGTGGGCCGGTCTGGCCCTGACCGTGGACGCCGCCGATCCCGTCAAATTCTATTGCGACGGCATCTACGGCGACGCCGCCCCGGCCGACCGCGAACGCAACCGCCGTCGCGGCTGGTTCTTCGACGCCGGGGTCACCTATTCGGGCTTCGACTGGATGGTGCCCGGAGTCTTCGGCTGGGTAGCCAGCGGCGAGGATTCGAGCCTTGGCAACGGCAGCGAACGCCTGCCCGTCATCACGCCCAAATGGGGCCCCGGCACCTCGTTTCTTTTCGATAACGACCAGGAATTCAGCAACAATTCCATCGGCGTGGACCCGACCGGCACCTGGGGGCTGGCCGCGTCCCTGCGCGACATACGCTTCCTCGAGAAACTCGCCAGCCGGCTGACCGTGGCCGCCGTCGCCGGCACGAACAGCCCGGCCGGCCTGCGCAAGGCGGTTACTGCCAGCGGCGGCGTGGGCCAGTACGTCACCATGGGCCGCAATCTGGCCCAGGGCGAATGGCTCATCGGCGTCAACTGCGACAGCAGTTACGCCATCACCGAGCAGTTGAGCCTGACAGTGCAGACCGGTTTCGCCTCGCCACAAGGGCTCAAGACCAGCATCTGGGGGCACCGCTTCACCAATCAGGCCCAGGACGCCTGGATGGGCTCCCTGGGTTTCCTCTACACCTTCTAGCGATCTCGCGCCGGACCAGGAAGAATAATCCCACTTGACAAGACGTAAACAGGTGTTAACCATTACCCCATGGCTGAACGTATGGAATCCCCTCTGCGGCGGGAACAGATCGCCGAGGCCGCGCTGACGATCGTGGTCGAGCAAGGGCTCGGCGCGGTGACCGTCCGCCGGGTGGCCGAGGCGGTGGGCATCTCCGCCGCCGCCCTGTACCGCCACTACAAGAACAAGGGGGACATCCTCGCCGCCGTGCTCGAAGAGCACCACGAAATGGCCCTCGCCAACCTGCGCCAGGCCAAGGCCCAGGGGGAAACCCCCATGGATGCCCTGAAGCTGATCTATCTGGGCATCATGAAACTCGTGGTCAAGTACCGCGCCCTGCCGGTGATATTTCTTTCGGATGTCCTGTGGTTCGAGGAACCGCGCCTGCGTGAACTCAAGCTCAAACACCACAATACAGTGCGCGAAAGCCTTCTCGAAATCTTCAAACAAGGGCAGGCGCAAAAGCAGATTCGCAGCGACATCCGTCCGGAAGAACTCTTCGTGCATTTTCTCGGATTGATCGCCATGCCCGCCCTTATTTGTGTGCGTGATGTCCAGGACGTGGACATGCCGCGCCAGATCACCGCCAATTGGGAGCTTTTCATCCATGCCGTTCGGGTTTGATTTTTTTTCCCCGTCAGGTGAACATCCGTTTACTCGCAAGTCTGATCGCCGGGGCACCTGCATCGCCGGTCTGGCCGTGGTGCTGCTCGTCGCCGGCCTGGCCCCGGCCTTTGGCGATCAGGCGACCGTGGAGACGGTCTACGCCAAGTACGGCGACCGCATGCCCGTCACCAACGCCCAGGGCGACGCCCGGGGCGAGCTGGCCGTGTACAAGGCGCCGGCCGACGCGCCCCGCGTCGACTGCCGGAAATTGACCGGGCCGCGCGGCATGGTCGCCCTGGTCTTCGGCCAGTCCAACGCCTCCAACACCGTGGACCCCGGCTACGGCGCGACCCAGGCGGTCTACGCCTACCAGGGCGGGGAATGCCTCAAGGTCCGCGATGCCATCCCCGGGGCCTCGGGTTCCAAGGGAAGCGCCTGGGGCAGGCTGGGCGACCTGCTCGTGACCAGCGGCCTCTACGACACGGTGCTTTTCGTGGACATCGCCCGGGGCGGTTCCTCCATCCTCAACTGGGGCTCCAAAGGCAGTCTGCATGCCCTGCTCGACGGAACCATCGAGGACATGCGCGCCCACGGCCTTGTGCCGACCCATGTCTTTTTCCACCAGGGCGAGGCCGACTGCGCCCTGGGCCTGACGCGGTCGGAATACCAGGTCGTCCTCGAATCGGTCCTCGACGAGGTGCGCCGGCTGGCTGGTCCCAAGCCCGATATTTTCGTTTCGCGGGCCTCGCTTTTCCTGGACCCGACCGCTTGTCGCGACACGCGCAATCCCGTCTGCTACAAGTCCTGCCCGGCCATCACCGCCGCCCAGACCGCCGTGGTCAATCCGGCGCGCGGGATTTACGCGGGCCCCAATACCGACCTTATCGTCCCCTGGTTCGACCGCAACGATGGATACCATTTCACCGCCCAGGCCGCCGACCGATTCGCCGCCGCCTGGATGCCGCTTCTGGCGGGTGGTGAAGCGGCCAACCAGCCCCTGCAATAACCATTCGTCGAACAACCA
Source organism: Desulfovibrio sp. JY (assembly GCA_021730285.1). NCBI lineage: Bacteria > Pseudomonadati > Thermodesulfobacteriota > Desulfovibrionia > Desulfovibrionales > Desulfovibrionaceae > Desulfovibrio > Desulfovibrio sp. JY. The sequence continues at coordinate 4,569,246 of CP082962.1, forward strand.
AAGCGCCCTGCCCAGGAGGACTGTGCCCGGCGCTTTTCCCGGAGGACTCCATGACCGCGTTTACGCTCCCGCAAACCGCCCTTCGCGGGCTCATCCTTGGCGTGTTGTGCGCCCTTTGCGCCGGCCTCTCCGGTTGCGCCACGGACAGTTCCGGACAGGAGACGTCCGCCAAGGCCCCGCCGCCCCCGGAAATCGTGGCCTATACCGTCAAGCGCGCCGATATTCCCCTGCACATGGCCTACATGGGCCAGACCGCGGGTTCGCGCGAGGTCCAGGTGCGGGCCCGGGTGGGCGGCATCCTGTTGCGCCGCAACTATGAGGAAGGCCAGCCCGTGCGCCAGGGCGACCTGATGTTCGAGATCGACCCCGCCCCCTACCAGGCCGCCCTGGAACAGGCCAAGGGTGCGCTCGGCCAGACCGAGGCCACCCTGACCCAGGCCGAACGCGACGCCAAGCGCATGGAAACGCTCTACAAGGGCGATGTCGTGGCCAAAAAGGACTTTGACGACGCGAGGACCACCCTGGATTCGGCCAAGGCCGCCGTGGAATCTGCCCGGGGCAAGGTGCGCGAAGCGTCGCTGAACCTCCAATGGACCAAGGTCACGGCCCCTATCTCCGGTCTCACCAGCAAGGAGACCAAGTCTGAAGGCAGCCTCATCAGCACCACCAGCGACAGCAGCCTTTTGACCACCATCAACCGGGTCGATCCGCTCTACGTCAACTTCTCCATGTCCGGGCCCGAGATGCTGCGCCTGCGCAAGGATCTGGCCGCGGGCAAGGTGGTCATCGGCGCGGGCGGCGATTACGTCGTGCGCCTGGTCCTGCCCGACGGCAGCGTCTACAAGGAGCCCGGCCGCATCAACTTCACCGACACCCAGGTCGACTCCACCACCGGCGTGGTCAAGGTCCGGGCCGAGTTCAAGAATCCCGACGGCGCGGTGCTGCCGGGCCAGTTCGTGCGGGTGCGCCTGGAAGGCGCCCACTACAAGGACGCCCTGGCCGTGCCCCAGGGCGCGGTGCTCAACACCCAGCAGGGCGCCATGGTCTGGGTCCTGGACGCCTCCAACAAGGTCTCGCCCCGGCCCATCGTGCTCGGCCAGTCCGTCGGCAACGACTACCTGGTGGATAAGGGCCTGATAAACGGTGACCGCATCGTGGCCGAGGGCATCATCAAGGTGCGCCCCGGCATGGTCGTGCGCGTGCGCCAGGAGAATGCGCCCGCCCAGGCCGAGGGATCGGGCAAGCCCACCGCCCAGGCGTCCGCCGACAAGGCCGAAGCCTCCCAGGCGACCAAGGAGCCCCGTTCATGATCTCACGGTTTTTCCTGGGGCGTCCGGTTTTTTCCATCGTCATCTCGCTGGTCATCGTGCTGGCGGGTCTGGCGGCCATTAAAAACCTGCCCATCGCCCAATATCCGGACATCATTCCGCCGGAAGTCAACGTCTCGACCTCCTACCCCGGGGCCAGCCCCGAGGTCATCGCCGCGACAGTCGCCGCGCCGCTCGAACAGCAGATCAACGGCGTGGACAACATGCTCTACATGCGCTCGACCAGCTCCGGCGACGGCTCGCTGTCCATGGCCGTCACCTTTGCCGTCGGCACCGATCCCGACCAGAACACCATCAACGTGAATAACCGCGTCCAGGCCGCCCTGACCACCTTGCCCGCCGAAGTGCAACGCCAGGGCGTGACCGTGCGCAAACGATCGTCCAACATCCTCCAGGTCATTGCCTTCGAATCCCCGACCAAGCGCTACGACGCCGTCTACCTCAGCAACTACGTGCTGGTGAACGTCCTCGACGAGCTCAAGCGCCTGCCGGGCGTGGGTGACGCCTCCATCTTCGGGGCCAAGGACTATTCCATGCGGGTCTGGCTGCAGCCGGACAAGCTGGCCCAGCTGGGGCTCACGCCGGCCGACGTGGCCGCCGCCATCCAGGAACAAAACGCCCAGTTCGCCGCCGGCCGCATCGGCGCGGAACCGACAGAGTCCGAAAAACCGGTGGCCATCAACTACATGGTCACCACCAAGGGCCGGCTGCTCACCCCGGAAGAATTCGGCAACATCATCCTCAAGGCCCAGCCCGACGGCTCGGTGCTGCGCTTAAAGGACGTGGCCCGGGTGGAACTGGGGGCCAAGGATTACTCGTCCATTTCCAAGATCTCCGGCAATCCGGCGGTCAACATTGGCATCTACCTGTCCCCGGGCGCAAACGCCCTCAATACGGCCGACCTGGTCACGGCCAAGCTGGCCGAACTGTCCAAGCGCTTCCCGGACGGCATCAGCTACAAGGTGCCGCTCGACACCACCACCTTCGTGCGCGTGTCCATCGAGGAGGTCATCCACACCCTGGTCGAGGCCATGATCCTGGTCTTTTTCGTGGTGTTCATCTTCCTGCAGAACTTTCGGGCCACGCTCATTCCCTGCCTGGCCGTGCCGGTCTCCATCATCGGCACCTTCGCCGGCATGTACGCCCTCGGATTCACCATCAACACGCTGACGCTGTTCGGCATGGTGCTGGCCATCGGCATCGTGGTCGACGACGCCATCGTGGTGCTCGAAAACGTCGAGCGCATCATGAGCACGGAAAAGCTCCCGCCGAGGCAAGCCACGGCCAAGGCCATGGAGGAGGTGACTGGGCCGGTCGTCGCCATCGTGCTGGTCCTTTGCGCCGTGTTCGTGCCGGTCGCCTTCCTCGGAGGGCTTACCGGCCAAATGTACAAGCAGTTCGCCATCACCATCGCCGTGTCGGTGGTCATCTCGGGTCTCGTGGCCCTGACGCTCACCCCGGCCCTTTGCGCCTCGCTTTTAAAAGCCGGGCATCAGGAACCCAACCGGGTCTTCCGGTCCTTCAACCGCCTCTTCGACAAGGTGACAAACGGCTATGCCGCCGGCGTGTCCTTTCTGCTGCACCATGTGGTCATGGCCCTGGTGCTCTTCGCGGTCCTGTGCGTCGGGGCCTTGTCGCTTTTCCGCATCGTTCCCGGCGGTCTGGTCCCGGACGAGGACCAGGGCTACGTCATCGGGCTCAACATCCTGCCGGACGGCACGTCGCTTCGGGCCACCGAGAAGATCGACGACGCCATGGACGCCATGAACGCCAAGGACCCCGTGGTGGAGCATCAGATCACCATCACCGGCCTCGATCTCCTGAGCTCCACCTACCGCTCCAACTACGGCACCCTGTTCATTCCGCTCAAGCCCTGGGACGAGCGCAAGAAAGCGGACGAAAGCTCGTTCGCCTTCGTCAAGCGCATCTTCGGGCGCGGCATGGCCCTGCCCAAAAGCATGACCCTGGCCTTCAACCCGCCGGCGATCACCGGCATGTCCAATACCGGCGGCTTCGAGGGCTACCTGCAAAATCGCGGCGAGGGCAACGCCCAGGATCTGGCCGTGATGACCGACAAGCTCGTGGCCGAGGCCAAAAAGGACCCGGCGCTCGGGCGCGTGGCCACCACCTTCGGGGCCAACGTGCCCCAGTTGCGCGTGGATCTCGACCGCCAGAAGGCCAAGGCGCTCGGCGTGGCCATAAGCGACGTCTACGACGCCATGCAGGCCACCTTCGGTGCCTACTACGTCAACGACTTCAACAAGTTCGGCCGCACCTTCCGGGTCCAGCTCCAGTCCGAGGCGAAATACCGCGACCGGCCGGAAGACCTGCGCGAGGTCTACGTGCGCTCAAAATCGGGCGAGATGATTCCGCTGACCGCGCTGGCCACCATCGAGAAATCCACCGGCCCCGAGGTCATGGAACGCTTCAACGTCTTCCCGGCGGCCAAGATCATGGGCCAGCCGGCCGACGGCCACACCTCGAGCGAGGCCCTGGCCGCCATGGAAAAAGCGGCGGCCAAGGTGCTGCCGGCGGACTACACCCTGGCCTGGACCGGTTCGGCCTATCAGGAAAAGGCGGCCGCCGGCTCCTCCATGCTCGTTTTCGGCATGGGCATCGTCATGGTCATCCTGATCCTGGCTGCCCAGTACGAACGCTGGACGCTGCCGTTCGCCGTCATCATGGCCGTGCCGTTCGCGCTGTTCGGCGCCATCGCGGCCGTGTTCGGACGGGGGCTTTCCAACGACATCTACTTCCAGATCGCGTTGGTCACGCTGATCGGCCTGGCGGCCAAAAACGCCATCCTGATCGTGGAATTCGCCGTGCTCGAGGTCAAAGCCGGCAAGGACCTGACCGAAGCGGCCCTGAGCGCGGCCAAGCTGCGTTTCCGGCCCATCATCATGACCTCTTTGGCCTTCATCCTCGGCTGTCTGCCCCTGGCCATCTCCACCGGGGCCGGGGCCAACAGCCGGCATGCCATCGGCACGGGCGTCATCGGCGGCATGCTCGGGGCAACCATATTGGCGCCCTTTTTCATCCCGGTCTTTTTCAAGCTCATCATGGGGCTTGGCGCGGCGGCGCGCCGGGCCTTCGGCGGACACGCCGACTCGGACGGACAGACCGGATAACTTCGCGATTCCCTCCTTGCCCCTTCGTGCGCCGGGCCACCTCCCCCCATAACGGCCCGGCGCACGATGTGGGCATTATCCCTTCATCCCGCCCGACCGGGCCGCTTCCACCCAATCGATCTCCCGACAGATGGAGTCGACCACATCCGGCATCTTGAGTTCCCCGGGCAGCACGCTCCAGGTGTAGGTCTCCACCTCCATGGACGCATCCGGGGCAAAACGCGGCAGGATGCGGGCCAGAAAATCCTGGGTGGTGGCGCACTCCGGCAGCTCGGCCACGAAGACCGGCAAATGGAAATGCACCCGCCAGGAGGCCACACCGCCCAACCGGGCGGCCAGGGCTTCGGGCAGGTCGTCAAAACGGCGAAGGCTCCCGTCGCCAAGCCGGGCCACGGCCTGATGCAGATAGACCGGCTCCACGAAGCGGGAAAGCCTTGAGAGCGCGCCGCCGTTAAGATGCAGCGCCGAGGACACCTGCACGTGCCCCACGGCAATGCCCGCCGTTGCGTAGGCCGCCAGCGACGCCTCCGGATCTTCGTACTGGAGCGCCTGATGGCAGCAGTCGTAGCAGACGGTGAGAAAGTCCCGAAACGCCCCGTCCGGGTCGAGGCGCTCAAAAAGCGCCACCATCTCCGGCGTGGTTTCGACCAGACAACCCGGTTCGGCCTCGACCGCCAACCGGATGGTCTTTCCAGTCTCCTGGCGCAGCCCGGCCAAGGCCTGCAAGGTGCGGCGCAGGACGGCCAGCGCCGTCGGCATGTCGCTTTCGGAAAATCCCCGCCGGAATCCCACCGGCACGGTGGAGATGGAGCCCCGGCCGCCCTCGGGCAGCCAGCCGGCCAACGTGCGGGCCAGACGCAGGGTGTAGGCGGCGCGCTCGGGATCGCGCCAGTCGGGCAGATAGACCGCTTCCTTGACCGGCGTATGGTGGAAGCGGCCGTAGGGAAAGCCGTTTATGGTGGTGACGCAAAGCCCCGCCCCGGTCAGGAATTCCCCAAAGCGCCGGGCGACGTCGGCTTCTTCCAGTTCACGGCTGGCCAGACCGGACAGGCGCAGCCCCACCGGAAACGGCGCGTCCGGCGAGAGCCGGGCCTTGACCCGGACAGCGTACCGCTCAAGCCCCTGTCGAACTTCCTCAAGCGTTTCACCAGGATGGATATTGGTGCAATAGGTCACCGGCGGCATATTCCCTCTCTTCCCCCAAAAGGGGTCCGGGGGAATCATTCCCCCCGGCAAGATGGTCCGGGAGGGGCTCCCCTCCTGGAAAGCATCTCCCGCGCGGCGGCGAGGGAAGCGGCATCGACTTCGTGGACCTCGACGCGGCGGCCTATGGCCGTGGGCAGGGTCAGGTGCAGCCGGCCGCCGAGGTGTTCGCGGAAGGCCTCGATGGCGGCGGCCATGTCGAGGTCGGCCAGGGCCGGATGCCAGACGGCAAGACCCAGTTTTTCCAAAAGATCGAGCACGGCGTCGGCATCGCCCCGGGGCAGCAGGCCGACACGCGCGGCGTAGAGCGTATCGAGGGCCATGCCCACGGCCACGGCCTCGCCGTGGCGCAGTGCGCCCCCGGTCGCTTCCTCCAGGGCATGGGCCGCCCAGTGGCCGAAATCGAGGGGCCGGGCCGAGCCCATCTCGAAGGGGTCGCCACCGGAAGCGATATGCTCCAGGTGGGCCACGGCGCAACGCCTGTCGGCCTCCTCCAGGGCATCGGAATCCAGGGCGGCCAGGCGTTGGGACAGTTCGCAAAGCCGGGCGAAAAAGGCCGCGTCGCGCACCACCGCCACCTTGACCGCCTCGGCCAGGCCGGAGCGGATCTCGCGGGCGGGCAACGTGGCGAGGAGGCCGTGGTCGTTTATAACGGCATACGGCGGAGCGAACGCGCCGATGTAGTTCTTGCGGCCAAAGGCGTTGACCCCGTTTTTGACCCCCACGCCGGCGTCGTTTTGGGACAGGGCCGTACTCGGCATGCGAATAAGCCGCACGCCGCGATGGGCCGTGGCCGCGGCGAATCCGGCCGCGTCCAGCACCGCCCCGCCGCCGATGACTACCAGGAAGGATTGCCGGCACAACTTCGCCTCGTAGGTGAGTTTCCAGACCGCTTCGACCACGCTGAAATCGGCCTTGGCCCGCTCGCCGCCGGCAACGACCAGGGGCGGCGCGACAAGGCGGATCACGGCGGCATGGGCGGCGCAGTAGGCCCGCGCCCGGTCGGCCAGGCCGGGCATGGCGGCGGCAAGGCCGGCGTCGATGACCAGCCCCACCCGATGGGGACCCTTGCCCGATCGGCCAAGGACCTCGGCCAGGGCGGCGTTTTCGGGATCAAAGGCGTCCCGGGTGAAAACGACGGGAAAATCGAACGCCAGGGCGATATGTTGTACGGTGGTCAGGGTCATGGGGAGAGGGATGGTTTGGGGGCGGCGGCCGGGAGCGTCAGGCCGCCTCGACCCGGTTGCGGCCGAGTTCCTTGGCCGCGTACATGGCCTGATCGACCCGGCCCATGAGTCGGTCCACGGTTTCTTCCGGAGCGGCCTCGACCACGCCGAAGCTGCACGAGAACCGGCCGACATCCGGCAGATCGAGCCCCAGCACCCGCTCTCGCAGGGTTTCGGCCAGAAGGTAGGCGTCGGCCAGGATGGTCCTGCGGCACAGAATCAGAAATTCCTCGCCCCCCCAGCGGCCGACCGTGCAGCCTTCCGGCATCGCCCCGCGCAGGGCGCCGGCCAACGCGGACAGCGTCCTGTCGCCGGCCAGATGGCCGAAGCGGTCGTTGATGCGCTTGAAATGGTCGATGTCGAGCATGATGAGGCTTACGGGCTCGCTGCGATCGTTAAGGGCCTGGCCGAGCAGCGCGTCGATGCGTTGCCGGTTGGCCAGCCCGGTCAGCATGTCCGTGGTCGACAGCCGCATCAGCTCCAGATTCTTGAGCGCCAGTTCGGCATGGGCCTCGGCCAGACGGTTCTGGGTGTCCTTGAGGTCGGAAATGTCCACGGCGATGGAATATTTGACCACCCGGCCATCGGGCCAGGTCATGGCGCGCACCTGCATCTGGTACCAGCGGTCGTCGACTTCGTTGAAATGCTCGAACACCAGGGTATTGCCGTTCGGCAGGCCGGCCGGCGTCAGCAATTCGGCCAAGCGGCAGTTGGTGCAGGGTTCGTCGCGCTCGTACAGGATCTTGTGGCAGGTTGCCCCGAGGTGCTTGCCGAACCGCTCGATATAGACCCGGTTACTGTAGACGATGGAATAGGTCGCGGCATCGACGACATAGATGCCAAAGGGAATGAGGTCGAAATGGCTTTCGAAAAGGGCGTTCTCCCTCATGCCCCCGCCTCCTCCCCGGCCAGACGCGGCAGGGTGACGACAATGGCGGTGTGTCCGGGGACGGACGCATCCAGGGTGATGTTGCCGCCGTGGGCCCGGGCGGCCAAGGCGGCGGAATAAGCGCCAAGGCCGGTGCCGCCCCGTTTGCCCATGGTGACGTATTTCTCGAACATCCGGCCGCGAATAGACTCGGGCACCTCGCCGGGATTGGCCACGACGATGCTGAGGCTGTCGGGCCGGGACAGGAGGTCCACGGCGATATCCTGGCGGGGAGGAGCGGCCTCCAGGGCGTTGATCAGGAGATTTTGCAGCATGGGGCCAAGGAGCAGCGCGTCGCCTTGATAGTCCAGGCTGTCCTGCGGGGTCAGGGGACGCCCGTCGAGGGACATGCGGACGACGCGTCCCCGCGCCACGGGCATGCTGGCGAGCCTGGCCACGGTGCGCCGGGTCAGGTCGGCCAAGTCCACCGGCTTGGGGACAAGGACGTAGGAACCGGTTTCCAGGCGAAAGAGCACCAGGGACTGGTTGAGCATCTCGAGCATGCTATGCCCGGCCTGCTCGATCAAGCGGACAACGTCGGCCGCCGGCTCGGGCAGGTCGTAGTTGTCGAGAAGCACCTGGGGCAGGCCGATCAGGGCCGAGAGCGGGGCCTTGAGGTCGTGGCGGGCGATGCGCTCCACGTGTTCGCGCAGCTCGATGTTTTCCTGGAGGATCTTGTTTCGGGCCGCCAGTTCCTTGTTGTTGATGGCCAGCTGGGCATGGGCCTCGGCCAGACTGTTCTGGGTCTCCTTGAGTTCGGAGATGTCCACGGCAATGGAGTATTTGACCACCCGGCCGTCGGGCCAGCCCATGGTCTTCTCCTGCATCTGGAACCAGTGCTCGTCGCGCTCGTTATAGTGGTCGTAGACCACGGTCACGCCGTTGGGCTTGCCCTCCGGGGTCAGCAGTTCGGGGATGCGGCAATGCAGGCAGGGCATGGCCTGGCCGTAGAGGACCTCATGGCAGCTGCGGCCTTCCACCACGCCCAAGGCGTCTCGAAAATGCTTGTTGACGAAGACGATCTCATGGGTCGCCACATCCACGACATAAATGCCGAAGGGAATGACGTCGAAATGCGTCTGCAACAGCGTGCTTTCGAGCATGGAGGCACTCATGGCAGGTATTTTTCCGCCACGGTTTCCAGGGTTTCGCGCAATTTCTCCAGCTTGACCGGCTTTAAGATGTATCCCTTGGCCCCGGCCTCGATGGCGTCCATGACCATCTGTTCCTGGCCGTGCGAGGTGACGATGATGATCCGCGCATCGGGGTCGGCGGCCATGATCAGGCGCGTGGCCTCGATGCCGTTTAATTCCGGCATGGTGATGTCCATGGCCACCATATCCGGCGCGACCGTGGGATAATCGGTAACGGCCTGACGCCCCGTGGTGGCCACCGCGGCCACCTCGTGTCCAAGCTCCCCCAGGAGCTTGACCATTTTTTTCACGGTAAGGCCGGAGTCGTCCACTACCATGACGCGAAGCCGTCTCATGGTTACTCCTTCACGTACTCTAACACATCATTGAAAAGTTCGCCCGGTCCGATCAGGTGGATGCTCATCTGGCCCGCGTCGGCGTGCAGTTCCGCCGAGGCGAATTTGGCCCCCCGGTGGCGCATGACGGACTTGGCCTCGGTGAGGACGATGGGCGGGGACAGGGCGATGGTCGGTCCGGTTGCGGCAAGGTCGGCCAGGGCGTTGCCGACGATGATATTGATGATGTCGCCGGCGGTTTCCTGGACGGCATCCTCGCGTTCGTCCTCGGCGATGTCGAGGTCGGCCGTGTAAGCGGCGAAGGCCGCGTCGATCAGCGGCGCGTCGAAGCTGTAGGCCAGGTAGAGCTTGAGCGCGCCGGTGGCGCTCATGATGGCCGTTATGGACTTGAGGTCGAGCTTTTGCACGTCGTCGATCTGGAATCCCCGTCCGGTGAAGGCGATACCGAGCTCATCGTTAAAAAACGCTTCGGTGCGCCGGGTCAGGGCGTCGAGGAATTCCTGGATGTTGAGTTGATCGGTCATACGGACTCCTCGCGCGAGGTTCGGCTTTCCCGGGGCAGGGTCGCGACAAGGCGTGTCCCATGCCCCGGATGGTTGAGAAGCGCAACCGTCCCGCCCAGGCGCTCGACCTCGGCCCGCACGGCGGCAAGTCCCACGCCGCGACCGGACAGGTCCCCGGGCACCCGGCGCGAGGTGAACCCGTCCCGAAAAAGCAGGGTCAGGATGGCGTCGTCGTCCATGCCCGCCAGTTCCTCGGCCCCGACAAGGCCGAGTTCGTAGGCCCTGGCCCGCACGGCCGCGATGTCCACGCCGCAGCCGTCGTCCTCGAAGACAATGCGAATGGCCGCGTCGTCGGCCGTGACCCGGCAGGCCAGGTGGCCGGCCGGAGCCTTGCCCGTGGCCTCGCGCACGTCCGGGGACTCGATGCCGTGGTCCACGGCATTGCGGATGACGTGTATCAGACTTTTGGCCACGGGAGCAAAGCGTTTGGGGTCGACCAGAACAGCGTCCCCCGTGACGGCGAAGGGCTCGATGGCCTTGCCCCGGGCCTCGGCCAGCCGGGTGGCCGTGCGGGGGTAGGCGGACAAAAGTTGCTTGAGATCGACGTGGCGCAAGGTCCGGGCGGCGCGCAGGACCTCCGCGGCCTCGGAATCGAGCCCCAGATCGTCCAGGCGGTCCAGCAGGCGCGCGGCGAGGTCCGCCAGGGCATCGGCCAGCTCGCTGCCGAGGCGAACCTCGCCGCGCCGCTTGAAAAACTCCGTGCCGAGGGTCTCGCGCACCACGTCCACGTCCCGGGCCAGGGCCGCATCAACGGCATCGTCCGCAAGCAGGGATAGCATGTCGGCGCGGTCAAAGGACGTGGCGCGGCGCAGATCGGACAGGCGTTCCTCCAGGGCGTCGAGGGCCTTGGCCACATGGGCGCATTCCAGCTGGAGAAACAATCCCTTGAAGGTGTGGACCTTGCGGTACAGGGCGTCCAGGGCGTCGCGGTCGGACAGGCCCGCGCCCGAAAAGCCGTCGCGGCGGAAGGCGGCGAAATCGTCGAGCACGGCGAAAAAATCGCGCTGTTCGCGCACGGCGGCCACCACGCAGGCCAGCCTGTTGCGTTCCCTGGCCACGGCGTCCTTGAGCCGCACCTCGCCCGTGACGTCGGTGATCACGAACATGAGCCGTCCGTCGACCATGGGACGGTAGGCCAGGCGCAGGGTCGCGCCGTGCCGCTCGATACGCCCCGGCATGAGCGAGACATAGAGGTCGCGCTTGTAGGCGTCGGGCTCGGCCACGATCCGGCGCACGTTGACGGCCATGTCGACGCTCCCGGCCGGATCGTCCGGAAAAAAGAGCTCGCCAACCGCCTTTCCCTCGATGTCGCCGCCGAAAATATTGCGGCACTCGGCGCTGTATTGCGGCTCGACCAGCCCGTCCGCCGCCACGGACAAAAAGCCCTGCTTCGCGTTGTCGAGCAGGGCCGCAACGCGCCGGCCGGCCGCGTCGCGGGCCTCGTTGGCCTGGCGCAGGGCGCGGTTTAAGCGGGAGAGCTTGCGGTTCCACCAAACCACCACGACCACGATGAAGGCTGCCCCGGCCGACACCTTCCAGACCAGGGAATAGTCGAAGCCCTGCTCGAAGGTGACGGCCAGCCACTTCTTCATGATGGCGTCGGATTCTTCCTTGGTCAGGGTATTGACCGCTTTTTGGAAAAGCGAGGCCAGTTCGGGCTCATCGTCGCGGCTGGCCATGGCCAGATCGAGGTGGGCGTCGAGGCGTCCGGCGATTTTCAGGTCGGTGAAATGGCCCTTGGCCAGGGCCTGGCTTATGGCCGGCACCGTGTCGATGCAGCCGTAGAGCTTGCCGGCGGCCACCAGCCGCAGCCCCTCGGTGAGGCTTTGCACCTCCATCAGGCGCATGCCGGGATACTTGGCCCGCAGAATGTCGAGGCTGGCGTAGCCGTTGACCACGCCGAGGGTCTTGCCGGTCAGGCTCGCCGGGTCCTCGATGAAGGGCGCCTTGGCCTGGGTGACCACCACCATGGGGAAACGCAGGTAGGGCGAGGTGAAGCGCAAAAAGCGGCGGCGGTCGTTGGTATCCCCGGCGGCGGGCAGAAAGTCGCAACGCCGCTGCTTGACCGCGGCCAGGGACTGGCTCCAGGAGGCCGTGGGCACGAGCACCATGGGCACGCCCAGGCGCTTTTCCATGAGATGCAGGAAATCGGCCCCGATGCCGACATAGCGGCCGTTCTCGTCGATGCGCTCGACCGGGGGCCAGTCTGGGTCCACGCAAAAGCTGAGCGCCTTCTTGCCGGCCAGATAGGCGCGCTCCTGGTCGGTCATGGCCACGGTGGCCGTGGCTCCGGGCCGCGCCTCGGATGCGTCCCCCGCTTCCGAAGCAGCCGCGCCGGATTTGTACACGGGCAGCCATTTGGCAATCAGCGCCGTCTTTTCCTTTTCGGTAACGAGCCGCTGGGCCTTTTCCAGGATGGAGGCCAGAAGCGGCCAGTCCTTGCGCACCAGGGTGTAGATCTCGAAGTCGTAATCGAGCTTGCCCGATATCTTGACGTTGGACAGGCCCGAGGCGCGGATGGAGTAGGCGGCCACGGCCAGATTCTCCACGGCCGCGTCGGCCTTGCCGAGGGCGACCATGGTGAGGGCCTCGGACTGGTCGTGGGCCGGGATGAGCTCGAGGTTCTTGCCGTGGGCCCGCAGGTACTCGTCGGCCGTGCCGCCCCGGCCGACGGCCACTTTCTTGCCGGCCAGAGTCTCCAGCGAATAGGCGGTGGCGTCGTCGCGCGACAGCACGGCCAGGGGGAAGCGCAAAAAAGGCCCCACGAACAGGGCGTAGGCGGCACGATCCGGCGTCTTGCCCGTGCCGTCGATCATGTCGATGCGTTTTTCGCGCAACGCATCGAGAACCTGCTGGAAATCACGGCCGTCGCCGATGGTCTCGAACTGAAAGGCCAGGCCGGTCTTCTGGGATATCAGGCGGTAATAGTCGTGGAAAAGGCCCTCCTGGCGCCCGTCCTCGAGCACGGAAAGCGGCCGCCAGTCGGTGTCGCTACAGCGGATGACGGGATGGGCCTCGATAAAGGCCTTTTCCGCGTCGGTCAGTTCCAGGGCGGCGGCGCCGGCCCGGGCGGCGGGCAGTCCCGCAAAAAGGACAAGCGCCCAGACCATCAGCCATACGCCCGACCACCGGGCCCGGAGCCCTTTTTTTACCACGTCCATGCACATGTCGTCCGCCGTCATGGGGCACAATAGCCCAACCGGTTCCGATTCCCAACAAAAAACACGCATCCGGAGCTGCTCAGAACATTTCCAAACGGATGGCATGGCGCAGCCGGGACAGGCCGGGGTCCCCGCGATATGTCCCGAAAACCGGAGCCGTCTCTTCGGGATCCGGCGCGGCGGCCACGACCACGTGCCGGTCGGCCACGGCCAGGCCGAGGGAGGGATCGAAGCCGCGCCAGCCGCCGCCCGGCATCCACAGCTCGGCCCAGGCGTGCAGCTCGCAGTCCTCCCGCTCGGGATCGCCCTCGTGGTAGCCGCTGACGAACCGGGCCGGGATGCCGACATGGCGGCAGGCGGCCATGAAACACACCGTCAGATCGCGACAGGCCCCCTCCCCGCGCGCCAAAAGCGCGTCCGGGGACAGGATGCCCGGCTCTTCCCGGGTGACGACGGCAAGCCGCTCGGTCATCTCCCCAAGCAGCGCCAGGGCGAAGGCCTGGGGGGTGTCGGCGCCGTCCCGGCGCAACCGCTCGGCCAGCCCCTCCGCCGTCGCCCGGGGCATGGGCACGGGAACCAGGGAGGACGCCGCCTCCCGGGCCTCGGCCGGGGCCAGCGGCACGGGCAGGACGCCGCTTCGGGCGTCGATGAGGTAATCGAAGGGGTTTTCCCGGAAAAGCTCCACGCCGGCCGCGACCGTCACGTCCAGGTGGCGCGTCTGGCCGGAAAACCAGGTCGAAAGCACGGTGTTGCCGGAAAGATCGGTCAGCAGGGTCTTTCCGTCCGGAACGGGGTCGACGTCGATGCGCAGGGCTCCCAGCCGCTGACCGGCGTCGCCGCGCGGCACGAGCCGTATCAAATGGGGCTCAAGGAAGACGGGACGGTCGAAGTCGTATCGGGTATGGTGTGTATAGCGGCAATGCACGGGCTATTTCGCGTCGGGGGGACGGCACTGGGGATTGTGGCCGACCTTGGTCAGCTTGGAGGCCACGTTGTCTATCCATTCCGAGGGCAGTTCGTAGACCAGGCCACGCAGATGCTCCTGCCACCAGGCCGATATCTCGGCCAGATCGTCCTTCTCGTAACGGTGCTGGGCCATTTCCAGCCCATCCTTGCGGTAGAGGACCACGTCGATGGGAAAATCCACGTCCGAGGCGCTGATGCGGGTGGAATCAAAGGCCAGGCAGCCGACCTTGAGGGCCATGCGCAAGGAATCGGAATACTTGAGCGTGCGGTCGAGCACGGGCTTGCCGTAGCCGCCCTCGCCGATGATGTGATACGGCGTGCCGTGGCTGATCTCCACCCAGTTGCCTTCGGGATAGATCAGGTAGAGCTTGTGCACGCTGTCGGCCGTCAACTGGCCGCCGATGAGCGCATGCAGGTTGAAGTGCAGCCCGGAGGCGGTCAGGTAGGACTTGTCCTCCTCGGCCACCCGGCGCAGGGCCGCGGCAAAGGCGTTGACGGATTTGTACAGCTTGTCGAAAGGATTGGGGCAGGCTTCGAGGGCCTCTTCGAAATAGGTCAGGGCCTTGTCGCGCACCGAGCGCAGGCCCGAGGTCATGAGAAAGAAGGCCCCGTTGCCGTTTTGGTAGGTGGTGACCTTCTGGGCGCTCGTCAGCTCGTTGCCCGAGGTGATGCGCGTGTCGGCAATGCCGACCAGGCCCTCCTCGACGGCTATCCCCAGGCAAAACGTCATGGGGTTCCCTACTCACTGTTGGCAAGGCACGTCAATAGCCGGAAATGCGGAGAAAAAGGTGGCGAACACGGCCTCGTCCACGCGGTTCATCTCGCTTTGCAGGCTGTCCGTGAATTCGTGCAACCCCTTGGCGAAGATTTCATCCACGCCGCTGTAGGCCAGATCACCGCACAGATGGCCCAGGCGCTTCTCCGCCGGGTTGCAGAAATAGCCCATGGGCGTGCCGGTGATGGCGTGCAGGCATTCCTGGGCCGCGACCAGACAGCACAGCACCGAGCGGGGGAAATGGTGGTCGAGGAGCAGGAACTCCACGATGCGGTCGGGCTGGATGCGGCCGTGGCGGCGGCGATAGGCCTCCAGGGCGCTTATGGCCTTTAAAAGCGCCGCCCACTGGACGTAGTCGAGGTTGCTGCCGATATCGGCCAGTTCCGGCAGCAGGATGAAGTACTTGACGTCGAGCATGCGCGAGGTCTTGTCGGCCCGCTCCAGAAGCCGCCCCAGCCGGTAGAAGTCCCAGGCGTCGTCGTGGGACATGGCGTCGCCGGCGATGCCGCTTATGGTCAGCTCGCGCAGCTTGACCGCGTCGCAGAAACGGTAGGGGTTGTGCAGGATGGTCTCGCCGTTTTTCGCCGCCTCGCGCACCATGTGGTAGAAGGTGTTGGTCTGCTCCCACATTTCGGTGGGAATGATCTCGCGGATGGTGCGGGCATTGTCCCGGGCCCGGGACAGGCAGGCCACGATGGAATTGGGATAGTCCGCGTCAAAGGCCAGGAAGCGGATGACGTCGCTGCGGCGCGGCGAAAACCCCCGCGCCGAAAACAGGTCCCAGTCGCCCATGGCCCGCACCAGCGGCGTCCACTGTTCGGCCCGCACCCCCGGGGTGTCCAGGGTGAGGTGCCAGTTGACGTCCAGGAAGCGGGCGGTGTTGGCGGCCCGCTCCAGATAGCGGCTCATCCAGTAGATGGCTTCGGCCACGCGGCTGAGCATGGGGCTTCTCCCTTGTATCGCGTCCTCGAAAAACGGTCCGGTCGCGGCGTTAGGCCCGACCGAGAACCCAGGTGTCCTTGCTGCCGCCGCCCTGGGAGGAATTGACCACGAGGGAGCCTTTTTTGAGCGCCACCCGGGTAAGCCCTCCGGGAATGACCCGGATATCCTCGCCGTAAAGGACGTAGGGGCGCAGGTCCACGTGGCGGCCCTCGAAATGGTCGCCCACGATGACCGGCGTGCGGGAGAGCCCCACCGTCGGCTGGGCGATGTAGTTGCGGGGATTGGCTTCGATCTTGGCGGCGAAGGCCTCCCGCTCCCCGGGCGTTGCCGCCGGGCCGACCAGCATGCCGTAGCCGCCGGATTCGGCCGCCGCCTTGACCACCATGGTGTCGAGGTTGGCGAGCACGTGGCGGCGCTGCTTCTCCTCCCAGCACAGAAACGTCTCCACATTGGGGAGGATCGGCTCCTCGCCGAGATAGTAGCGGATCATCTCCGGCACGCAGGCGTAGACGACCTTGTCGTCGGCCACGCCCGTGCCCGGGGCGTTGGCCATGGCCACGCGCCCGGCCTTGTAGACCTCCATGATGCCCGGCACGCCCAAAAGCGAATCCGGCCGGAAGACCGTGGGGTCGAGGAAGTCCTCCCCCACCCGCCGGTACAGCACGTCCACGCGCTTTAAGCCCTTGGTGGTGCGCATGTGCACGTAGCCGTCGGCCACGACCAGATCGCGCCCCTCCACCAGTTCGATGCCGGCCTGCTGGGCCAGGAAGGTGTGTTCGAAGTAGGCGGAATTAAACACCCCGGGGGTCAAAAGCGCGGCCGTCGGGCGCGCGGCGCCAGGCGGGGCGATGGAATGGAGCATATCGAGCAAAAGCGGCGGGTAATCGTCCACGGAGCGGATGTCGATGGTCTCGAAGAGTTGGGGAAAGGCGCGTTTGAGAATGCGCCGATTGGCCAGGACGTAAGAGACGCCCGAGGGGCAGCGCAGGTTGTCCTCGAGGACCAGAAACTGGCCCGAGGTGTCGCGCACGAGGTCGGTGCCGGTGACGTGGCACCACACGCCGCGCGGCGGGGCGAGCCCCTGGCATTCCTTGAAATATCCGGACGAGGATTCGACCACGGACCGGGGCACGACGCCGTCGGCCATGATCCGGCCCTTGCCGTAGACGTCGCCGATAAAGAGGTTGAGCGCCCGGATGCGCTGGGCCAGCCCGCGTTCCAGGGACTCCCATTCCCCGGCCTCGATGATGCGCGGCACGATGTCGAAGGGAAAGATCTTCTCCGTGCCGTCCTCATGGCCGTAGACGGTGAAGGTGATGCCCATGTCGTAAAGGGCTTGCTCGGCCGCCGCCTGCCGGGCCAGTATCTCCTGGGGCGGCAAGGAGATGATTTTTTCGTACAGCATGCGGCAACCGGGCCTCGGCGCGCCCGAGGCCTCGAACATCTCGTCGTAAAACGGCCCGGGATCGTAGTCGGAAAAGTCCATGGTATGCGGCATGACGCCCCCCAAGCTACCCGCCCGGAAACGGCTTCCGGGTGGTTGTCTCACGCGCCGGAAAGGTTTTCGCGAACCGAAGCCTCCCGACCTGATTGACTTTTTTGTTAATCCAGGCCGCCGAAAACTGTCAATCGGAATAAGCCGCGGCAGGGGGATCGGTGGACACGCGGACGGCCCCGGCATACCAGGGAGGCATGGACGCCTCCCCCGAAAAGGCCCTGGCCGGGGCCATAGCCGGCCAGCTCGCCGCCGGCCTGCCCCAGGACGAGGCCGTGGCGCATTTCATCCGCTCCACCTACGGCGCGCTGGACGCGGACGAACTGTCCGCCCTGGTCGCCGACCGGGACGATCCGCAAGCCGCAAGCCTTGTGGAGCTGCTGCTTTTTCCGGGCGAAACCGTGGCCCGGGCCCTGGAACCGGCCCTCGCCGCCGCCGGACTCGACGCGGCCGGACAGGAGCGCCTGATCGCGGCGCTTGGCGCGTCCGTCGACCGGGCCGTGGCCGTGCTGCCGGACGGAACGCGGCTGGCCCTGCCGCTCGAGGCCGACGACGTGTCCCGCTTCGTGGCCCGGCTGGGCCCGACCCGCAGCCTGCCCCGCGAGGCGGCGGCCATCATCGACGAACGTTTCGGCGCGGCGGCGGCCCTCGACCTGGCCGTGGCCGCCCGCCAGACCGGCCCGGACTGGACGCCCGGGAAAACCTCCTTTCTGACGACCCTGGCCAACCGGCTGCCGGCGGAGACGCCGCAAAGCGTCTCGGCCCTGGCCTATGCCCTGCGCTTTCTGGCCGGGCTCGCCCCGCGCGCCCTGCCCGTGCCGGCGCTGATCGCCCGCCACGGCCGGCTCGTCGCCCAGCTGCGCCGGGCCCGCCAGCAGGAGCAGGCGCTTGCCGAGAGCAACTTCGAGACCCTGGTCATGACCGGTAACCGCCTGCCCTATCTGCACGCCCCGGACATCGCTCGGGAAATGGCCCTGGCCGAGGCCGCTATCGTGGCCGCCACGGGCCGGCCGGCCCCGGATACGACCGCCAGTTGCCTGGACATGGGTTCGGTGGAGGATGCGGACGGACTCTTCGCCGCCCTGGACGATCAGCCGGGCTGAGCCGCGCAGGCGCAGGCCGCCAGAGGCAGGCGCACGGTGAGGCTGGTGCCGGTCGCCGCCTCGGATTCCCAATCGATGGTCCCGCCATGGAGCCGGGCCACGGCCAGGGCGTTATAAGCGCCAAGGCCGGTGCCGTCCTTCTTGCCGCTTGTCGCGTACTTGGTGAAAAAACGCGGTCGGATTTCCGCGGGTATCACGCCGTGGTTGTGGATCACGATCTCGGCCCATGTCGGCGTGGTCGCAAGCGTCAGCCGCACCACGGTCCCGGCCGGAGCCGCTTCCAGGGCGTTGGTGAGAAGATTGGAGAAAAGCAGGGCCAGCAAGTCCCGCTCCCCCGCGACCAACGGTCCATCCCCACCGTCGTCGAAACCCTCTCCGGTGAGCGTCAGGCGCACCTGGCGGGCATGGGCCAGGCTGGCCGCCTCCCGGGCCATGCCCGTCAGCGCCGGGGCCATCGCCACCAGCTCCGGCCGCAGTTCGTAGCGCCCCTGCTCGATTTTTTGCAGGTCGAGGTTGCGCCCGACCAGCGTGTAAAGGCGCTCGGCCGTCTCGCGGATCACCTCGGCCATCTCCCGGTATTCGTCGCCGAGCCCGGCTCCGACCAGATGGTTGGCCAGACCGGTAATGCCGGCCAATGGCGAACGCAGGTCGTGGCGCAGCACCTGCTCGGCCCGTTCCCTGGCCTGCTCGGCCCGCACCCGGTCCGTGACGTCGTGGATGATGGAGAAAAGGAGCGTGCGGCCGGCGTAGGCAACCGGCCCCGAATACACCTCCACCTCCCGCAACTCGCCCCCGGCCAGCCGGTGGGTGAAATGGAAAACGCCCTGTCGCCCGTCCCTCGCCGCCCGCATGTGCGCAAGCGCCTCCTCGGGCCGGCACGTGTTGATATCCCAGATGGCCAGCCGGCGCAGGGATTCAAGGGGATAGCCGTAAAAGGCGCAGGCCGCGGGATTGGCGTCCACGATGCGGCCCGTGACCGGATCGATCAGCAGCTTGACGGCGATGTTGGTGAAAAAGACGGCCTGGTAGAGCGCCTGGGCTTCGGCCAGGGCCTGCTGCGTCTCCTGTCGGGCCAGCAGCACGGCCACGCCCTCGGCCAGCCGCTCCAGGCCGGCCACGGCGGCCGCGTCCAGCTGATCGGGCCGCCGGTCGTTGATCTGGAGCAGCCCGAGGATGCGGCCGCCGGCGCGAAGCGGAATCAGGGCGACGGTTTCATAGCCGGCCGCGTTGCAGCGGTTGCGTATGGCCGGCGGCAGGTCCGCAGCCTCGGCCTCGGCCAGAAGACGGCTGGTCGAACCAACGAAAAAGGAGCCCTGGGACGTGAAAAAAGGCAGGGAGGGATCGACGCGACCTTCGATGACCGCGCCGCACATGCACTCCAGCACGGCTCGGCCGGCCGGGGTGCGCGCCACACGGCCGTCGACGTTCCTGGCGCACAGTTTCGACTCGGCCAGCACGAAGGCCTCGGGAAAACCCGAGGTGGTGTAATAGGGAAAATCCTCGCCCCGGGCCAGACGTACGCCCACGGCCTCGCAGCCCGTCCAGCGGCGCAGCAGGCCGAGCAGCACCCGCAGCAACGCCTCCCGGTCGGCCATGGCCCCAAGCAGGGCCACGGCTTCGTCCAGCCCCGTCATAAGCGAGCGGTGCGACTCCGGTTCGGCGGTCATGCTTTTCTGTTAGCACCATCCGCCGGCCGCGCACAAGCCGTTCCCCGGCGGCCGCCCTCTTTTCCAGGGGGAAAACGCTCAGCCCTGCTCCACCGCCACTTCCGGAGCGGTTCCTTCCAGGGGGATCGGGTGATCGGGAATGCGCACGCAAAAGCGCGTGCCGACGCCTGGTTCGGAGGTCAGGTCGATGACGCCGCCGTGCTTGGCTACCATGTCGTGGGCGATAAAAAGCCCCAGTCCCGTGCCCTTGAGCCCCTTGGAGGAGAAAAAGAGCGTGAAGGCCTTTTCCCGGGTCTCCTGGTCCATGCCCATGCCGTTGTCCTCGATGTCGAAAACCAGCGTGGTCCCTTCGCGGCCCACCCGGTAGCGGATATGGTGTTCGGGCTTGTCCGTGTCGGCCAGACAGGCGTCCACGGCGTTTTCCAGGATGTTGACCAGGGCGGCCTGCAAATTGGCGGCGTCCACGGCCATCACGCCGAGGTCTTCGCCGATCTCGGAGGTGAGCGTCACGCCCTCGCGGGCGGCCTTGGGCGCCACGGTCTGGGCGACGCCGGCCGCGAAGGCGGCCACGTCCACGGTTTCCGGGGCCAGTTCCCGGGACTTGGCGTAGTAAAGGACGTTGAGCACCAGGTTGCGTACCCGGCCGACGAGGGTCTTGACCGCCTCGGCCGCGGCCTGGGTCTTGTCCGCGTCCCCGCGCCGCAGACCCGATTCCACCCGGTAGACCGCGCCCTCCAGCGCCGTGAGCATGCCCTTGACCCCGTGCGAGATGGACCCGAGCATGAGCCCGAGCGAGGTGAGATGGCTTTGCAGCTGGCGGATGCTCGTGATGTCGGCCGACATCTCCATGACTTCGACCACGTTTCCGGCGGCGTTGCGGATGGCGGCCGTGGAAATGAGCACATTGCGCTGGCGGCCGTCGCGGGTGGTGACGACCGATTCCTGGTAATGGGGCTCGCCGTCCTCGAAGGTGCCCATGGCCGGGCAGTCCGGGCAGGGTTCGCTGCGGTGCTTGAAGACGTCGTAGCAGGCCCGGCCCACGCCCTCGCCGAAGTCCTCCACCAGGCGGCGGTTGTTGGCCACCACCTTGCCCGTGGCGTCGCGCACCGCGATATAGCAGGGCGTGGCGTCGAAAAGGTCCATGTACTTCTGCTGGGTGACGCGCAACTCTTCCTGGAGCCGCTTGATTTCGCTGACGTCCACGGCCATTTCCAGGACCAGCTCCACCTTGCCGTTGGTCGCGGCGATGGGCGAGGTGTGGACCATGACCGGCAGCTCGTTGCCGTTTTTGCACAGCAGGGTCTCGCGCGAACGCTGGCCCTTGCCTGTCTGGACGGTCTTCCAGATGGGCCCGTCGAAGCCCTTGAGCGCCTGTCCGACGTAGACCTCCCAGCTGTGGTGGCCGACCATGTCGCCGAGGCGTTCCTTGTAGAGCTGGTTGGTGGCCACGACCTCGAGGGAGGCGTTGTGCACGGCCACGAAGCACGGCATCTCGTTGAAATAGCCCGCGCCCTCGCCGAGATCGGCCGAGAGCCCGGAGATGGCCTGGCACATGGTCTCGGCCATCTGGCCGGCGGCCAGTTGCCGCTCCAGCTCGACCACCCGGGACGACTTCTCGCGCACAAGCTTTTCGAGATTCTGGGTGTACTGGCGCAGTTCGCGCCGCAACGCCAGCTTCTCGTCGATGCGCTTTAAGGCCGCGTCGAGGATGTCGTGGTTGATGGGCTTGGTGACGAAATCGGCGGCCTCGTACTGCAGGCAGCTTATGGCCAGGTCCATGTCGCCGTGCCCGGAGATCATGACGACCTCGGTGTCCGGGCTTCTGGCCTTGATGCGCTTTAAAAGCTCAAGGCCGTCCATGACCGGCATCTTGATGTCGGTCAGGACGATGGAGGGGGCCACCTCGTCGAACATGGCCAGCGCCTCTTCGCCGTTGGCGGCGGCGTGCACGGCGTATCCCAGATCCGACAGGAACAGGCCTAAAAACCTTCGGATGTCTTCCTCGTCGTCGACAAGGAGCAGGGTTTCGCTCATGAGGCTTCTCCGTCGCGCGGTCCAGACGTCCGGCCCGGCAGTGGGCGGGGCCGCCGGATGACGGCCCCGCGCCCATGGTTATTCGCCTATGGCTTGCGCAACCACCCGCAGCACCTCGTCGGCGTCAAAGGGCTTGCCGATGAAGGCCGCGGCCTTGGGGATGATGTAGGTCAGTTCCGTGTGGCCGGTGATGACGACAATGGGGATGGCGGCCAGGGACGGGTCCTTGCCGATGGCCCGGCTGACCCAGGGGCCGGTCTTGTCGGGCATCTCCACGTCCAGGGTGATGCAGTCCGGCCGGAGATCCTTTAAGAGCTCCATGGCCCGCTCCCCGCTTTCGGCGGTGACGACCTCGTAGCCGTTGTCGGTAAAAAGCGCGTCCAGGTAGTCGCGGATATTGGGATCGTCGTCGACCGTCAGTATGGTTTTCTTGCTCATGGCTCCACTTCTCCTTGTGCTTGCAAGGTCGGGTCCCGTCACGCCTCGGACGCTTCCGGCAGCTTGTCCGGGCGGTTGACGCTCACAACGGGACAGGTGGCGCGCACCAGGACCTGCTCCAAAGTGCTGCCGAAGGGACGCTCGTCGGGCCCCTCGTCGGGATCGACGTTCCGGGTGTGGTGGGCCATGACGATGAGGTCGGCCTGCCGTTCCCGGGCGAACTTGACGATCTCCACATAGGGCGATCCTTCCCAGACCTCAATACTGGCGCGCTTGGCCAGGTCGCCGAGTTTCGCGGCGTATTCGACCTGGATCTTGCGCCGGGCTTCGGCCAGCCGGCCCTCGATGCCCTCCTGGGTCAGCGCGATGGGCGACTGGAGCCGGTCGAGGTCCAGGCAGTGAAACAGATGCAGTTCGCCGTCGACATCGCGGGTGATGCTCTGGGCGAGCTTGAAAGCCGACTGCGACGCCTTGGAGAAGTCGGTGGCGAACACGATGTTGGAAAACCCGCCCCAAAACGAGGCGGCCGGACGCGAGACGGTCAGGACCGGACAGCGGGCGGCCTTGGCCACCTTGCGGTGGGTGCCGCCGATGACGCCCCGGCGGTAGAAGCCGCCGACCTCGACGCCGGCGCGCCGGGCGCCCATGACGATGAGGTCCGCGTCCTCCTTGCGGGCGGCGCGCAGCACCTCGCGCGAGGGATTGCCCACGGCGATCTCGATGCGGGCGTTCTTGCAGGCCGAGAGCTGGATGGCATAGGTGGTGCGCAGTTCCTCGCGCACGCCCTCCAGGTACTCCTCGTCGGGGTCCACTTCCTCGCCGGTGCGCACGTCGAGCACCAGGTTGCTGTCGCCCTTGCCCGGAATGCCCAGGCAATGGAACACCACGATCTCCGAACCGTAGCGGCCCGCCATATCGAAGGCCACGCGGGCGGCGCTGTCGCAATCCGGCGCGCCCGAAGTCGCAAACACTATCTTGCCAAACATACCCGACCCCCATTACGCGTGAGAGGTGCGTTGTTCATTGCCGCGCCATCGTCGGTGCTATGCATCGCCATCGTCGTCCTTGGGTTTCAAGTGTTCCGGCACGACGACCATTTTAATGAGCAACGGCTTGAGGAACGACCAGTCGATGCCGATGCGGTACTCTTCCTCCAGGTCCCGGATGGCGTCCCAGCAGTTGTGGCAGGGCGAGATGACGAGCTTGGCCCCGGTGGCGAGGATCTGGTCGCGCTTGGTCAAAAGCGCCTTGTTGCGCTGGGGACGGAACTTGCCGATGCCGTTGAACCCGCCGCCGCCGCCGCAACAGTAGTTGTGCTCCTTGTTGGGCGTCATCTCGCGCAGATAGCCGGGCTCGACGATGTAGGAGAGAATCTCGCGAGCGGTCTCGGCCAGGCCCCAGTTGCGCACGTAGTTGCAGGAGTCCTGGTAGGTGACCGGGACCTTGATGCGCTTGGTGGGGTCGATTTTCAGCTTGCCGGTGCGCAGCGCCTCGGCCACCCACTGCACGTAGTGGATGTAGGGACGCGGCGGCTGGCCGTCGGGACGACCGGCCCAGTACGGGCCCTCGACGACGGTTGCCCGGTGGGCGTGGCCGCATTCCGTGCCGATGACCCGCTTGGGGCGCAGGCGCTCGATGGCGGCGTAGACGTTTTGGACCTGCAGCTTGCAGGCTTCCCAGTCGCCAGCGAACATGGCCAGGCTCGTTTGTTCCCAGCCTTCCGAAGGCACTGTCCAGTTCTCCCCGGCGATATGGAAGAGGATGGCCGCCTCGGCCAGATCCTCGGGATAGTGCTTGGGCTCGCGGGCATTGCACGTGTACATGATGTCCGCGTCTTCCTTGTCGATGGGAATCTCGAGACCGGGCCAGTCGTCCTGCTGCTCCTCGGCCATCCAGTCGCAGGTCTCGGTCCAGTCCTCGGTGGTGACG
Source organism: Desulfovibrio sp. JY (assembly GCA_021730285.1). NCBI lineage: Bacteria > Pseudomonadati > Thermodesulfobacteriota > Desulfovibrionia > Desulfovibrionales > Desulfovibrionaceae > Desulfovibrio > Desulfovibrio sp. JY. The sequence goes on from CP082962.1 coordinate 4,593,621, forward strand.
TCCATCTGGGCCCGGTAGACACGGTGCATGCCGGCCCCGATCTTGAGCTCCCAGGGCACGAATCCCTGGGAATAGAGCAGACCGCGCAAATACCCCATCATGATGCCGATGTCGATGCCGTGGGGGCAGTACATGGCGCAGCGGTTGCAGCAGGTGCACTGCGACCAGGCCACTTCCATGGCGTGGCGCATGAAGGCGTTGTCCACGTCGCCCTTGCGCTTGATTATCTCGCCGAGCGTCGAATGGATCTTGTAGGACGGCACCTGCTCGGGGTTGCGGTCGTTGACGAGGTACAGGAAGCAGGAATCGGCGCACAGCCCGCAGCGGGCACAGACCGAAAGCCAAGTCTTCATGCGCGACTTCATGGTCTTCTGGATGGAGGACCACAGCTTTTCGCGGTCCACTTCCAGGGATTCCATCTCTTCGTAGTATTTCTTGCCGCGGGTGTCCGAAAGAAGCGCTTTTAAGGCCTCATCGGTCGTGATCGGCTGCTTGTTGCAATAAATACCTTCAGGCATGGCTATTCTCTCCTTGGCGACGTGGCGTCGGCCTTTTTACCAGACGATGCCGCGGCCGCGCTGGCCGCCGCGCTTGACGCCGAAGTCCACCCCGATCTGGGCCCGGGAACAGAAGAACAACACCACATGGGAGAGCTTGGTGAACGGGATGGCGATAAGCCAGATCTCGCCCGTGACGATGTGGGCGAGCAGCCAGCCGGAATGGTCCCCGGACTGGTGGGCGGCGACGAACCCGGTCAGAAGCGGCGCGAGGCTGATGGCCATGACCCACAGATCATGGGCGGTGGTGATGATGCGCACCTCGGGCAGGGCGAAGCGGCGCAGCAGGATGAAGACGCCGGCCGCCATGGCGAGGACGGTCAGGGCATCGGCCAGCCCCGCCGGCAGCGTGGGCCAGGAGAGGCCGAAGCGCTCGGACACCAGCATCACGTGGGCGAAGAGAAAAAGCGGCACAATGACCAGTCCCACATGCAGCAGGAAGAAGGCGGCCGTGTAGAGCGGCTTGAGCCGCCAGCTGCGCGAGCCATACGGGGTCAGCCAGTGGAAGATGGATTTGAGCGCGCCCTTGACGGCCAGCTCGCGGTAGTAGCCGTAGGGCACGCGGTCGAGCTGCCAGTCGAGGCCCCTCACGTATTTGACGACGCGCCAGGCGCAGCCGATGACGAAGATGGCGAACGACAGCCACAGCATCGGACCCGTCAGGAATGCAAACATGGTGATCTCCTTACCGTAAAGGTCCAGGCGGCCTAGTAGCGCCGATTGCGTTCCTCGCGGCCCGTCAGGAAGTGCCAGAAGCCGACGAAACAGATCAATAAGACGCCCATGAGCACATACGTAATGGTCTTGTTGTGCAGCATCAGGTCTTGCAAGGTGTTAAACATCGTATGGTTCTCCTCTCACCCTAGTGGGACGAGTCTTTGTAGGCCGGGTGGGCGTAGAAAATCGGCATGCGCGTGACGATGAAGCGGAAGGCCAGCACGCCGACGGTGACCACGAACAGCGAGATGATGATTTCGCTCACGCTCGGAAAGTAGCGCAGCGCGCTCGGCAGCTTCCAGTTGAAGGCGACCAGGCTCACGTCGAAGCGGTTCAGGATGATGCCGATGACGGTCCAGGGCGCGGCGATGCGCACCAGTCCGATGTTGCGGTCGCGGTAACCCACGGCGTAGCAGTAGCACGGCAGCACCACGAAGCCGACGACCTCGAACAGCCACCAGGCGCCGAAGCCGGTGAAGAGGTAGTGCCAGCGGTTGTCCATGGCCAGGCCGATGAGCTTCATGGCCAGGTAGCCGGACATGATCCAGGCCGCGCCCTTGGCGAAGGCGAATTGCAGGTCCATGTAGTTGGCGTTGTAGTCGTCGTCCATCTTGTCATGGAAGTACCTGTGGGACAGCGTCCCCTCGAAGACGACCATGGACAGGCCGGCGAACATGCTCGACATGAAAAACATCACCGGCAGATACGGCGTGTACCACAGGGGATGCAGCTTGGACGGGACGATCAGGTAGAGCGCGCCGAGCGAGCTCTGGTGCAGGGTCGAGAGGATGACGCCGAGGATGGTGAGCCCCATGGTCACCTTGATCAGCACCGTGCGGTACTTGTCGAACCCGCCCAGCCATTCCAGGGCGGCCGGCAGGTATTCGATAAAGAGCACCGTCAGGTAGATGAACACGCACAGGCCGACTTCGAACAGAACCGAGGTCGTGCCCTGGGAATAGAAGATGGGGTACGGCAGGCGCCAGGGACGGCCGACGTCGTAGCCAAGGGCGAAAACGACCAGGGCGTAGCCCAAAAAGGCCGTCAGGATGGCCGGACGCACGGCGGCGTGGAAGCGCTTGAACCCGAAGATGTAGCAGGCGGCCGAGGTGGTGTAGCCGCCGGCGGCCAGCGCCACGCCGCACAGCAGGTCGAAGCCGATCCACAGGCCCCAGGGGTTGTTGTCCGACAGGTTGGTGACCGCGCCAAGGCCCATGGTGAAGCGCATGATGGTCACCACGATGCCGGCGGCCAAAATCACGCCCGCGATGATGTTGAAGGGCGTGAAAAGCGAGTTTTTGGTGTTTTCCGTCGACATTACGCGTCCTCCCCGCCTTCGGATGTCTTGGCGGCCGCTTCCAGGGCCTTTTTGACCTCGACCTCGATGCGGCGCTTGCCGGCCACCTCGGCCTTGGTCAGCTCCTCGGCCAGCTTGGCCTCGGCTTCGGCGCTGGCCTTGGCGATAGCCGCCTCGACCGCCGCCTTCTTTTCTTCCTCGGCGATTCTGTCCTTGCGCTTGCTGACGGCGTAAAGCCCGGTCAGAAGCACCGGCCAGATGCCGACCACGGCCGGCACGGCGGTCAGGGCCCCGGCCGTCAGCTCCGGCGCGGGGGTCGTGCCCAGGTGCTCGTCCATGCCGAGGGCGGCGAAAGACGGCTTCGGCGCGATATACAGCCAGCTCGTGCCGCCCATCTCGTGCTCGCCGTAGACGTGGGACACGTATTTGTCGGTATTGGCCGTGATCCGGTCCCAGGCGATGTTGAGCAGGTCCCGACGACGGCCGAACTGCAAGGCCTCCTTGGGGCAGGCCTCAACGCAGCCGGGAAGCTTTCCTTCCTTGATGCGCGGGTAGCACATGGTGCACTTCATGACCCGCGGCGTCAGGGCCTTGTTGTATTCGTAGGCCGGGATGTTGAACGGACAGGCGACCATGCAGTAACGGCAGCCGACGCACAGCGAGGCGTCGTAGACCACCGCGCCGGTCTCGGTTTTCTTGAGCGCCTTGACAAAGCAGGCCGAGGCGCAGGCCGGCTCCATGCAGTGGTTGCACTGGATCTTGCGGAAGACCGGATTTTCGCCGGCCTTCGGCGTGTATTTGTCGACCACGGTGTAGGCCGTGGCGGTCGTGCGGCGCTCGGTGTCGAGCACTGTCAAGTCGTCGAACGGTTTGTCGGGTTTGGGCAGCTCGTTGACCGTGTTGCAGGCGGCCTCGCATTTGCGGCAGCCGATGCAGCGGGAGGCGTCGAAGAGAACCCCGAACGCATTGGGCAGGCCCGCCACATCCGCGGCGTCGGAAGCCTTGGCCTTGGTCCCTGTGGTCAGGGTCACCCCGGCCGCTCCCAAAAGGCCCAGAAAGTGTCTTCGTTTCATCGTATCGCGACCTCGTCTGTTTGGCGTGCTAGTTCTTCTTTGCCGCGTGACAGCCGGTGCAGTCCGTGGATTTGGGCACGGGCTTGGCCCCGGGGGCCTTGTCCGCAACCTTGCCGCTGATGCCCATGGCCGTGTGGCAGTTCATGCACTGGTTGTGGTAGGCGGCCTTGAGGGTCGGACGGGGCGTGGCGGCTGTTCCTTCCACGGCCGGGTGGCAGTTGCCGCAGCGCGGCGGCGTCTTGGAGGCGGGGCTCATGTGGTGGCAGCCCTGGCACACGGTGGTGTCCGTGGCGTGGAAAGCGCCGGCGAGCTTGTCGCCCTTCATGCCCGCGACCAGGGACAGCACGATCTTGCGGTGGGGCAGAACCGAAGGCTGGTAGTCCTTGGCCAGCGATCCGAGGGTCACGGTTTCGGGAATGTCCTCGACCGCGATGGTGGCCGTCTCGGAACGCTTGCCGGCCAGGAGCTTCTCGGCCAGGCCCGGGGCCATGGCGGCGGCGTCCTTGTCGCGGCGTTCCATGAACTCGGCCACGGACTGTTCCAACGCGCCCTGGGGGGGCACGTGGCAGGAGCCGCACTGCGAGACGTCGCCCACGCCCTTTTTCATGGACGCGTGGCAGCCGGCGCACTCGGGCTTTTTCTGCTGCGCGGCATGGCAGCCGGCGCAGCTTTGCAGGGCCTCGACCTTGTGCATGGCCGCTTCGAGGGGCACGTAGCCGCCCTTCTCGTCGCCGGCCGGGGTGTGGCAGGCGGCGCAGGAGGTCAGCGCGGCATGGTGGCAGGAGACGCAGGTCTCGTTCTTGGATTCGTGATATTTGTGGTCAAAGGGCACCGGCGGCATGCCGTAGTCCTTGATCGGCTTGCCGTCCGCGCCGACCAGCGGTTTTTCCGCCTTGACCGGGCGGACCAGGGCGAAATCGGGCTGGCCGCGCTTGATGCGCAGGTCGGCGTCGGCCGGGACCTTTTTGCGCGACGTCTCGGCAATGGCCTTCTGGTCCAGCGGACCGTGGCAGCCGGCGCAGGTGGTTGGTCCGGTCGCCACGTCCTTGCCGCCGGCAGCGGCGATGGAACGGTGGCAGGTCACGCATTCGCCGTGGGTGGCCAGGCGCAGGGACCGGATCTTCTCGGGCTTGCGGCCCTTGACGTCGGTGCCGGATTCGGTGTGGCAGTAGACGCAGGCTCCGGGCACCTTCTCGGGGGCCGGCGCGGCGATGGTCTTGCCGGCGGCCTCATCATAGATGTGGTGGCAGGCGCCGCACTTGTTCTCGGATTCGGCCTGGGTGGCGGCGTGGCGGTAATGGAGCTTCTTGTCGACGACAAGGGGCTGCCAGTTGGAAGCCACGTCCGGGTTGCCGTTGTGGCAGCCCTTGCACTGCACGTCCGTGGGACCGGCCTTCATGCCGTCCTCGGCCATCTTCTTGTGGCAGCCGATGCAGTTGGCGTGAAAGGTTTCCTTGATCCTGTCGGCGTCCATGGGCTTGTCATCGCGCTGATAGGCCAGGAACATGGTGCCGTCCTTGTCGGACAGGTGGCAGGTGCCGCATTCCTTCTTGTAGAACTGTTTCTGTTTGCCCAAGGCGGCCGTGTGCTTGTCGTGCAGGAAGACGACCGGGGGCTGGGTGAGTGGGCCGAACTTTTTCAGTTCGTCGATGGAGAGGATGTCGGCTCGCAGCTTGTCGTCGCCCTGGGCCCTGGCCGCGCCCCCTCCAGCCATGAGTGAAAGCAGGCCGCCGGCCCCGAGCAGGGCCAGTGCGACAAGCAGCGAACCCGTGCGCTGTTTTGCGTTTTTCATACCTTCTTCGACCTTCTGCTTGACTTGTTCACGTGTCCCGTCTCCCTTGGCCTCGATCCCTTGGCGCGTGTCCGGGGTCCGTTTTTCCGGTCCGGCTCGTCGGCGTGGTCCGGGCGGAAAAAAATTAGCCTTGACAGCACCGCAAAAAATTATCACGATTTGCATGCAATACGTGAGGTACGTCATTAGCGGCTTTCGTGAAATTTGTCACCTGCTTTTTTGATTCCTGATACGAAACGTCGGGATTTAGCCCCCCGACACAACGTCGGCCCCGGCCGCGGAGGCGCTCACAAGATGGGAATAGTCCCAAAAAACAAGATAGATAGGAAAGGATTCACTGCCAAGACCGCGGACGGCGCGGCGGCGACGGTCCGATTCCTGAGCACCGAACAGCTCATCCTGCTTGATCAGGCCTTTGCGGCCTGGGTGGCCAAGGCGCGGGGGAAGCGTTCGAGTTTATCACGAAACCGTTGCAGACTCGTGTTCTTGCTCCTGCGCCATACCGGCGCCAAGCTCGGCGAGGTCCTGGCCGTGGACGATACCCAGGATTTCGACCTCGTGGCCCGCAAGGTCACCCTCGGCGGACGCGGCGAGGAGGACAGGCCCGCCCGCGAGGTCTATCTGCCCCACGAACTCCACGCCGAACTGGCCGCCATCCTGCGCGACCCGGACTACGAGCCCTATCGCGGCACGCTGCTCGCCCTGGACCAGGGCTACGTGCGCCGCGTGCTCTACGAGCGGGCCGACGATTGCGGCCTGCCCAGGCAGCTGGCCAGCCCCAACACGCTGCGCCGCTCGCGCGGCATCGAACTCTTTCGCGGCGGCGTGCCGCTCGGGGCCATCCAGCGAAGCCTCGGGCACCTGACCGCCAACTCCACGGCCGCCTTTCTGGAAATTTCCGACGGGGACCCCGCCTCCCTCGACGTGGCCCTGCTCGACACGGAAAAGGCCGCCGCCGAGGACAACTGCAACACCTTTGCCGGACGGGTCACGGCCATCACCCCCGGCGACCTGCAATCCCTGCTCGAGGTGGAGACCCCCGGCGGGCACCGGCTGGTGTCCGTGCTCTCCAACGACCACGTGAAGGCCATGGAGCTGCACCGGGGAAGCCCGGTCACGGCCCGCATCCGCCCGCCCCGCCTGTCGCGCGACGCCGAAACGGCCGCGCCCGGGCCCAACCGCTTTCGCGGCGTGGTGGAACGCGTCATGACCGGCGCGGACACTGCCGAGGTGGTGGTGCTTCTGGAGGATGGGGCCCGGGTCAGCTCCGTGGTCACCCCGGAGACCCTGGCCAACCTGCGCCTGGAAGTGGGCGAAACGGTCTGGGCCATGACCGGGGCCTTTTCCATTACGGTCAGCGCGTCGTAAGGCGGCGAAGGACAGACATGGACAGGGAACACGAAACCGGCGACGCCGGACAGGCCCGAAAGCGACAGCCCGGCAAGGGCGTCGGCGCGACGCTTCGGCGTTTCGCGGGCAGCGCCGCCCGGGTCTTCCTGCAGATCCGCTGCTCGCTTATCACCAAGCTGGCCATCATCTCCGGCGTGGCCCTCATGTTCTTTTTCTTTCTGTGGTCCCACCTCAACATCGGGGCCATGGAAAGGCTGTCCATGGAAAATACCGTCTCGGACATCAACCGCCTGGGCACCACCATCATCCTGGGGCTGCACGACTCCATGCTGACCTACGCCCCGGACGCCACCCAGGAGATCGTGCGCAACATCGGCTCCCAGACGGCGATCAAATCCATCCGCATCTACAACAAGCGCGGGGAGATCAAGTATTCCAAGGACCCGGCGGAAATCGGCACCGACACCGACATCAAGCAGGAAGCCTGCTATGTCTGCCACCGCAAGGACCCGCCGCTTTTCGACGTCGGCATCAAGGCGCGCACCCGCTTTTTCACCGACGCCCAGGACCAGAAGTGCATCGGCATCATCTTTCCCATCGTCAACGACCCGTCCTGCTCGGGCGATCCCTGCCACGTCCATCCGCCGGGCAAAAAGATTCTCGGCCTGCTGGACATGGCGGTGTCGCTGGCCGGCTCGGAAATGACGCTTTCGCGCTTCACCCGCATCAACTTCCTCATGGCCCTGGCCATTGCGGCGGCGCTGTTCTTCATCCTCTTTTTGTGCATGCACCTGCTGGTCAACGCGCCGGTGCGCAAGATGATGCGGGCCACCCGGACCATTGCCGCGGGCGGCGATTTCACCGGCGTGGACCTGCGCCAGTGCGACGAGATGGGGGAACTCGGCCGGGCGATCACCACCATGGGCCGCGAGGTCCTGGCCAAGCAGGCCGAACTGGCCCGGCAGATGAAGCGCTACCAGGACCTTTTCGAGCACGTACCCTGCGTCATCACCGTCCAGGACAAGGACCTGCGGCTGGTCAGCTACAACCAGTTTTTCGCCGGCGAGTTCCACGCCAGCCCCGGCCAGTACTGCTACAAGGCCTACAAGGGCCTCGACGCGCCCTGCCCGGGCTGCCCGGTCATGCGCACCTTCGAGGATGGGCTGCCCCACGCCACCGAGGAGATCACCCTGGACAAGGACGGCAATCCCCGCTCCTTTTTCGTCAGCACCGCCCCCATGCCCGACGCCGCCGGCAACATCGACACGGTCATGGAAATGAGCCTCGACATCACGGCCAGCAAGTACCTGGAGGCCGAACTCGAACGCTCGCGCAAGAAGTACCTGGCGATTTTCAGCTGCATTCCCACCGCCCTTTTCGTGCTGGACCGCGAGGACCTCACCATCCTCGAATGCAACGCCACGGCCGAAGAGGTCTACGGCTACACCCAGGCGGAACTTATCGGCCAGAATTTCCTGGACCTCTTTTACAACCGCGACCGCCGCGACCACGAGCGCAGCATCCGGGAACGCCACGCCATCGACCGGGCCCGCCACTGCAAAAAATCCGGGGCGATCATGTACGTCTCCATCCGCGTCTCCACCACAACCTTCCCGGACAGCCAGGTCTATCTGGTCTCGGCCACGGACATTACCCGGCGCCTCGAAACCGAGCAGCAGCTCATCCAGGCGAGCAAGATGGCGACCCTCGGCGAAATGGCCACCAGCGTGGCCCACGAGCTGAACCAGCCCATGACCGTCATCCAGACCATCGCCGAGTATCTCATGCGCAAGACGCGACGCGGGGAAGCCGTTTCGCCAGAGCTTTTCCAGGAGATGGCCGAGGGCATCGGCAAGCACATCGCCCGGGCCACCCGGATCATCACCCACATGCGCGAGTTCGGCCGCAAATCCGACCTCACCGTCGGGCCGGTGGACCTCGGCGAGGTGCTCCTGCACACCATGGAGCTCTTCAACCAGCAGCTCAAGGTCCGCAACATCGAGGTGGCGACCGACGTCACCCCGGGCCTGCCCCCGGTCTCGGCCGATGCCGGCCGGCTGGAACAGGTGTTCATGAACCTGCTTTTAAATGCCCGCGACGCCATCGAGGAGCGGGGGCCGGCCGCTGGCGACAAGGCGGAAAAGCGCATCACCCTGCGCGTGTACCGGGACGGGGACCAGGTGGCCGCCGCCATCGCCGACACCGGCCCCGGCATTGCCCCGGACATCCAGGACAAGATCTTCGAGCCCTTTTTCACCACCAAGCCCGTGGGCAAGGGGACGGGGCTCGGCCTTTCCATCAGTTACGGCATCATCAAGGATTACGGGGGCACCATCGAAATGGCCTCGGAACCGGGTCAGGGAGCCCGGTGCATCGTCCGGCTGCCGATCCGCAAGCCGGATACGCGACAGACGGCGTAACCGGGCGCAATGCGCCCGTCAGCGCCCGCCGGCCCCCCGGGACCGGCGGACAGGAACAGGCATCAACCGGGATTTTCCGGACGGCTAAGGCGCGTACGGCAGAAAACCGCGATCGGGACCGGCTCCACAAGGACAGCCGCCCCAGTGAGGAGACGAAAATGGCCAAGAAAATCATGGTAGTGGATGACGATCCGCAGATCGTCTCCTATCTCGTCACGTTGCTTGGAGACAACGGCTATGAAACCTGCAGCGCTTCGGACGGCGACGCCGCCATGGACGTGCTGGAACGCGAGAAGCCCGACTGCCTCACCCTGGACCTGGAGATGCCCCACGAGTGGGGGCCCCGGTTCTACCGCAAGTTCTCCCAGAAAGAGGAATTCAAGAACCTGCCCGTGGTGGTGATAAGCGGGCTGACCGGCCATGACATGGCCATCCGCAAGGCCGTGGCCGCCATCCACAAGCCCTTCGAACCCGAAGCCGTGCTGACGGCCGTGAAAAAGGCCTGCGGCGACTGATTCCCCTGGGGCCGGCGCGAAGGCGTCGGCCCCTTTTCTCGTCGGCGGCCAGACCTCCCCTGCTGACCTTTCGCCCGCGATCCTCTATGCTCGCCCGAAACGCGGCGCTTTTGTCTTTCCCGCCTTTCGCGCCGCGCTGCCACGGAAGAAGGAGGCCCCATGCCGGCACGCGACATCGCCGGGCGCATTGCCGCCTGGATGGACGACCGCGCCCACAACGCCCTGTTTCCGGGCTCGGATATGCCCGCCTTCGACACCCCGCTGATCGGCTATGCCGACGGCGCGGATCCGCTTTTTACGCGCATCAAAGAGGACATCGGCCCGGGGTTCTACTGGACTCCCGGGCAGGCCTTCGCCCTGGCCTTTCCGGACGACGCCCCGCCCCCCGCTGACGCATTGACCGTCATCGCCTGGATACTCCCCCAGACCGCCGCCACCCGCGCCGCCCACCGGGCCTGCCGGGATCTGCCGGACATCGCCTGGAGCCGGGCCCGCCACTACGGCGAGATGGTCAACGAACGCCTGCGCGCCTTTGTGGTCGAGACCCTCTCCCGGGACGGCATCCCGGCCGTGGCCCCTACCCTGCTCCCGGCCTGGGGGCGGCAGCTGTCCCCGCGCTTCGGCTTCGCCTCCAACTGGTCGGAACGCCATGCGGCCCATGTCTGCGGCCTGGGCACCTTCGGCCTGTCCGACGGGCTCATCACGGCGCGCGGCAAGGCGGTGCGGGTGGGGTCGGTGGTGGCGCGCATGAAAATCCCACCCACGCCACGGCCCTACGCCACGCACAACGCATGGTGTCTGGCCGCCGCCGGACGCGTCTGCCGGGCCTGCGCCAAGCGCTGTCCGGCCGGGGCCATCAGTCCCGCCGGCCACGACAAGGCCAAATGCAAGGCCTACATCCGGGGCGTGACCGCGCCCTTTGTGGAGGAAAATCAGCTCGGCTTCCGGGTCAACAGCTGCGGCCTGTGCCAGGTCGGCGTGCCCTGCGAATCGCGGAATCCTACGGAAAGGAAGAAAAAAGAGGGTGCGAGAGGGGAAACCCTTTAAAAATGGTTCTCCCCTCTCGCGCTCTCCCCTTCCTAAATCTTTTATCTTTTAAATAGTTACACTATCTTTTTTTTGCGTAAGGAGGGGACGAGACGAGAAAAATGCGTACTCGAAACCTCCCTCCGAGATTCCCTACCGGCAGTACAGCTGCCGGTAATCACGCCCTTCCGTTGCCACCAAAAGAAACGGGCGGTCCGAAAGGACCGCCCGCCATGAATCGGAGAGAACCTCGCGCCTAGCCGTGCGCGCCGGGAAAAAACTCGGCGCTCACGAAGTACAGCACGAAGAGCAGGACCACGCCCAGACTGATGCTCCAGGCGATCAGCTTCTTTTCGATGGGCAGAAGCGGTTCCCATTCCATCTGGGAAAGCTCTTCGGAAAAGCTCGCGTCTTTGACTTCAGGCTCCATGCATGCCTCCTTGCTTGTGTCGGGTGTGGATCAGGACGCCAGAGGCGGCTTGACTCCGTGGAAGAAGAGCCACGAGATGAAAAGGCCGATCCAGATGATGAAGCCGAAAAGGCTCACAATGTAGACCAGCGCCAGCCTGCCGATACCCTCGTCCCACAGCTTCTTGAAGTTGGACACCACACCGATGGTGAAAAACGTCAGTACGAAGAAGATGGCCCGGAAAGGACCGGTGTCGCCGATGGCCGTCTTGCCCATCTTGAGCAGGTCGCCGCCCTTGGCGCACAAAAGCAACATGATGAGGAAGGTGATGACGTAACCGAGCACGAAGCGCGGGAAACGGTCGAGGATCGCGCCGAGCTTCATGCGCTCCCCGGGCTTGCATTCGATCATGGTGCACCAGATGGCGGCCAGGACGAAGGCCCACACGCCGATGAACACGTCGATGAAGATCTTGATGGTGGTGGCCGCCATGGTGATCCAGCCCGGCTGGTAGTTCACCCCGTTCACGGCCATGGCCTGGGCGCGAACGAGCGCGTCGGTGATGACGCCCGAGGCGATGGCGCCGCCGTCGGACTTGACGGCCAGGCCCATCCAGGCGCCGGCCACCATGGGCTCGTTGTACATCCAGTGCTGGGCCACGAAAGGCAGGATCAACATTTCCACGCAGGTGAATACCACGACCAGCGAGGAAACCATGATGGGGACGATGGGCCGGGCGCGGATGGCGCCGCCGGTGGCGATGGCGGCGGACACGCCGCAGATCGAGATGCCGGAGGCGAGCGGCGCGGCCCACTCACGGCTGAACTTGAAGTATTTCCGGGAGATGTAATAGACCAGGGCCCAGTAGATGAGGTAGGCCTCGACGATGGCGCAAAGGCCTCGGAAGATGACCGCCGAAGCCAGACCCAGGGCGTCGACCGACTTGACGCCGAGCTCCGCGCCCAGGATGACGATGGCGATCTTGACGAACATCTCGGGCTTGAGGGCAGGCTTCAGCTTCTCGGCCAGCCCCGGCATGAAGTTGCCGATGAAGATGCCGACCAGAAGCGCCACGATAAAGCCCGCCTCGCCGGTCAGCCCCATGGCCCATTTGAGGTTGTACTTCGCCAGCTGGTTGGGCGTGGCCGCGACGACGGCATAGTGCCCGATGGCGAAGCAGAAAAAGCCGATGAAAAAGACCAGCGTGAAGCTGACCATGAAGCGTTTGGCGTCACCGCCGAGCGCCCGGATGCCGAAAGCCAGCATCACCGTGACGAAAATCCAGGTCAAAATCAGCGACAGCACCCCGGACATGCCCTTGTAGGCGCCCGTGGCCGCCGAGAACATCTGGCCCGGCTCCATCCACACGTTGGACTTGACGGCCCAGCCCAGCGGATCGACGCCGCCGAAGTTGAAAAGCGACAAGCCAAATAGGACAAGCCCCAGGATCAGGGCCAGCTTGTCTTCCGTAAGCCATTTTTTTTCCGCCATAACTCCCTCCTCTTGCATTGACGATGACGCAACGCGACGCGCAACCGACCGCGATAAGGCCATCCCGTGGCATCCCTCCCGGATACCGTCCGGGTGGCCGACCTCGCCGCGCCGATCGCTCCCGCAAGCCGGCGGACATCCGGCGGCCCGCGATTGCTTCGTCCTCCCCTGCCGTCCCCGGGCGAATCCGCCGCCGAAAGCGTCTCCCAAACGCCCTGTGGCAAACATCACGCCGGACCGGGTCCGAGAGACCCGTCAGTCGCCTTAAGCAAGTCCGGGACCAATTCCTTTTCCATTGGCAACATTTTGTATTTACAAGATTTTTAAAACCTGCTCCAATCAAGGTGCCAACTCCGGTTAGCACCCCGTAGCCGGGCGGTTGCATTGCCTTTTTCCCCCAGCCGCCCCAAAAGAGGATCAAGGGGGATCTCATGGCCAAGCAGCACCCCAAAACCATTAAACATCGCTTCGTGGTCGGCCTTTCCGTCATCATGGCCGTGCTCGGCATGTTCTTTGCCGTGGTCATTTCCATGAACCTGCGCAACCAGCTCGTCACCGACACCGAGCACAAGGCCTCGCTGGTGCTCTCCCAGGCCGAGGCGGTCCAGACCTACATCCGCCACGTCCTGCGGCCGTCCATGTACGAGCTTTTGCCCCCGGACGGATTCCTGCTCGAGGCCATGTCCACCTCGTTCGTCACGCGCCGGGTGATGAGCGACCTAAACGCCCAGGGCGACCAGTTCCGCTACCGCCGGGTGGCGGTGCGGGCGCGAAACCCCGATTACGAGGCCGACGCCTTCGAGCGGGCGCTCATCGACCGGTTCGCCAAGGACCCGGAGCTGACACGGGTGGAGGAAATCACCGAACGCGACGGGGAAGAGGTGTTCGTGGCCGCCCGGCCGGTGCGCCTGGAGGCCTCGTGCCTGCACTGCCACGGCGACCCGGCCGTCGCGCCCAAGGCGCTCATCGACCGCTACGGGGACAAGCGGGGCTTCTGGCGACACGAGAACGAGCTTGTGGGTGTGGACGCCGTGACCATGCCCGTGGCCGGGGCGTTGGGGCAGATCAAGGGGGCGACCTTCAGCTTCGTGGCCCTTTTCGCCCTGGGGCTCGGCGTCTTTTACCTGACGGTGCAGCTTTTCTTCGACCGGCTGGTGGTGGTCAACCTGCGCCGGGTCACGGACGTGATGCGCCGCTATTTCCCCAAGGAAGTCGGCGAGGAGCCGAGCGAGCCTCCGGGCGAAGGCGAGATCGAGGAAATCTACGCCGGCATCGAGGCCTTTGCCTCGCGGCTCAAGGAGGCGCGCGGCAAGATCGAGGACCACGCCCAGGACCTGGAGCGCACGGTCACGGCCAGAACGAAGGAACTCGCCCACGAGGCCGACGAGCGCCGCTCCGACGTGGCGCTTTTCGTGGAGCTTTTAAGCATCCTCAACATGTCCCAGACCAGGGCCGAGCTTTTGACCGGCGCCCTGGCCCGCATCGCCGAACGCTTCGGCGCCCGGGCCGTGGCCTACGAGTGCGAATTTTCCGGCGGCGGGTCGGTTTCCTGGCCGCCCGGGGAGACCCCGCCGCCGCCCCCTGCCGCGTGGCGCAAGCTGGTGGCCGAGGACCGCCTGCATCTGGCCGGCGATGCGGCCTTTATCCCGGTGCGCACGACAGACGTCAGCCGGGGACTTTTGCGCCTCTACTTTCCGCCCGACGGTCCCGGCCCGGACAGCGAGGCCGCCGAACTCTACCGGGCCATCGGCCAGCAACTCGGCATCGCCCTGGAAAACCTCGACGCCATCAATTCGCTTTTGGGCCAAAACGCCCTGCTCGGCTCCATCTTCGACGGCATCTCCGATCCGCTGGCCCTGGTCGACAGTTCCTTCGGCATCATCCTGGCCAACGAACCGGCCCGGGAACTGGCCAGGGCGCTGCAACAGGAGCTTGCCGGCGCGGTCGCCCTGCCGCCCGTGGCCGTCCCCGGAGCCCCCCTGCGCCTGCCGCCGGAAGTCTTCGGCCCCACTCCGGGCGACGACGCGGTCGGCGCCGCCGCCATGGTGCGCATCGACCCGACCATTTCCACCATCGACCTGCCCGACGGCCGCTCGTTCGCCGTCACCCGCTATCCCCTGGCCTCCCCCAACGGCCAGGACGGGCGCATGGTGGTCTACGCCCGCGAAAACACGGCTGAACGGCGCATGCGCGAACAGATGCGCCAGACCGAAAAGCTCGTGGCCGTGGGCAAGCTGGCCGCCGGGCTGGCCCACGAGATCAACAACCCCCTTGGCGTCATCGCCTGCTATGCCGAGCTGTTGCGCCAAAACGAGACCGATCCCCAGGCCCTGGACGACCTGGCCGTCATCGAACGCCACGCCGTCATGGCCAAGAAAGTCCTGCGCGACCTGCTCGATTTCGCCCGGCCAAGACAGGCCTCCACCGGCCCCTGCGACATCGCCGCGCTCTTAAAAAGCCTCTCGCGCCTGTTCGAAGTCCAGGCCCAAGCCCGAAAAGTGCGCCTCGAAACCAGCATCGCCGCCAACCTGCCCGTGGCCAGGGCCGATGCCTCGGCCTTGGAACAGGTGCTGTCCAACCTGCTTTTAAACGCCCTGGACGCGGTCTCCCCGGAAACGGGCGAGGTCCGCATCGCCGCCCGTCCCGGCCCGGACGACGACAGCGTCAGCATCCTGGTCTCGGACAACGGCCCGGGCATCCCCCCGGAAGACCTGACGCGCATCTTCGACCCGTTTTTCACCACCAAGGAGGCCGGACGCGGCTCGGGCCTGGGATTGGCCGTGGTGTTCGGCCTGCTGCGCGACATGGGCGGCCGGGTGGAAGTGGAAAACGCCGACGGCGCGGTCTTCACCGTCATCCTGCCGGCCTGCGGGCCCGCCTGTCAGGAGGAAGCCTCATGAACGGCACACCCCGTGTGCTCATCGTCGACGACCAGCCGGATTTCGCCAAGGGGCTCGTGCGGCTTCTGGCCAAGAAACTGCCGGGCGCATCCCTTGGCTGCGTGCTCTCGGGCGAGGAAGCCCTGGCCGACCTCGCCCGCGCCCCCTGCGCCGTGCTGGTGACCGACCTGCGCATGCCCGGCATCTCAGGCCTGGACCTGCTGGGGGCCGCCCTTGAGCGCGACGCCAACCTGGGCGTGGTCCTTCTCACCGCCCACGGCGACATCGACACCGCCGTGGCCGCGCTCAAGGCTGGCGCCTACGATTTCCTGACCAAACCCGTGGACTCCGAACACCTGGCCCGGGTCATCGCCAAGGGCCTGGAACGGGCGGAACTGCTGGCCGAAAACATTCGGCTGCGGGCGGTGGTCGCGGCCTGTGGCGGCGAGACCGGCCTGCTCGGCCAGTCGCCAGCCATGGAGCAGGTCAAGGAAGCCATCGCCGCCGTGGCCGGCTCGGACTACACCGTGCTCATCCGGGGCGAATCCGGCACCGGCAAGGAACTGGCCGCCCGGGCCGTGCACAGCCTGTCGCGGCGCGCCTCGGGACCGTTTCTCTCGGTCAACTGCCCGGCCATCCCGGACCAACTCCTCGAAAGCGAACTCTTCGGTCACGTGCGCGGCGCGTTCACCGGCGCCGAACGCGACCGGCGCGGGCTTTTCACCTCCGCCAACGGCGGCGTCATCGTGCTCGACGAAATCGGCGACATCCCCATGAGCGTGCAGACCAAACTCCTGCGCGTGCTCCAGGAACGCGAGGTGCGCCCCGTCGGCTCCAACAAGTCCGTTCCCGTGGACGTGCGCATCCTGGCCTCCACCAACCAGGACCTGGAAAGCAAAATCGCCGACAAGACCTTCCGCGAAGACCTCTACTACCGCTTGAACGTTTTGACCGTGCGCCTGCCGCCCCTGCGCGAGCGCCGCGAGGACATCCCGCTTCTGGCCACCGCCTTTCTGGCCCGGGCCTGCCGTGAAACCGGCATAGGCGAAAAGGGATTCTCCGCCGAAGGCCTTGCCGCCCTGTCCGGCCGGGAATGGCCCGGCAACGTGCGCGAACTGCTCAACTTCGTGCGCCGGCTCACCGTCTTCTGCCGGGGCGACGTCATCGGTCCCGCCGCCATCGCCGCCGCCGACCCTGGCCAGGGCGACCCGGCCGATGCCGATAACGACGACGACACCCCCACGCCCTACCTCGAAGCCAAGGCCCGGGTCGTCGACGCCTTCACCCGGCGCTATGTCGAACGGCTGCTGGGCCAGACCCACGGCAACGTCTCCGAAGCGGCAAGGGTTTCGGGACTGGAACGCGTGTCATTGCAGAAGATATTGCGCCGGTTGGGCATCGCGGCCGACGGGTATCGGTAGGGGAGGAGAAGGAGGAGGCGAAGAACCGGGGCGCTGCCCCGGACCCCGCCGGGAGGCCACGGGCCCCCCGGTCCCCCCTTCCCGGCTCTGGTCGGGCGGGAGGTGGGTTGGCTGCCGGGAAGGCGGAGGTGGAGAAGATGGAGGCTGAATTTGTCGGGACGATGCCGCCGCTTACGCGGCAGGCTCGCCCCGAGCAAATTCAGCCTCCACCACGCCGGTCGCCCCTTTGGGGCGACATTCGGAGAACAGCTCTTCTTTCTTAAATGCGGCGCTTCGCCGCTGGCGTGGTTGTCGCCGCAATCGCGTCCGGCGTCGAGGCGCGACAGCGCCTCGTGCCGCCGGGCCGATTGCGGCGACAAGACCTACTGACCGAACTTCCGCCTACCATCCCGACCCGGTAAAAGGGGGTCCGGGGGACATCAAGTCCCCCGGCGGTGGGGTCCAGGGGAGGCAGCGCCTCCCTTGGCCGCCGGAGGCACCTCCCCCTGCCGCCTATCGCTTCACCGCCACGGCCGTCAGCACCCCCGCGCCGATGAGCGACCCACCGCCGACGCGGCGCAGCGTGCCGACGAAGCGGGGATCGCGGATGCGGCCGCCGATGGTGCCGGCGAGCAGCGCGTAGGCGGTGGTGTTGACCGCGCCAAGCAGGACGAAGGTCGTGCCGAGAAACGCCAGTTGCGGCAGGGCCGGGGCCTGCGGGCTCACGAACTGGGGCAGGAAGGCCACGAAGAAGAGGATGGTCTTGGGATTGAGCACGGTGACCGTGAAGGCATGGACGAATTTGCGCCCGGCCGGGCATGGAGCCGGGGACATGGCGGCATCGTTGCCCGAGCGCAGCATACCGATGCCGAGCCAGACGAGATAGACCGCGCCGACGACCTTGACCACGGTGAAGGCGGCGGCCGAGGCGGAGAGCAGCGCGCCGAGTCCGGCCAGGGAGCCGGCGCAGGCCACGGCGTCGCCAAGGCACACGCCGGTCACCAGGGACCAGACGGATTTGCGGCCCTCGGCCAGACCGTAGCCGATGACCATGAGCACGGTGGGACCGGGAAAAACGAGCAGAACGGAGGCCGCCACGATAAACGCCAGATACAATGGTAATGTCATACCCTCACCACAATGCCTTGCCTGAACATGTTGAGAAAACCAGCCGAAATGCGCCGGAAGAAATGGTTCTGCGGCGCGATCATTTCGAGTCCTTCCGGGAGTTCCGTAGCCGCGCCCGATCAAGCCTGTCCCGGAGAGTCGTCTCCGGGTGCTCCTTCCAGCTCCGATTCCACGAATGCGGCCGGATCCGCGCAAAAGTCGCGAAGCAATTTGAAATGTTCGGTCTGCTCCACGCGCACGGGTTCGAGGCCGGACTTGGAGAGGAGCAGGAGTCGGGCGGAGGGATAGGCCATAAGCAACGGAGAATGTGTCGCCATGATCACCTGACACCGCCCCATCCGCTCCATACGACGCAGCAACCTCAGAAACAGGACTTGCCGGGATGGAGAAAGCGCCGATTCCGGTTCGTCAAAAATGAAGATGCCTTGGCGGTCGCACCGTTCGTCAAAAAAACGGAGGAAACCTTCCCCATGCGAATGGGAGAGAAAATCCGGCGGCACCCCGAAGGCCTCGATCGCGGCCCGATCAAGATAGCGGGCGACCGTAAAGAAGCTCTCGGCCTTAAAAAACCAACCCGTGGTGATCTTCGGCAGCCAGCTCGCCCGAAGCGCGTCGGCAAGGCGTCCGCCGCTCACTTCGAGCGCCCCGGAATGGTCCACCGGCATGTAGCCCTTGCCGCCGCCGGCATCGTCGTACCCCGCCAGGGCCGCGATACCCTCGAGGAGCGTTGATTTACCGGTGCCGTTCTCTCCCACGACGATCGTGATCGCCTTGTCGAAGGACAACTCGAATCCGGGCACAAAAAGCGGCAGACAAAATGGATACGCTTTCGGGTCGGGGACCGAAGACGTGTCCAGCCAGATCCGCTTGAGGTAGGGCGCCGGCAGGTTGATGGGACGGTATCTCCGACTCATTTCACACTTTTCCCTATACTTGATGCCGGCGGCCATCCTGCGCCGGTGCGCCGGGTGGCGGTCTCCCCGCCGGATCTTCTTAAAACAGAAAATCCAATATACTCGCAACCCCAAAAAAACATGCGCCCATCCGTAATTGGCAGGTGCTTCGCAAGGCAACCAACTTTTCTGTAATTTCGATTGCATCGAATAGGAACTTATCTTATGCTTTACTCCCAAGCTTCATAAGATATCGAATACATGCCAATGTAACATATTACTTTTAAAAATAAAACATCACGCACAGTGGACAACTCCGATACGGCAGAAAGACGAGGCGCATACCGACATGTATTGACCTTTAAACTTTGAAGGAGGCCAATATGGAAGTGCCCAGCAAAAGCAACAAGACCTGGCATGACATTGTAACAGGCAAAAAAGTGTTTCAGTTGAAGTTTCTTGCCGCCAAAATCCTCCTCGGCAGGTTGACGCGATCAGCCAAGGATGACCCTTCACCAGGCAATATCGATACATGCATCGATCAACTCTACAATATTTTTGTCAACAATAAAAGCATGCCAAGCGTGCAGGATGATCTGAAAACAATTTTCGGCTAGGAGGGCAATATGAGACAGACTATTTCCACTGTAGCTGACGTCAAGGAAATGATCGAAAACAAACGCACGCTTCTCCTCGCCGGCGATGAAAATGCGTTACATCAACTCCCCAAGGGGAACTGGGTTGCGGGCACTATCCCCTATTTCATATCGAGCGACCAGGGCGGCATGGTCAGCCAGGAAATGATCAGCGTTACGGACATCACGGACATCGTCACTTCGTTCAAAATAACCGCCTATGATCAAAACAGCCTAGCCAGGGTCTACTCAGAAGGCCCCAAACACGGATTTAGCTTCATCGTCATTCCGGCCTCCAGCAAGACCCATCTGGCGTTTGCCTTAAACGCTCCGAACTACAAGGACTTCGGCGTACGGCCGCTCATCGGTTGGATCGCCGGCGTCCACCTCTCGGAGCTGGGCAAGAAAACGCCCAAGGTCGTCAACGGCATCACGGGAGAGGTGCTGGAAGAAGGGGCCTTGGTGCTGCAGGCGGAACTACCGCAAGGCAAGGTGGCGGAGATCGGCATCGTCAATCTTTTCGAGCAGGGAGGCGGCGACGTCCTCACCTTCACCTCCGACGACTTTGCCGCCAAGGACGTCATCGTCAACGGGGAAAAGCAGAATTTCGCCGAGTACATCGTCAAGAACAAACTCGACACCAAGCTGCCGCTTGTGGCCGACTACTACGGGGCCCTGGTCAACATCAGTTTCCAGGGCGTCGACGAAGCGGAAGGGCTGGTAAAATTCTATGCGCCGGTGTTTTCCGGAATCCGGTACAAGCACGCCAAGCCCGTGCTCGATTACGTCAAACAGTTCAACGAACGCCTGCGCAATGAAGGCTCCATCGAGTCCCACCGCATAGCCTTCTCGTGCAACTGCATTCTCAATTATCTTTATTCCGAATTGGAAGGAAAGAAGACGGAGCCCTTCACCGGCCCCGTCACCTTCGGCGAAATCGCCTACCAGTTGCTCAACCAGACTCTTGTCTACCTCGAGGTCCTGGACGTTTAAAGCAAAACGCCGGCAAGCGAGGGAGCGGTCTCCGATCGCTCTGGCCCCGCTTGCCGGCGCCATGTGATCCGGGACCAGTGGCCGTCCCCGCTATCCGCTGGTTGCCGACAGACCGTCAGACCGCCTTCCACAGCAACCCCCGTCCCCGATATGTCCGAAGTCGTCGCCTGGGGCAGCGGCTCGGAAAGTTACCGACAGCGCTTGCAGGCCGCGCAGCCGTCCGGCGGGCATTTGGCTGTGGGGATGCCTTGTTGGTAGCGTTCCCATTCACGCCAGAGAAAGTCGCGGGAAACGCCGATATCGACGATATCCCAGGGGAAGGCTTCATCCTTGTCGCGTTGGCGGTCCAAGTAGAAGGCCTCGTCCCCGTCCCAGGTCGCAAGCGCCCGGCGAAAGCTGCCGGAGACGGCCGCCGCCTCGATGAGCGGGAAAAGGCGTTCGTCGCCCCGGGCCAGCAGTCCCTGCATGCGGGCCATGGAAGCGTTCTCCACTTCCACGCGGAACCCGGGCAGCGGCTTGGCGGCTTCACGGACCCGGGCGTAGGCCGCCTCGATGGTGGCGACCGAGGCCATGGGGGCCCACTGCATGGGCGTTGCCGGTTTGGGCACCAGCGGATTGACGGACAGGGTGGCGTGGGCCACGCCGCGCTTGCCCTTGCCGATGGAGGCGGCCTCGGCCACGCGCGCCAAAAGCGGGGCCAGGTCGTCGAAGTCTTCGGGAAGCTCCCCGGGCCAGCCAACGATCAAGTAGAACTTCAAGTGGTTGATGCCGTATTTCCCGGCCAGGGCGACGGCATTTAACAGCGCGTCCAGGCTCAGGTGCTTGTTGGCGGCGCGGCGCAATCGCTCGCTCGGCGCTTCCAGAGCCAGCGTCAGGGTGCGAAGGCCAGCCTGGCGCAGGATGGTCAACAGCTCGGGGGTGATGCCGTCGGCGCGCACCGAGGAAAGCGAGAACTTAGTGCCCCGCTCCCGCAGCCAGGCGAGAAACGGCAGCAGGTCGGGCCAGTCGGTCAACGCCGTGCCGACAAGGCCGACCTTGCGCGGCGAAACGTCCTCGATAAGCGCCTGCATCCGGTCCATACGGGCCTGCCTGGGCGGCCTGTAGACGTAGCCGGCGGCGCAAAAGCGGCAGCCGTAGGGACAGCCGCGATTGACCTCGACCAGGAACATGTCGCGAAAGGCCGCGTGGCCCGAGACGAAGCAGGAATGGGCCGGATCGGCCAGCAGCGTGGCCGCGTCGGATTCCACGGCGCAGGCCCGCACGACCGGGGTGCGGCTGAGCCCCGGGACGAGCACGCCCGGCATATGGGCCACGGCGGCAAGGCAGGCGGCCTTGTCCGCGCCGGACAAAACGGCCCGGCGCAGCGCAGCCAGGACCTCGGCCAGTCCGGCCTCGGCCTCGCCCACGAAAAGCAGGTCCAGGGCCGGCAGGATGGGCGCGGGATTGAGAAAGGCAAGCGGCCCGCCTCCCATGACGATGGGAAAATCGGGCCGCTTGTCGCGTCGAAGGGGGATATCCGCGGCGGTCAGGGCAGCCGCCACGGGCAGGTAGTCTTCCTCGTAGCACAGCGAAAAGGCGATGACCGGAAAGTCGGTCAGGGGTCGACCGGAATCCTCGGCCACGGGGGCCTCGCCCGGGCGGCAGAAGACCCGTTCCACGGCCAGGGCCGGATCGTCCGTCAGCAGTCTCCAGACGGCCTGCCAGCCCAGGGCCGACAGGGCGAGGGCCTCCGCGCCGGGTACGGCCAGGGCCACGGGAAGTCGTCCGCCGAAATCCCGCACCTCGGGCCTGTCCAGGCCGAAATGGACCCTTGCCCGCCTCGTTTCGCTCAAACGTCACCTTTCCCCGTATCGGGGGCCGGGGTCAGTCCCCGGCAGGGAGGAAACCCGGGAGGGACGCTGTCCCTCCCGGCACCTAATCCGCCTGCATGCGGATGAAGGAAGGGATTTCGAATTCCTCCTCATCGAAGAGGAATTCTTCCTCGCCCACAGGCTGGGTCTTGATCGGGGCCTGGTTCAGGGCCGCCTCGGGGTTGCCCTTCTTGCCGCCTTTGCGCAGGTAGGCCGGGATATTGTAGTCGTTGGCCTGCTGGGTGGACAGCACGCGCACGCTGCGCGGGCTCTGGACGCCGCCGCCACCGCCGCCGCTGCCGGGGTTGGTGGGCGCGCCGCCGGAGGACTTTTGCCGCGCCAGCTGGGTGATGACCTCCACGGACTTTTGCTCGACGACCTTCTGCTGCGGCGTCGCGTCGCGCTGCATGGCGGACTCGATGCCGGTGGCGATGACGGTGATGCGCATCTCGTCGGTGGCGTCGGGATCGAAGACCGTGCCGAAAAAGACCTTGGCGTCCTCGTGGACGGCCTCGGTGACGGTGGAGGCGGCTTCGTCCACTTCCTCGATGGTCAGGTCCGGGCCGCAGGTGATGTTCATGAGCACGCCGCGGGCGCCGTCGATAGTGACGTCTTCCAAAAGCGGGCTGGTGATGGCCTTGAGCGCCGCCTCGCGGGCGCGGGATTCGCCGCGCGCGGTGCCGAATCCCATCATGGCCAGTCCCATTTCGCTCATAACGGCCTTGACGTCGGCGAAGTCGAGGTTGATCAACCCCGGGACCATGATGAGGTCGGAAATGCCCTTGACCGCGAAGTAGAGGATCTCGTCGGCCTTTTTGAGCATCTCGATGAAGGTGGCTTTTTTCGAGGCCAGCGAAAGCAGGCGGTCGTTGGGGATGGTGATGATGGAGTCCACCACGTCCCGAAGCGACTGAACGCCTTTTTCGGCCGAAAGCAGCCGTTTCTTGCCCTCGAAATAAAAAGGTTTGGTCACGACGGCCACGGTGAGCGCGCCGGCCTCCTTGGCCACCTGGGCCACGACCGGAGCCGCGCCGGTGCCGGTGCCGCCGCCCATGCCGGCGGTGACGAAGACCATGTCGCAATCGCCGATGGCCTCGCGAATGGCGTCGATGCTTTCCAGCGCCGCGTCGCGGCCGACGTCGGGGTTGGCTCCCGCGCCAAGACCCTTGGTCAGCTTCTCGCCGAGCTGGATGCGGTACTCCGCCTGGGACTTCTGCAAGGCCTGGATATCGGTGTTGGCCGTGATGAAGGTCACACCGGACATGGCCGAGCAGATCATGTTTTCAACGGCGTTGCCGCCGCCGCCGCCGCATCCGACGACCTTGATGCGGGCGTTCGACCCTTGTTCCAGTTCCAAGTATTCCATATCGATCTCCCCCTATCGAACTCCCTGGTTATCCCCCAGCATTACTTGCGCGGACGCGACTATTTCACGTCCACGAACCATTTCCGCATCCTCCCCAGAATGCGGTTGAACACATTCTCGTCGCGGATGCGGAAGCGCTGTTCCACGCCCTCCTTTTCCGCGCCGTACATGAGGAGCCCCACCGCCGTGGCGTACATGGGGCTGTTGACCACGTCCTTGAGGCCCCCGACCTTGTCGGGATAGCCGATGCGCGTGGGCAGGTTGAAAATCTGTTCTCCAAGCTCCTGGATGCCTTCGATCAGGGCCGTGCCGCCGGTCAGGACAACGCCCGCGCCGATCTGGCTCTTCATGCCCGAGCGGATGAGCTCCTGGTCCACCAGGGCCAGCATCTCCTCCACGCGGGGCTCGCAGATTTCGGCCAACACCTGCCGCGAGAGTCGGCGGGGCTCCCTCCCCCCGACGCTCATGACCTCGATGACCTCGTCCTTGGGCACCATCTCGGCCAGGGCGCAGCCGTATTTGATCTTGATCTTCTCGGCCGAGGCCATGGGCGTGCGCAGGCCAAAGGCGATGTCGTTGGTCAGATTGGTGCCGCCAAGGGCCAGCACGGCGGTGTGCTTGATGGAATCGTTGGCGAAGATGGCCAGATCCGTTGTGCCGCCGCCAAGGTCGACCAGGGCCACGCCGATTTCGCGCTCCTCGTTGGTGAGCACCGCCTTGGACGAGGCCAGGGACTCGAGCACGATGTCCGAGACGTCGAGCCCGGCCCGGTGGCACGAACGGATGATGTTCTGGGCGCTGGTGACGGCCCCGGTGACGATGTGCACCCGCACTTCCAGGCGCACGCCGGCCATGCCGAGCGGATCGGCGATGCCGCGCTGGTCGTCGACGATAAATTCCTGCGGCAGGATGTGGATGACCTCCCGGTCCAGCGGGATGGCCACGGCCTTGGCCGCGTCTATGACCCGTTCAATGTCGCGGGGACCGACTTCACCGCCCTTGACGGCAATGACCCCGTGACTGTTGAACCCCTTGATGTGACTGCCGGCGATGCCGGCATAAACCGAGCGGATTTCGCAACCCGCCATGAGTTCGGCCTCTTCCAGGGCCTTTTTGATGGACTGCACGGTCTGTTCGATATTGACGACCACACCCTTGCGCAGTCCGGTGGACGGACTTGTACCGATACCCACCACATCCACGCCTTCGGGCGAGAGTTCGCCGACGACCACGCAAATCTTGGTGGTGCCGATATCGAGCCCGACGATTAGTTCCGACCTGGCCATAAACCGCTCCCTGAACGTTTCCTTTCCTGACGTCGGCATGCCCAAGGGCTTTCTACGTCAAAAGCTCTTCAATTTCATGTCCAAAATCGCCTCTGACGCAATTTGGATTCCAACGCCGGCGTTGCCCGCTCCGCGCGCTCCCCATGTCGTGTCCTCGAAACGAGGCCGCATGATTTCCTTAATAAATACTTGCGTATTTTGAGGAACGCTCCCCTAGCCTTGCGGCGCATCCCCCGAATTGCCGCGTTTCTCCACCCAAACCTTGTCCCCCTCGGCCGTGATCTGCCCGACCGAGCCCAGCTCCCCCCGCCGGCGCAAGTCGGTCCAGACCAGATTCATCCGGGAAAGATTGCGATTCCATTGCTTGGAGCCCAGGCACAACAAAATCCCCGGGTCCATCAAACGAATTTCCAGTCCCCTGCCCCAACTGAGGCGCAACCAGGCGATCTGCCCGAAATCGAACGGCACCTGATGTTCGGCCACGGCCCGCCGCAAATCGGCCAGAAGGGCCAGATGCTTCTCCATGCCGGCCTCGACCTCGATCTGGGGCAGCGAAACGAATTGCCCGGGCTCGACCTTGTCGATGATGCGTCCACCTTCGTCGGCGTAATAGAGTGTTCCTTGATACTGCACAAGATAGGAAGGGCTTTTTTCCTTCACATCCACCAGAATCGTCCCGGGCAGCACCCGCTTGACGGTCACCGCGTCGATCCAGGGTTCATGGGCCAGATCGGCCCGCATACGGTCCATGGACAGCGACAGCACGTTGACTCCCGGCGTCAGTCCGGCCACCTCGCGGATGTGCTCCTCGGACAGGCGCGAACAACCGGTGACGGACACCTGCTGCAAGGCGAAGTAGTTGACCGTGGTCAGCCAGCGGTATCCGGCAAGCAGGGCCACGCTCACGGCCAGGACCAGAGCCGACATCAGGGCCATGGAAAAAACCCGGGTGCAAAGCCGGCCCATGCCGCCAAGGCTCACCGTGGGCATGTGCAGCGAGCACTCGCCGCGCACGTTGTTACGGTTGCGGTTACCCTTGGACTTCACCACACGGCTTTTGACCGTCACCCGTGGTGCAGCACCCGAATAGCCGTTGCGGCGACGCTTTGACGAGCCTCCCCCAAGTCCCGACAGCGCTCCTACCCTGACGTTCATGGCACGATCCTCACTTCCGGTTCCAGTTCCTGACCGCTTCGCGCCAAAACGGCCTTTCGGGCCGATTCGAGCAGCGAAAATGCCTCCCCCCCTGTTCCCCCACCACAATTTACCAAAAAATTGGCATGCTTATCCGAAAACGCCATATTCCCGAGCCGCTTTCCCTTAAATCCCGCTTCCGTCAGGAGCTGCCAAGCCGACGCCCCGGGCGGATTCTTGAACACGCAGCCGGCCGTGGCCGCGGTGATGGGCTGGCTGGCCTTTTTTTTGGTCAGGCAGGCCACCATGTCCCGGCGGATGTCGATCGGCTCGCGCGGCTCGCAGTCAATCTCCGCCGCCAGCACCAGGTAAAATCCGGCCACGCCCTTGGGCGAAAACCGGCGATACCCTGTGGAAAAGGCGTCCCGGTCAAGCCAGGCCACGCCCGTCTTCGGCGTCCACAGGCACACCCGGGCCAGCACATCGCCCATGGCCTCGCCGTAGGACCCGGCATTGCCGGCCACGGCCCCGCCCACGGTGCCGGGCACGCCGATAAGCCCGCCAAGTCCCGACAGGCCCTGGGTGGCCAGCCAGGCAACCAGCCGCTGGAGCTTGACCCCGGCCAAAACCCGCACCCGGACCTTGCCCGCGGCGCGATCCCGCAAGGTCTCGGGCTCGCCGCGAAGGCTGGCCGAAACCACGACCAGCGGCAACTCCCCGTCAGCGGCCAAAATGTTGCTGCCGCCGCCAAGGATCAGCGGCGTCCCACCGAGCCGGGCCAAGGCCTCGGCCAAGCCATGGGCGTCTTCCAAGTCGGTCAAAACGACCTCGGCCAGGGCACGGCCGCCCAGGCGCAACGTGGTGCGGGCCGCAAGAACCGGCCCGGGTTTCACCTCAAGCGCCACCACCCGCCTCCAGATAATGCACGCCCACCTGCCACACGCTGCCGGCCCCAAGCGTCAGCAGCAGGTCGCCGGGGCGCACGATGCCGGGCAGGGCTTCTTCCATGGCTGGAAAATCGCGGTAATACGACACGTTGGTCTTGCTCACCTGCCGGATGCCCTGGGCCAGGCTTTCGCCGCTCACACCCGGAATGGGCGCTTCGGAGGCCGGATAGATTTCGGTCAACAGCAGCTCGTCGGCGGCCTCGAAGCAGGTGCAGAAATCACCGAACAGCGCCTTGGTGCGCGAAAACCGGTGGGGTTGGAAGGCCACCACCAACCGGCGGTCCGGATAAACAGTCTTGGCCGTGGCCAGGGTGGCCCTGATCTCGGCCGGATGGTGGCCGTAGTCGTCCACCACCACCACGCCGTCGCGTTCGCCCTTGCGTTCGAAGCGCCGCCCCACCCCGCCGAACTTGGCCAGGGCGGCGGCGATGACCGGCAGCTCGATGCCGGCTTCCAGGGACAGGCCGATGGCTCCCAAGGCATTGAGCACATTGTGGCGGCCGGGATGGGCCAACCGCATTTCGCCGAGCTCCTTGCCGTCCAGGGTCACGGTGAAACGGCTGGCCGCCCCGGTTTCGAGGATCTTCCCCCGCAGCCGGGCCGGCGAGGTGACGCCGTAGGTGAGGATGGGACGGTTGACCCGGGGCAGGAGCCGGGCCACGCCCGGATCGTCGAGGCAGACCACGTTGACCCCGTAGAAGGGAATGCCGTTTAGAAAATCCACAAAGGCGTCGTCGATGGCGGCCAGGTTGGCGTAGTGGTCCAGGTGGTCGGCATCGACGTTGGTCACCACCGAGGCGATGGGCGACAGGCACAGAAACGAGCCGTCGGACTCGTCGGCCTCGGCGATGAGGTACTCGCCCTGGCCCAGGCGCGCCCCGGCCCCGTAGGCGTTTAGGCGACCGCCGATGATGACGGTCGGATCGTAGCCGGCCTCGGTGAAAATGGTGGCCAGAAGCGAGGTGGTGGTGGTCTTGCCGTGGGTGCCGGCCACGGCGATGCCGTTTCGCAGCCGCATGAGCTCGGCCAGCATTTCGGCCCTGGGGATGACCGGAATGCCGCGTTCGCGGGCCACGACCACCTCGGGGTTGTCATTGGTCACGGCCGTGGATTTGACCACCACGTCGGCGTCGCCGAGGTTTTCCCGGCCATGGCCGATGGCGATGTTGGCCCCGAGGCCGGCCAGGCGCTTGACGGTCGCGCCCATGGCCAGATCCGAGCCCGAGACCTCGTAGCCGAGGTTGATGAGCACTTCGGCGATGCCGCTCATGCCCGAACCGCCGATACCGATCATATGAATCTTGCGGACCTTGGTGCCCATGGCCCCGGCGCCGCAGTGGACGTGTTGCTGCATGGTCATTTGGCGCCTCCCTTGCGCCCGGCCAGATCGAGGAGCACGGCGGCGATGCGCGAAGCCGCGTCCGGCATGGCGGCGGCGGATGCGGCCGCGCCCATGCGGGCCAGCCTGTCCGGATCGCCGAGCAGCCCGGTCACCTCCGCCGCCAGGTCGCGGTTCGGGAGATCGGCCTGGGCAATGACCCCGGCCGCCCCGGCCCGGGCCAGAAACGCGGCGTTGACCGACTGATGGTCGTGGGTGGCAAAGGGAAAGGGAATGAGCAAGGAAGGCTTTCCCGCCGCCGTGACCTCGGCCAGTGTCGTGGCCCCGGCCCGGGCCAGGACCAGATCGGCCCAGGCGTAGGCCTCGGCCATGTCCTCGATGAAATTTTCGATGACCACCCCGCCGCGCTCCTCCCCCTGGGGGCGGTTGGCCAGGATGGCGGCCACGCGCTCGCCGACGCGGTCGAAATCGACCCGGCCGGCTTGCAGGCGCACCGACACGCCGGCGGCCAGCAGGCGCGGCAGGATGTCGATGACGGCGTCGTTGACGGCCCTGGCCCCCTGGCTGCCGCCAAGGACCAGCAGATGCCGCTCCCCCCCTTCCCGACGGGCTGCCTCGCCTGCCGCGATGCCGCCCCGGATGGGGTTGCCAAGCAGTTTCGTCTTTTGCGGCGGAAACACCCGCGCCTCATCCGGATAGGTGATGCAGACCGCGTCCACGAAGCGGCCGAGAATCTTGTTGGTCACGCCCGGGACACTGTTTTGCTCGTGGATGACCGTGGGCAGGCCGAGCAGTTTGGCCGCCGCCACGGGCACGAATCCGGCGTAGCCGCCAAAGCCCGCCACCACGTCCGGCCGCCACTGGCGCAGCACCCGTATGGCCATGCCAAAGGCCCTGGCCATCCACACCGGCGCGGCCAGGGCGCGAAGCCCCCGGCCGAAAACACCCTTGGCCGGCAGCCCGACAAAGGACAGCCCGGCCTGGGTGGCCAGCCGCCCTTCCGGGCCGGCCCCGCCGACAAAAAGGATGCCGACGTCCGGCCGTGCGGCCTGCAAGGCCTCGGCCACGGCCAGGGCCGGGAAAATATGGCCCCCGGTGCCGCCGGTGGTCAGCACGATGCGCGTCATGTCCTGGAGCTCCGGGAAAGGTTGAGCAGGATGCCGACGCAAATGAAGCAGGACAGCAGGTTGCTGCCGCCGTAGCTCAAAAAGGGCATGGCCACGCCCTTGGGCGGCACGCAGCCAAGCACCACGGCCAGGTTGAGGACAAACCCGAGCGCCAGCACCAGGGTCATGCCGTAGGCCGTAAAGCGGTCGCGCAGGTCGTCCTGGGCCAGGGCCACCCTGAAGGCGCGCCAGAGCAGGATGCCGATGCAGATAAACACGATGGAGATGCCGATGAAGCCGAGCTCCTCGCCGAGCACGGCCATGATGAAGTCGTTGTGGGCTTCGGGCAGGTAGAAGAGCTTCTGTTTGCCGGCCCCGAAACCAACGCCCGTGATGCCGCCCGAACCGAAGGCGTAGAAGGACTGCACGAGCTGATAGCCCACGTTTTGCGGGTCCTTGAAGGGATCGAGAAAGGCGAACCAGCGTTTGAAGCGGTAGGGCGAGGAGGCGATGAGCAGCCCCATGGCCCCGACGCCGAAGAGCATGGACACGGCGAGGTAGGTCAGGCGCGTGCCGCCGACCAGGCTCATGAGGAAAAAGAGCATGCCCAGAAAGACCGCGCCGCCGAAATCGGGCTGGAGCAGCAGGATGAGCCCGAGAAAGCCGGTGACGATGACCGGCGGGATGAACCCGACCGAAAACGAGCGCACCATCTGCTGCTTCTGGCTGAAAAAATAGGCCAGGTACATGACCAGCACCACCTTGGCCAGCTCCATGGGCTGCAAGGTGGCCGGCCCCAGATGCATCCAGCGGCGCGCGCCGCCGGCCCGGACCGAAAAAGGCGGCACCAGCGTCAGGATGAGCAGAAAGATGATGGCGAAAAGCCACAGATAGACCGGGCCGTGGAGCACCTTGCGCGGCATGTAGGCGCAGATGCACATGAGCCCGAAGCTGACCAGGGCGAAAAGCGCCTGACGCTGGAAAAAGAAGTAGCGGTTGCCGTTTAGGCGCTCGGCCATAACCCCGCTGGAGGAAAAGACCATGACCAGCCCAAGGCCCGCGAGCATGAGCGTCGCGCCCAGGAGCCACAAATCGAAGGCCCCGGTTTTGGCGTTTTCGGCCGTCGCCACGCGCAGTCTGCTCATGGCTTCTCCTTCGCCGCAGCAGGCGTCATGGGCAGTCCGGCGAAAATGTCCTGGAAATCCCGGCCCCGGGCCTTGTAGCCGTCGTAGAGGTCGAAGCTCGCCGTGGCCGGAGACAGCAGCACCACGTCGCCGTCCCTGGCCTCGGCGTAAAGACGCCTGACGGCCGGCCCGAGGGTGGGCTCATGAAAAAGCGGCACCTGCCCGGCCCAGGCGGCCTCGAACACCTCGCGCCCGGCCCCGAAAAGCCCGACAGCCGCGACGCGTTCTTTCAGCAGCGGCAAAAGCGCCGCCAGATCGCCGCCCTTGAACACGCCGCCGCACAGCAGCCGCACCGGCCGGTCGAAGCTTCTAAGCGCCGC
Source organism: Desulfovibrio sp. JY (assembly GCA_021730285.1). Taxonomy (NCBI): domain Bacteria; kingdom Pseudomonadati; phylum Thermodesulfobacteriota; class Desulfovibrionia; order Desulfovibrionales; family Desulfovibrionaceae; genus Desulfovibrio; species Desulfovibrio sp. JY. The sequence goes on from CP082962.1 coordinate 4,624,728, forward strand.
CTCCATGGCCGCCACGGTGGTGGCCTTGGAGTCGTCCACGAAAAGCACCCCGCCCTTCTCGCCGATAATCTGCAACCGGTGCGGGGCCGGAGCGAAGCGCTCGAAAGCGACTTTCGCCGTCTCCTCGGTCACGCCGAAGGGCTGGGTCGCCAGAAAGGCGGCTTCCATGTTCTGCTGGTTGTGCGCGCCGGCAAGCCTTGGGCAGGCGAAGCGGCCGGTGGGTTCGAACCAGGTGACGTCGGCCCTGGTAAAGGAACGGCCGGCCAGGGTCTCGCGCATGTCCCGCGGCAGGATGGCCGTATCGCCCGGGCGCTGGGCGGCGAAAATATTGAGCTTGGCCGAGAGGTATTCTTCCAGGTCGGCGTGCCAGTCCAAGTGGTTGGGCGAGAAGTTGAGCAGCACCGCCACCTTGGGGCGGAAGGATTTGACGAGCTGGAGCTGGAAGCTCGAAACCTCGAGCACCACCACGTCGGCCGGATCGCCGGCCAGCACGTATTCGGACAGCGGCGTGCCGATGTTGCCGCCGGTAAAGACCTTGCGCCCGGCCGCCTCGAGCAGGTGGCTTACGAGCATGACGGTGGTGGTCTTGCCGTTGGAGCCGGTGACGGCGACGATGGGCTCGGTCACGAACCAGGAGGCCAGCTCCAGTTCGGAGAGCACCTGGGCGCCCGGACAGGCGGCCAGGCAGTCGGCCAGCCCCGCCGCCCGGATGCCGGGCGAGAGCACGACCATGTCCGCGCCGGCGAAATCGGCCGGCCCATGCTCCCCGACGCGCAGGTCGTAGCCGGCTTCCACGGCCTCGGCCCGGAAATCGTCGGCCACGGATTTGGAGTTTTTCTCCAGAAAACGCACGGTCGCGCCGAGGCGGGCAAGGAGCTTCGCCGCGGCGCGGCCCGAAGACCCGGCCCCGACGACGACGGCCGTGTGTCCGCGCAGTTGATCACTATGGAGCATGTCACGCATCGAAAATCGCCTACCGCAGTTTAAGGGTGGACAGCCCCACCAGGGCGAGCAGGATGGACAGTATCCAGAACCGGATGATGATCTTCGATTCCGGCACACCCATCAGCTCGAAGTGGTGATGCAGCGGAGCCATGCGGAAAATCCGCTTGCCGCCCGTCATCTTGAAGTAGCCCACCTGCAAAATGACCGAGACAGTCTCGGCCACGTACAATCCGCCGACCACCATGAGCAGGAGTTCCTGTTTGCACAGCACGGCGAGAAACCCGAGCGCCCCGCCGAGCGACAGCGACCCCACGTCGCCCATGAAAACCTGGGCCGGATAGGCGTTGAACCACAAAAAACCGAGCCCCGCCCCGACCATGGCCCCGCAAAAAACCGTGACCTCGCCCACACCGGAAACAGGCATGACTTGCAGGTAGCGCGCCATCTGGGCGTGGCCGGCCACGTAGACGAACAGCGCGAACATGGCGGCGTTGACGATCATGGGGCCGATGGCCAGGCCGTCCAGGCCGTCGGTCAGGTTGACGGCGTTGCTCGCCGCCACCATGACCAGCATGGCGAAGGGAAAATAGAAGAGCCCGAGGTCGGGGTTTACGTGCTTGAAAAAGGGCACGGCCAGCCGGGTGGAATATTCGGGATCGGACAGGAGCACGGCCGCGGCCAGTCCCGAAATAATCAGCTGCCCCAGGAGCTTGGCCTTGGGCGAAAGCCCCTTGTTGCGCTTTTTGACCACCTTGGCATGGTCGTCGATAAAGCCCAGGACGCCGAAGCCCAGGTACACGAAAATTGTCATCCAGACGTATTCGTTGGCCAGATCGCCCCAGAGCAGGACGCTGACCAGGATGCAAAAGGCGATGAGCAGTCCGCCCATGGTCGGGGTGCCGGCCTTGCGCTGGTGGGCGGCCACGTCCTCGTGGATGTACTGGCCGTACTTGAGGCGGGTCAGCCAGCGGATAAAGCGCGGTCCGAACACGATGGAAAGGACCAGGGAAGTGAGCAGCGCCGCGATCGACCGGAACGTGATGTAACGGAAGACGTTCAGGGCGCTTATATGCGCCGCCAGCGGCACCAGCAGGTAATAGATCATGCCTTGGGGTCCTTTTGGATGCTCTGGGTGAAGGCGGCCAGATACTCCTCCATACGCATGGACCGTGAACCTTTGAACAGGAATACACCGCCGCGCAGTTCCATGGTGGCCAGCATGTCGCAAAAGGCGCCCGGGGTGTCGGCCACGGCAAACCGGCCGGCATAACCGCCCCGAGTCAGCCCTTCGCCCACGGCGTCGGCATGGGCGCCGTGGTAAAATACGGCCTGGGCGCCGCTGGCCGCGGCGGCCTCGCCGAGCTTCGCGTGCTCGGCCTCGGCATGGACGCCCATCTCGCGCATCTCGCCAAGGACCAGCACCAGCGGCTTGCCCTGGGCGGCCTCCACGGCGGCGGCGATGGCCCGGCGCATGGACAGCGGATTGGCGTTATAGGTGTCGTCGATGATGGTGTAGCAGCCCTGCCGGCGGCAATAGAACCGCTGCTCGGGCATGACCGCCGTTTCGAGCCCGGCGGCGATCTGCTTTTCCCCGGCCCCGAGGATATGGGCGGCGGCGGCGGCGGCCAGGATGTTCTCGGCGAAATGGCCGCCGGTCAGCGGCGTTTCGACTTCCATCTCCAGCTCGCCGAGCTTGAGAAAAAACCGGCCCCGGCCCTCGGCCAGCGCGCCCAGATATTTGGCACGGTACGGCGCGGACTGCCCCTTGCCCTGCCCCTTGGTGGAAAGCCCCCGTACGCGCGGGAAAACGGCCAGGGCCGCCTCCCACAGTTCGGGATAGTCCATGGAGGCCAGGGCCACGCCACCAGGGCGCAGGTATTTGAAAAGCTTCGTCTTCTCGGCCGCGACACCAGCCACGTCGCCAAGGGCCTCCAGATGGGCCGGCCCGACATTGTGGATCACGGCCACGTCGGGCTCGGCGATGGCGGCCAGGGGCTCCATCTCGCCGGGCCGCGAGATGCCAAGTTCCATGACCCAATACGCGTCCTTGTCGGAGGCTTCGAGCATGGACAGCGGCAGGCCGATACGGTTGTTGTAATTCTTGTAGTTTTTCGCCGTAGGGCCAAGCTTGCCCAAAATGGCGGCAGTGAGCTCCTTGACCGTGGTCTTGCCGGCCGAGCCGGTCACGCCCACAAGCCTGGCCCCGACCTGCTTGCGCCAGGCCTGGGCGAGCATGCCCAGGGCGGCCACGGTGTCGCGCACCAACAGCACCGGCGTGCCGTCGGGCAACCCGGTAAGGGGCCTGTCGGCCAAAACGGCGGCAGCGCCCTTGCCCACGGCCTCGGCGGCGAAATTGTGGCCGTCGAAGCGTTCGCCGGGCACGCACACGAACAGGCAGCCGGGAATGACGGCCCGGCTGTCGATACGCACGGCCTCGATGATGGGATTGCCGCGTTCACCCACGTCGCCGACGGCCCTGGTGGCCGCGAGGATATCGGACAAGGTCATGCGCATCCGGTAAGCTCCCTGACCACGGCGGCGTCGGAAAACGGGTGCTTCACGTCGCCGATCTGCTGATAGGTTTCGTGTCCCTTGCCGGCGATCACCAGCACGTCCTCGTGTCGCATGGCGTCAAGGGCCAGGACGATGGCCCGACGCCGGTCGGGTTCGATGATGGCCTTGCGCGCTCCGGACAGCCCGGGCTTGGCGTCCGCGATAATGGCCAGCGGGTCCTCGTGCCGGGGATTGTCCGAGGTGAGGACAGCCACGTCGGCCCAGCGGGATACGGCTTCGGCCATGCGCGGACGCTTGGTGCGGTCGCGGTCGCCGCCGCAGCCGAACACGGCGAAAAGCCGGCCGGCGGTGAATTCCCTGGCCGCGCCGAGCACGTTTTCCAGGGCGTCCGGCGTGTGGGCGTAATCGACGAAAACGGTCAGCCCGGCGGGATTGGGAATGCGCTCGAGGCGTCCCGGCGCGCCGTGGCAATCGGCCAGGGCCCCGAAGGTCTCGTAGGGCAGGCCGAGGGTCAGGGCCGTGCCCATGGCGGCCAGAATGTTTGCGGCATTGTGCCGGCCGGGCATGGGCGAGACTACTTCGAAGGCCTCGTCGCCAAAGCAGGCGCCGAGATGCTGCCCATCACGGTCGTGGGAGCGGATGCCGCCGACGAGGAGCCGGGTGAAGCCAGCCGGGGCCTTGGTGAGGCCGTAGCCCAGGGCGGTCGGAAATTCCTTGAGCAGGCGCAGGCCGAAGGGATCGTCGTAGTTGAGCACCGCCGTGGCCGGGTCGGGCAGATACTCGCGAAAGAGCTTGGCCTTGGCCGCGAAATAGGTCTCCATGTCCTTGTGGTAGTCGAGGTGGTCCTGGGTCAGGTTGGTGAACACCCCGGCGGCGAAGGAAAGCCCGGCCAACCGATCCTGGTCCAGGGCATGGGAGGAAGCCTCCATGACGGCCAGATCGCAGCCGGCGGCGGCCATGGCGGCCAGATTCTCGTGGATGGTCAGGCAGTCCGGGGTGGTCAGCGAGGCGTTCCGGCTCACCCCCGGCCAGCGGTAGGCCACGGTGCCGAGCACGCCGACCTTCTTGCCGGCGGCCGTGGCCAGACGCTCGATCAGGTAGCTGACCGTGGTCTTGCCGTTGGTGCCGGTGACCGCCACCACGGGCATGGCCATGCGGTCGGTGCCAAAGCGGGCAGCGGCCAGGAGCCCCAGGGCCTTTCGCGGCTCGTCCACGGTGACAAGCGTTGCCGCGCTGCCGCCCGGAAGCGTGGTCCCCGGGCCGGCCACGATCACCGCCGCGCCACGGGCCAGGGCGTCGGGAATGAACCGCGCGCCATCGGCGGCCGTACCCGAGGCGGCCACGAACACACCGCCGGACGCGACCTTGGCGGAATGCCCGGCCACGGGAAGAGCCTCTTCGCGGACTTTGTCCAGCAACGCGTCCAGGGACGGATTGCGCGTATCTGCCATCATGCTCGCCTCACCATCAGGAGGGCCTGGAAAGCCACAACACGACTTCGTTTTTTTCGCCGGAGGGCCAGGGCGCGCCCGGAGCCGGACTCTGTTTCAAGACCACGAGCCCCTGGCCTTCGAGCCGTGGCACGATGCCCTTGCCAACCAGGATTTCCACCGCCTGTCGCAACGGCATGCCGGCAAAATTCGGCACGGATTGGACCGAAACCTGCTTGACGTCGCCGGCGGCCCCGCCGGCGATGGCCAAAATATCCTTGTCCGCCTTGCTCGGCTCCTTCACGGCCGGCGCGGCCGCAGCCTGCTCCTTGGCCGGGGACTGGCCCGACGTCTGGCCCGACGTCTGGTCAGGCGTCTGTTCCGGTATCTGGTCCGGTATCTGGGCCTTGGCCATCTGCACGGTCTCGGGCATGCGGCCAAGGTAGGACAGCATGCGCAAGGTCACGTTGCGCACGGCCGGCGCGGCGACGACCCCGCCGTAGTGACTCGGCTCGGGTTCGTCAATCATCACGATGAGGATATACTCCGGATGCATGGCCGGCACGAAGGAAACGTAGGACCCCAGGTACTTGTTGCCATAGCCGCCATGGGGTCCGGCTTTTTGGGCGGTGCCGGTCTTGCCGCCGGTCTCCAGGCCCGGAATCCGGGCCGTTTTTCCGGTGCCGTGCTCTTCCTGGACCACCTCGCGCATCATGGACTGGACGGTGCGGGCCACATCGGCGTCGAAAACGCGGTAGGGCGTGCGCTCGGGCCTTTCGTCGGGCGGGTCGGCCACGAGCTTGATCTGTTTGTACACGCCGTCGTTGGCCAAAATGAGGTAAGCCTGAGCCAGCTGGACCGGGGACACGGCAACGCCCTGGCCGAAAGAGGCCGTGGCCACGTCGATGGGCGACCAGGCCTTCGCCGGCCGCACGAGCCCCTTGGCCTCGCCGGTGATGCGAAGTCCGGTCGGGCGGCCGAAACCAAGCAGGTCGAAATAATGGTGCAGCCGCGTCGCGCCGAGCTGCAGGCCGATTTTGGCCGCGCCGATGTTGCTCGAGACGCGCACGATCATGTTGACCGGCAGCACACCGTAGGAGTGGGTATCCCGGATGGTCCTGTTGGCGAAGGAAAACCGGCCGTTTTCACAGTTGAAGGTGGAGGTGGGCTTGATCACGTGTTCCTGGAGGGCCGAGGCCACGAGCAGGGGCTTCATGGTGGAGCCGGGCTCGTAGACGTCCAGGGCGGCGTGGTCGCGGGCGATGCGCGGGCTGATGCCGCGCCCCACGTTGGGATTGAAAAAGGGATAGTTGGCCATGGCCAGGATTTCGCCCGTGGGCACGTGGACCACCAGACAGGTGCCGCCCTTGGCGTGGTTGTCGGTGACGGCCTTTTCCAGCTCCTCCTCGGCGAAGAACTGAATCTGCGAATCGATGGTCAGGCGCACGTCGTGGCCGTTGATGTCGGCCAGTTCCCGGCCCTGGGCATCGAAAAAGAAGCGCCGACCCGAGGCGTCGCGCTGGACCACGTATTTGGCCTGCCGGCCGGTCAGGCGGCTGTCGAAGGCCTTTTCCACGCCTTCGAGGCCCACATCGCCGACGCCCACAAACCCCATCACCTGGCTGGCCAGGTGCCCATTGGGGTAAAAACGCCCGTATTCCTTGGTGAAATAAACGCCGGCCAACTTGGCCTCGCGGATGCGGGCGGCAGTGCGGTCCCCGACCCGCCAGGAGAGATAGACCATGTTGGAGGAGCTGCGCAGCTTTTTTGCGATGCGCTGTTCCTTCATATGAAGCACCTTGGCCAGAAAGTCGGCGGTCTTATCGGGCTCGGTCACTTCCTTGGGCCGCACGAACACGGCCTCGAACTCCACGCTTTTGGCCAAGAGCCGGCCGCCCCGGTCGTAAATTTCGCCCCGGGCCCCCTTGTCCACCTCAGAGGCCAGATGCTGGCGCAGGGCCTTTTCGGCCAGCTCCGGACCGACCACGATCTGGAGGTAGCCGGCCCGGGACCACAAACCGAGCCAGGCCAACAGGAAAAAGACGCCCACGCAGGTGAGCTTGACCCGGCTCCAATCGCGCACGGTCTTCTGCTGGCGATCGACTTTCGGCTTGCGCATGCCCGGACCCGGCATCCCTAGGGTTTCCGCCCGGCCTTGCGGCCTTTGGTCTTGGACGGCGAGGTCTCGCCGCCGACTTTGGCCGGGGTCTTGGCCATGATCCGGCCGTCCTGATCCTCGGCCGTGGCCAAAAGCGGCGACGTCTCGACGGTCCCGGACGGGGACACGCGCCGAATCTGGCCGGGGCGGGCCGGGCCAAGTCCGTATTCCCGGGCGACCCCACGCAGCCGGGACGGCGTAATTAGCGTATTGCGCTCCACCTCGAGCTTGGCCGAAAGTGTTTCGACATCGTCGATTTGGCGCTGCATCTTGTTGAGTTCGTAGGCCAGGTCCACGCGCTCGATGTTGAGCCAGACCAGCCCCAGCCCGAAGACCAGGAGCAGGACGATGCTAAAGGCCATGGATATAGCCCATTCTTTCGATAATGCGCCCATCTCCCCTCCTTTATATCCCCGCTCCGGTCGCCTGTGCCGCATCGGGCAGCCGCACCGCCGCCCGCAGCTTGGCGCTTCTGGCCCGCGAATTGGCCGCGACCTCTTCCTCGCCGGCCATGACGGGCTTTTTGGTCAGGATGGCCAGACGCGCCTTGTGCCCGCACACGCAAACGACCTGTTCGCGCGGACACAGGCAGTCCGTGGCTTCCAGGCGAAAGGCCCGCTTGACCAGCCTATCCTCAAGGGAGTGGAAGGAAATCACGGCCACCCGCCCGCCCGTGGCGAGATACTCCGGAATGGCCTTGAGGAATGCCTCCAACTCCATAAGCTCGTCATTGACCGCCATGCGCAATGCCTGGAAGGTCCGAGTGGCCGGGTGCTGCCGGGCCATGGCCCGCCACTTGGCCGGATAGGCCGCCGCCACCACCTCGGCCAGTCGCCCGGTGGTGGTGATGGCCGTTTTTTCCCGTGCGGCCACGATGGCCCGGGCAATACGCCCGGCCTGGGGGTCTTCGCCGTAGTTGCGGATGATCTCCCGAAGTCGTGCAAACGAGGCCAGATTCACCAGCCCCTCGGCGCTCTCCCCGCCGTCCTCGGCCCCCATGCGCATGTCCAGGGGGCCGTCCGTCAAAAACCCGAAGCCGCGCTCCGGGTCGTCGAGCTGCAAAGAGGACATCCCTGCGTCCACCAATGCCGCGTCGACCTTCTCCCACCCCGCCTCGGCCAGGGCCGCCGGGAACCGGCTGTAACGGGTGCGCGTTAGCCGCACCCGGTCGCCGTAGGCGGCAAGTCTGCGCCCGGCCTCTTCCAGGGCCTCCCTGTCCCTGTCGAGTCCGAGCACTTGCGCCTGTCCCCCGGCAGCTTCGAGCATCCCCTTGATATGCCCGCCAAGCCCCGCCGTGGCGTCCAAAATTTTCAGCCCCGGCCTGATGCCAAGGTATTCGACCACTTCCTTGAGAAGCACCGGAATATGGGTCGCAGCGTGCTGCACAAGACCTCCCTAGAGCTTGAGCGTCACGCCCGAGGCGGCCAGATTGGCGAGGTCGGCGTCGAAACGCAGCCCCACCTGTCGCCGGCGGTCCTCGAAGGCGGCCTGATTCCAGATCTCGAACTTCTCTCCCACTCCGGCCAACACCAATTCCTTGTCCAACTGGGCGAAGGTGCGCAGGTACGGCGGAATGAGAATGCGCCCCTGCTTGTCCAGGCTCACTTCCATGGCCCCGGAAATGTAGAACCGCTCCAGGTCCCGAATCCTCGGGTCCAGCTTGTTGCCGGCCTGAAAGCTCGCTTCGACCTCCTCCCAGGCGGGCATGGGATACCCCGTGACGGCGCCATCGAAGTTGTTGGTGAGCATGATCCGGCCCTCGGGCATAAGGCGCAAGACCTCCTCCCGATACTCGGGAGGCAGCATCAGCCGACCCTTGGGGTCCAGGCTGCGATAGGAATGCCCTCTGAACACGGCGCCTCGCAGTGGCGGTTCACCACTTCTTACCACCTTTTCCCACATTTTCTGGCGCATTCACCCCGGAGTGTCAAGAAGAAACCACCCGTTCCACAAAAACCTGCCCGCCCTTTGCACCTCGATTTCAGGGACAAAGTGGTAAATATGTGGGAGGAAAACCGCTTTTTTACCGAAGAGAGTGGGATTTCAGGACATTAGGCGCCCAGCCGGCCAGGAAGGCCGACAGCCCGAAAATGCCGCCGGCGTGACCACCAGGATGCGGGCAAGTCTTGCCAGAAGGCCGGGCAGGCCGTAAGGGAACAAGAGCCTTGACGAAATCACCACCTGGCGGTTGTGGCAGGCCAGGGAAAACGGCCGACGACGGCACGAGCTATCTCTGGAAGGGCAGCATGCGCAGCAGGCCGAATCTCGATGTACCGGCGGGTCTGGAGGAGGAGTACTACCAGATCAACCCTGACATTCTTCAAAGCTTCAACAAGTTTCGCCCTCCCCTTTCCATCTACCGCTTCATAGAGAACGTCGGCCGCATCGCATCCTATTATAAGGTGGGGGAGCGCCTCTCCAAAGAGCAAACGGAAGAACTGGCCGAGCTCGTAGCCGCGGGCGTCATCTTCGTCTCCCGCGACGACCATCCCATCTACGTCAAGCACATCAGTTACCAGCTCGATCTGGTGCTGCTCGACAAGCATCTGACGGAATCCGAGATCGCGGACATCTTTCAGATCGCCCTGACCCGGCGGATGGAAGCCTTTTTCGACCAGCCGGTGCAGCTCGTCTACGACAAGGTGCGCGAGGACGTCCTGGTGCTGACCGAATACGTCTGGGAGGATTTCCACCGGGCCAGGGCCCTGGCCAAACGCGTGCACGGCGTGCATTCCCTGCCCAACCACGCGGTCAACTGCGGGCTGATGGGACTTTACCTCTTTCTTTCCGGGCAGTCGGAAAACTTCAAGGAGGCCAAGAACGCCCGTACGATCCTGGATCGGACCATTCTCGGCCTTTTCCTCCACGACCTGGGCATGACCCGGGTGCCGGCGATGATCCGCGACAAGACCAAGCCGCTGCTCCCCGACGAGATGCAGAAGATTCGCGGCCATACCATGGCCGGCTACGAGATGCTGGCGCGTCTCGACATCAAGTTTCCCGAGATGGAGCGGTGCGTCTCCGAGCACCACGAGCGACTCGACGGCTCGGGCTACCCGCAAAAGCTCGGCATGGGGGCCATTTCCGAAACCGGACTTCTGGCCGGAGTGGTGGATTCGTACTGCGCCATGCGCACCAAGCGGATCTATGCCCCGGCCATGGAACCGCTGACGGCGGCCAAGAAGCTCCTGGACGACGGGCGGCGCTACCCGGCCGATGTCGTCAAACGCCTGCTCGGCCTTTTGGCCGGCCCGAAATAGAGAAGACTGGGGGAAAACCTTTCTTGCAGAAAGGTTCTTCCCCCAGACCCCCTTTCCAAAGACTCTCAAAGGGGTGAATCGCCGACGTCACATCCTCACAAGTAAAAACTTTAGGAAGGGGAGAGCGCGAGAGGGGAGAACCCTTTTTAAAGGGTTTCCCCTCTCGCATCGCTTTCTCTCATCTTCTTCCCTCCCCTCTTCCTCAAAGGGGAGCGCATTCGCGGCGCATTTCCCGAAATATCTCGGCCAGGGGCACGAGTCCGAGCAGGCGTTCGCCCTCGATGACCACGGCGAAGCGGCTGTCGGCCTTGATCATGGCGTCGAGCACCAGATGCAGCGGATCGGCCGGGGCCACGACGGGAATGTCGCGGCGGGCGGCATCGAAGGCCTTGCGGGCCATGCAGTGGCGGCAGGCGTCGCGGTAGGTCTGCTCGAAATCGTCGTCGCCGAGGCTCGTGCGCAGGCTCGCTTCCAGGGCGCAGTCGTTTAAGTCCGAAAGCAGGGTGCGCAGGCTGACGATGCCGAGAAACCGGCCCTGGCGCAGGACCACGACGGCATCGAGGTCGGGCCGCGTTTCCAGGTGCGCCTGCAGCTTGTCGGCCACGGCGTCCAGGGACTCCCCGGCGTCGACGACAAGGACGTCCGCGCGCAAGGCGTCAAAGGCGCGTTTGCGTATCATGGTGTTCTCCGGTTTGATTATCTGTCGTCAGAGTAGCCTTATTTACCCTGATTTGACAAATAGTGCAGCGGCCGATGATTTTCCGAACCAATTCATTGACTTTCTCGATGGGGATATCATACACATGATACATCTTCACCACTAAAGCATTATGGACATAAAAAACAATATGTTTAACTTCTTCAATCTATTGTCGACAAAGTCCATTACAACAATAAATGAACGGCTTGCCTTGGCCTGTACAGGCTCCTCTTTGCAAGAAGGAAGCATCATAATAGAAGTTGGCAGCGCTTATGGTGGCTCAGCATATATATTTACTGAAACAGCCCCAACCAGTTCGCTCTATTGCATTGACATCGCCGATTCACTTGATGATTCGCTCATTGACAGGTCAAAATTGTCTTTTTTTAAAGGGACAGCCCCTGATTTTTTAAGATATCATCCTGACATTAATATTGATTTACTCTATATTGATGGCGACCATCGTTTTGATGGCGTCTTTTTGGACTTTATGACCCTTGCTCCGCGCGTCAGGGAGGGGGGACTCATTTTATTCCATGATGTGGACTCATTCCACCCAGGAGTCTATACCTTCGTTGAAACACTAAAACGAAATTGGCCAGCTTGCGCATTCCAGCAAATTGACAAACTTTGTATTTTTAAAAAAAGCGAGGATATCCCCCAAATCCCCATGGACGAATATACAACGACATTGGAATTCATGTCGTTATCTTTCAACAAAGAGAGCATGGGCCCGGAAGATCTTCTCAGCTTTACAAGCGCAGTTTTTAACAAAAACAGCATTTACATTGGCAAAGGGAAACGAGGCTTGCTCGGAAGCAAACTCTTAGGATTAAATTTTGATAGCTTTATCGATTCAGACCAAGTTACGAAACGGGATGGGAAGTATTTTGTTTTTAGCACCTTCTATCAGACTATCCGTCATTTCTTGATATCCAAAAAATGCATATCTCCTGAAAATATATTTTTCTTTGATGACTCTATTTTATCTTATTATATTTATAATGACATGTTCAAGAATGGAGGAGGCGTTATCGATACGCTCTACCCTTCCGAAATGGGCAGCAAGATATGCAAACAGTTTCTTTTATCCCAAATGGAACGGTCTCCAATTCAGAGAAATTGTTCCAATTTTCTTACCCACCTCGTAAACCATGACTTCCTGTAATTTTCACTCCCAATCCATACCGAGTTGGCCCCGTTGACCGCAACCATGCGTGAACGCCCCATGGTCCGGCCTGCCCGGCGGATCTAATCGAAATCGGCCAGAAGCGCCCCCACATGCACCCGGTTAAACAGCGTCGTGGCCGCGTACTTGTTGCGTAGCCGCCAGACCGCCTGCTGGAGCTGGTCGGAGGTGATGCCGTTTCGCAGCGCCGTATAGGCCTCGATGAAGGCGGCCAACGAATCGCAGACCTTGAGCAATTCCCCGTCCTTGGGATCGAAGGCGTCCAGGTTGCACGCGCCGCCGAGCTCCTCGGACGAGACACGCCGCGCCCTCCCCGCCTCGTCCCGCACGGACTCGTAGAACTCCGAACCCACCTCGATGCCGAGCAGATAGGCCAGCCGGTCGGCCAATCCGGCATAGCCGCCGCGCTTGAGCACCGAAAATACTCGGCGTTCCAGCTCCTCCCGCTCGTATTCCTTGATCATGCCGCCAAGCTGCACCACCGACTGCTTGACCGGGGAAATGATGTCGCGCGTGAGCAGTTCGGGCATGTCGTGGACCAGGCCGGCGAAAAAGTTGTTGAGCCGCCGGGCCGGGCAGGCGTCAACAGCCAGGCTGAAGAAATAGCCGTAGGCCGCGACCAGAAACATATGGCCGAGCACCGAGGTTTCCGGGATGCGCGGCGTCTGGGACCAGCGCGTCTGGAAACGCAACTGGCCGAGCAGCCGGCCGAAATGCCCAAGCGGCGTCTTCTGGCCCTCGAAAAGCCCGGCCGCGAGCTCCCTGACCCCATGCAGGTCGGCAAACCGGGCCAGGCCGTCGGTAAACGACGATTCGATCTCGAGCAGCTCGTCGTCCCAGGGATTGTCGCGCTTTATGAGGGAATACTCCCAGCCGCTGGCATACAGATGGGCCGCGTCCAGGATGCGCCGGGCCGGCACGTCCGACTCGGGCACGGCGAAATAGGTCGTCAGCCGCGACCAGAAATCCTCGCCCAATTCGCGCACGCGCGGTTCGAGCTGCTCCAGAACCCAGGCCGTGAGCTGTCGGTAATGCTCGGGTTTCGCCTTTATCTTATAGAAGACGGGGGGCTTGATGTCGGTGATGACGAGCCGGTAGAGGTATTCGAACAGGCCGCCCTCGACGATATCGAGCCCCAGGGTCAGCCGCTCGGGTTCGGACAGATGGGTGCTGTTGAGCTCGTAGAGCATCCAGGCCACCATCATCTTGTGGGCCTGCTTGTCGATCTCCACCAGTTCCATGCCACGGTGCTTGTCGTTCCACCGCTTCATGAACGAGCCGGCGAACAGCAGTTGGAGCAGACTTTTGCGGACGCTGACCATGAAGACTCCTTGGGATTTCGATCGTCGCGGACAGCCTAGCCCGGGGCTGATCCCAGGGCAAGCCGGCGCGGCCGCCGGGGAATGCGAAAAAAGGGTGTTGACAAACACAACCCGGCCGCTTACACAATTCGTCTTTCGAGCAACTCAGAGGAGCCGTCATGAAAACGTTTAGCCCGACGCCCAAAGATATCAACCGGAACTGGTTCGTGGTCGACGCCTCGGACAAGATTCTCGGCCGCTTGGCGTCCGCCGTGGCCGTGCGCCTGCGCGGTAAGCACAAGGCGGAATTTGCCCCCCATATGGACACCGGCGATTTTATTGTCGTGGTCAATGCCGCCAAGATCAAGACCACCGGCCGCAAGCTGGACAAGAAAATGTACTATCGCCATTCCGGCTGGATTGGCGGCCTCAAGGAAACCTCCCTGCGCGACATGCTGGCCAAAAAGCCCGAAGAGGTCATCCGCAAGGCCGTGCGGGGCATGCTGCCCAAGAATCGCCTTGGCCGGGCGATGCTGAAAAAACTCAAGGTTTACGCCGGCGAGGCCCATCCCCACGAGGCTCAGAAGCCCGAAACCCTCGACGTGTAAAACCGCCTGCGGAGATCAAGCATGAGTGACGAATTCTTTTACGGCACCGGCCGCCGCAAGTCCGCCGTGGCCCGGACCCGCCTCTACAAGGGCAACGGACGTATCCTGATCAACGACCGTCCCTTCGAGGAATATTTTCCCCGTCCCACCCTGGCCGCCATCGTGCGCCAGGCGCTGCTTCTGACCAAGCTCGACGGCCGCGTCGACGTGAAGGTCAATGTGGCCGGCGGCGGCATGACCGGCCAGGCCGAAGCCGTGCGCCACGGCATCTCCCGGGCGCTGTGCACGCTTGATCCCGAACTGCGCGGCGTGCTGAAGAAAGCCGGCCTGCTCACCCGCGATTCCCGCGAAAAGGAACGTAAAAAGTACGGCCAACGCGGCGCCCGCGCCAGGTTCCAGTACTCGAAGCGTTAATCGCGCGGCGATTACGAGACAATCCAAGGCGGAACCGCGAAAGCGGCTCCGCCTTTTGTCGTTGCCGCAGGTCCCCTCTTCCGGGGCGCTCCCCTCTCCGGCCCGAACGGTCCACCGGCCTCGCACGGTGGGCCTTCCGGATGGGGGCCCCCCACCCGCCCGCACCGGGCAAGGAGTAACGCATGACACGGCAGGAAGTCGAACAGACCGCCTTTTCGGCCATGTCCACGGGCTACAACTGCGCCGAGACGATCCTCCATATGGCCATTTCCCATTTCGGCCTTGCCGACGCGGGCGTGTCCACGCGCATCGCCACGTGTTTCGGCGGCGGCATCGGCCGTTCCCATGACGGGATGTGCGGCGCCCTTTCCGGCTCGATCATGGCGCTCGGGCTGGCCTACGGTCGCGATGCGGCCGATCAGCCGCCCCCTGTCGGACTGGATATGGCGGCGGATTTCCGGAAGCGTTTCATCGCACGGTTTGGTTCAAGTTGTTGCCGGGAACTGCTCGACCGGTTCGGACCGCAGCAAGGCTGGACCGCCTGCAAGCGCCTCGTGGCAGGTACCGCCGGCATGCTGCACGAAACCCTCATGGAGCAACGCCGGTCGCGCTAGCAAGGACGTCGGCTCTCCCTACCCCGGGGAGAGCCGCCCCTTCCTTTGGCGTCGTTCCCTCACGCCTCCGCCATCAGCCATTGCCGGCAGCAATCCATGAACACGGCAAGGGGCTGACTGATCCACTTGTCCTTGTGCCAGACCATGAGCACACCGGTTTCAAGCGGCTCCTCCCAGTCCAGGGCGGCCAGCCGTCCGGCTGCCAGTTCCGCGCGCACGGCGATCTCCGGCATGACCGTGATTCCCAGTCCCGCCATCACATAATGCCGTACGGCTTCCACGGAGCCGCATTCCACGACCGGCTGTTGCCGGCAGCCGGCCTCGGCCAGGAGACTCTCGAAAAGCCGCCGGTAGCTGCAATCCGAGGTGGCGAAAAGCAACGAGCCCTCCTCCAGAGCATCGGGGCCGACGCCTGAGCGTCCGGCGAGCGGGTCGTCCGTCGCGGCCACGACCACCAGCGACTCACTTCCCAGAAACGCGGCCTGCATATCCCGGTGCGGCATATCTGCGGCCATGACGAAAGCCACATCCGTCACGCCCCGCCGCAGGTCTTCGGTCAACCCGTCGAAAGCGCAGGGAATGAGCCGCAACCGCACGTCGGGGCAGCGAGCACGAAAATGGCCGAGCACGGTGGGCAATCGCCAAGTGCAAAGCGACTCCGGCATCCGCACCGTCAGCGCGCCGCAAGATGATTCGCCCGCGACCCAGGCCCGGGCCTCCTCTTCCAGATCCAGAAGCTTGCGGCCATATTCCAGGAGTCGCTTTCCGGCCTCGGTCAGCACGACCCGACGTCCGAGCCGATCGAAAAGCCGCACTCCAAGCTCGTTTTCCAAGGCCTGAACCCGCATGGACACCGTGGATTGGGCGGCGTGCACCACTTTGCCGGCCTGGTTGAAGTTGAGCAGAGAAGCCACGGCCACGAACGTCTTGATATCCCGCAGTTCCATAAGCATCCCTTCGGCTGGGCAGATCGTTTCGATCCAATAGAATCATTGGACGCGATTTCAAAAGAGATAAATAGAATAACCAGATCATAAATGACGGTCAAACCCGCCCAGCCAAGGATTCCCCTGGCGCGCATGACGGGGTGCGACCGCAAGGAGAACGCGATGACACGCAAGCAAACGCAACAGTACGCCTTTGACGCCATTTCCTCGGGATTCAACTGCGCCGAGACCTTGGTACGCACCGGCACCGCCAGCCTCGGCATCACCCCATCGGATTTACCGAGCCGTGTCGCCACCGGCTTTGGCGGAGGGCTCGCGCGTTCGAAAGCGGAACTTTGCGGCGCCCTGGCCGGGGGAACCATGGTGCTCGGGTTCGCCTATGGGCGCGACAACGCGGAAGCCTCTTCCGAAGCGGCCTGCGTCGCGGCGGCGGTGTTTCGGGAACGATTCATCGCGCTTCATGGATCGAGTTGTTGTGGGACGCTGCTCGAAACCTTCGGTGAGCAGGAAAACTGGTCGGCCTGCAAGCGCCTGGTTGCCGAAACCGCCGGTCTGCTCCATGATGTGATCACGGAGATGGCGGACGAAATTGACCGTCCGACCTTCCAGGCGGGTTCCCCTTCCCTTGGGGAAAGACAGCCCGTATAATACTGCTTTGCAACATCCTCCCGGGTGGTCCCCTGCCCCACAGGCGGCCACCCGGGTTTGCATTTCCTTCGGAGGAGCCGCAATGGCCGAGCACAAACCACGCCCCATGCTTGTCTTTGCCGACGAGACCGGCAATATCTACGATCATCCCGAACTGGAGATGCTGGTGCGACGGGGCGATCGGCTGGAGCCGCCGCGTCCGGACGAGCTGATCCCCCTGCCGCCGGAAAGCGAGCTTTTCCTGCTGCCCGGCCGGGACGCCCTGGGCTTCGATGCGGAGTCCGGGGAGATCGAGCGCCTGGACGAGCGGGCCGTGGCCGCGTTCGTCTGCCCGGGGCATACCCTTTCGGCCACGGCCGCCTATGCCGCCCAACCCAACGCGCCGGTGCTGCCGCTTTTCGCCTATGGCGCGGTGGGGTTTTCCGGGGATCGGTTCTTCGTGGCCGCGTCCAGGGTGGACAAAGACCAGCGGCAGGTCTTTTCCGGCATCCCCCAGGACCGCATCGTCAAGGGAGCCAAGGCGCTCCGGAAAAAATATCCCCAAAACAGGCTGATCGAGCATTTGAGCGGTTGCGCCCTGACATCCTGCTGCCCGGCGGCGCGCAACCTGGCCCTGGGCCGCTTCGAAGCCCCCCTGCCCACGGCCCGGGTGTGCAATGCCCGCTGCATCGGCTGCCTGTCGCTCCAGCCCCCGGATTCGGGCTTCCCCTCCACCCAGAACCGCATCGCCTTCGGCCCCGATCCGGCCGAGATCGTGGAAATCATGGCCGAGCACAGCCGCCACGAGCGCCGGCCGATCTATTCCTTCGGCCAGGGCTGCGAAGGCGAACCACTGACGGAAATCGAAGCCATCCGCGAGGCCGTGGCCCGATTCCGGGCGGCCGGCGGCCGGGGCACGGTCAACATCAACACCAACGCCAGCCTGCCGGATGCCGTGGAACGCTTCGCCGCGGCCGGGGGCTCGTCGATACGGGTCAGCCTGTCGAGCGCCGACCCGGCACTCTACGCGGCCTACTACCGCCCCAAGGGCTACGCATTCGCCGACGTGCGCGAGAGCATAGCCCGGGCCAAGGCCGGCGGGCTCTTCGTCTCGCTCAATTTCCTCTTCTTCCCCGGCGTCTCGGATACCGAAGCGGAACTGGCCCAGCTCGCGGAACTGATCACCACGTACAAGGTGGATTTCGTGCAGATGCGAAACCTCAACCTGGACCCGCAACTCTATATGAAGGTCGTGGCGGACAGCGGCGCGCTGACCAACCCGGCCAGACTCGCCTCCATGGGACTCAAAAACTTCCGCAAACGCCTGCGCAAAGCCTGCCCCTGGCTGGGGTTCGGCTATTTCAATCCGTATCAGGAGGAGAGGGGGAAGGGAGAAGGCGAATGAGGAACCGGGGGAGGGAACCCCTTTTTGAAAAAAGGGGTTCCCTCCCCCGGACCCCCACCCTCCCGAAAAACTTTAACGGGGGGCAAAGGAGGAAGAGTTTTTTTTAACGACTACGGGAAAATTTCTTCGTTCGCCCCGAAGGGGCGACGGCGTGGTGGCGGCGGAATTTGTCTGGGACGCGCTTGTCGCAAAGCGACATGCACCGTCCCGACAAATTCCGCCGCCATCTTCACTCTCCGACCTGCCGCCAGCCATCCCCGCCCCGTCCCGCCAAAGCACACCGGATGGGGGGTCCGGGGGGCCCGCGGCCTCCCGGCGGGGTGCAGGGGCAGAGCCCCTGCTGCGGGGCTAGGCAGCACCGTAGCAGGCCGGCCGGCCGCTACGCGCCCGCGTCGGGAAATTCGACGACCACCTGTTCGGCCTCGTCGCCGCCGCGAATCTCGATGCGGCCGATGATGCGGGCGTATTCGTGCAGGGCTTTGAGGCGCTGCATGACGTCGGGCGCGACTTCCGGGGCGACCACGAGCATGTAGCCGATGCCGCAGTTGAAAATCTGGAGCATCTCCGGCCAGCCCATGTGCCCCTGCTCGCGCAGCCAGTCGAAAACCGGCGGTACGTCCCAGGAGCCGAAACGGATATGGGCCGCGACGCCGTGGGGCAGCACCCGGTTGAGGTTGTCGTAGAAGCCGCCGCCGGTGATGTGGGCCATGCCCTTGATCTCGAAATCGCGCAGCAGGTTGAGCACGGTCTTGACGTAGATGCGGGTGGGCGCGCACAGCGCCTCGGCCACGGTCTTGCCGGATTCGGGCATGGGGTCGTCGCCACTCAGGCCCGAGGCGTCGAGGATCTTGCGGATCAGCGAATAGCCGTTGGAATGCGGCCCCGAGGATTCGATGCCGATGACCACGTCGCCGACGCCGATGCTCGAGCCGTCGACAATGGCGGCGTTGTCCACGATGCCGACGCAAAAGCCGGCCAGGTCGTACACGCCGTCGGGATAAAAGCCGGGCATCTCCGCCGTTTCGCCGCCCAGGAGCGCGCAGCAGGCTTCCTTGCAGCCCTCGGCGATGCCGGCCACAACCCGCTCGGCCAGATCGACCGAAAGCCGGCCCGTGGCGAAATAATCCAGAAAGAAAAGTGGCTTGGCGCCCTGGACGAGAATATCGTTGACACACATGGCCACAAGATCGATACCCACGGTATCGTGGCGGTCAAAGTCATGGGCGAGCTTGAGCTTGGTGCCGACGCCATCGGTGGAGGACACCAGCACGGGCTCCGAGTAGGCTTCGGAGTCGAGCTTGAAAAGCCCGCCGAACCCGCCGATATCGGACACGACACCCTTGCCGTACGTGCCGGCCACAATGGATTTGATGCGCGAGACCAGGGTATTGCCGGCTTCGATGTCAACGCCGGCGGCCTTGTAGGGAGCCGATCTGTCGGCCATGGGTTGCTCCTTGGAGGACTGCGAATGGAAACGATATTCCATAGTATCTTTGCGCCTCGAATTCAAGGGAAGCCTGGCCGGGTCCTTTGCCGGACGGGTGTCTTGGCCGCTGTTCTCACGCTTCTCGCCGCTTCTCCCCTGCCCTGCGCCCTGGCCGACGGCGGTTCGTCGGAGTACTCCGCCCCGCCGTCCACCTATGGCCCGCCGCCCGAACTGCCCCCGGGCTCGAACGTGGACGACGATCCGCCCCGCCGCGACATCCACATGGGGACCGTGGACCACATGCGCATGGGGCGCGACGACGAGGGCAATATCATTATGGAAGTGCGGCCGCGCCCGAAAGCGGCCCAACAACAGCCGCAGATGGGACCTATTTACGTGTACCCGCAGATCGGCGCGCCAGGTCCCTGGCGCGGACAGCCGGGTGTGGGCGGCCAGCCCGGCATGGGGCAGATGGGCGCTCCCGGCAACGGCGGGAATATGATGCGGCAAGGCGGACAGCCCGGCCAGACGGGGCAGCCCGGCCAGACCGGTCGCTACGGAGGCCAGACGTCTTTCCCGCAAAGCGGGCAAACCGAGGATGGGCAGACGAAACGCGGGTTTTAAACCTTCCGACCAAGGAGGGAATCATGCATCCGGCGCAATTGTGGAAACCGCTGCCCGACGGGCGCGTGTCGTGCCGGCTGTGCGCGCATTTTTGCCGCATCGCCGACGGCGACCGGGGCCTGTGCGGGGTGCGGGTCAACAAGGCGGGCGCGCTTTACACCCTGGCGTACGAACGGGTGGCGGCGGTGCATCTCGATCCGGTGGAGAAAAAACCGCTCTACCACTTTCAGCCGGGCAGCCTCGCCTTTTCCATCGGGACCATGGGCTGCAACCTGTCGTGCGCCTTCTGCCAGAATTATTCCCTGTCCCAGCCGCCGCGCCAGGGTCGCCCGGTGACCGGCGAACGAACCACGCCGGAGGCTCTTGTGGCAGCGGCCAAGGCATCGGGCGCGTCCTCGATCGCCTACACCTATTCCGAGCCCACGGTCTTTTTCGAGCTCATGCGCGACACGGCGGCCCTGGCCCACGAGGCGGGGCTTAAAAACATCATGGTGTCCAACGGGTTCCAGAGCGCCAAATGCCTCGAAGCCCTGGACGGGCTCATCGACGCGGCCAACATCGACCTCAAGGCCATGAACGCGGATTTCTACGAGCGCGTATGCGGGGCTAGGCTTCGCCCCGTGCTGCAAAACCTCGCGCACATGCGCAGCCTCGGCTGGTGGCTGGAGGTGACGACCCTGCTCATTCCCGGGGCCAACGACGCCGATGCGGAGCTTCGGGAACTGGCCGGGTTCCTGGTCAAGGAACTGGGGCCGGACACGCCGTGGCACATCTCGCGTTTCCATCCGGATTTCGGCATGCGCGACACGCCGCCGACGCCGCTTTCCCGGCTGGAGCGGGCCTTTGCCATCGGTCGCGAGGCCGGGTTGCGCTACGTCTATGTAGGCAATGTGGCCAATGAGGCGCATAGCGGCACGATCTGCCCGGCCTGCGGAACGGTCGTGCTGACGCGATCGGGCATGGGGCTGCGGGACACGCGCCTCACGCAGGGACACTGCGCGTCCTGCGGCGCGGCGATCGCCGGGGTCGGGCTGCCATAGGCCCCACCGGCTTGCCATGGGGTCGCAGTTGCAGTAAGCATTGCGCCTCCGTTCGGGGCGTGGCGCAGACTGGTAGCGCGCCTGCTTTGGGAGCAGGATGCCGGGTGTTCAAATCACCTCGCCCCGACCATAGATTTCAAGGGCTTGCGATTATTTCGCAGGCCCTTTTTTCGTGTAAAATTTTTCAGGGTACAATCTGGGGTACAAAAAGTGAGCCCGTTGGGCTTGTGCCCTTGAACGACTTTCACCCCTCCGCCCCCGCTTGCCCTGGAAGCCCAATTGTCTTCCCCATCCCTGAAGATTAGATTAAAAAAATAAGCGCAAAATAAAGCTTTTGACCTTTCAGCCACAGCTGTTCTGAGGTATCCCCGGAAATTGTTTTACTGGAACAAGGAGTGCAGACCATGGCAACAACCCGAGACCATCAGAACACCGTCGTCCTATTGAAAAACAATGCCCGTGTTCAAGGACACCCAACACTGACTATAACATCTGTCGATGTTAATAATGAAACATGCACAAGACTAAATCAACCTCAACACCATTACCAAAGCGCGAACAATTCGAATCAACATGAACTTCCAAAAGCTTGTAAGGCCATGGAAAATGAGATGCTTGATCCGCGAGATACTTTGTCAGGCCCTCCAAGCAAACAGGGAATAATTACAGTTACGTATTACTTATAAACTATTTTACCTTCCTCACATCCAAAGCATAACGGATACGGAGCCCAGCCCCATGCCCACTACAGGAGCGATTAGTCTGGTTTCGCCTTGTACGCTCCCGCCAGGGATGCTGCCCGTCTACCATGCTCCGCGACCTGACGCGCGAACAGCCGGGGGCCAAACTTAAAGAGGATTCGTCGCAAAGTCCTAGCGGCTAGGCCGTTGAAAAATAGCGGAGTGGGACGAACGGGGTGGGAGGAGATTATCTTGGCCTTTCCTGATGACGTTGTCATTGGCATGCTTATCGTTCTAGTCTTCCATGGCATCCTTATTTACAAGACCAATCGCTTTCACGGTAGGGAGGCATGATCAACTTCGTATCGCCTAGTCCAGGGCTTAGGAGACCAAAACTTTATACTTCTTTTACATGGAAGAATATGAATTAATAAAGGACCGCGAGCGCCAGAGGATTGTGGGTCTTTATACTACTTATCAGGAGCAAATATGTTTAAAGTATTATTATGTACAACTACTTTCATCTTATTATTAAGCATTTCACCATATGCTGGAGAAAATATTTTCGTATATGACTCTGGAAATGATCTATTTGAAAGCATGAAAGATGGATACGGAAGCCCGAAAAAGAATTACGCCATGGGCTATGTGATCGGAGTAACTGACACCCTACAAGGAATTGTTCTCAACATAAATCCAGGGGTAACTAAAATTCAAATATTCGACGTAGTGTTCAATTACTTAAAAGAAAACCCCCAAGAAAGACACGAAAATGCCAGAACTATTGTACTGAAATCTCTTATAAAAGCCTTTGGGAAGAAGGGCTCCTAAGCAGCATGGGCTTCTACACTACCCAATGTAGCCACTGTGACCAATGCAACGCAAAATCTGGCATGCCGATTATTACGGTTCAAGCTTCGCGCCCTGACAACCGGGTAACAGAAAGAATCCTGCCCCTTGATCTCTAGATCGCCCTGTCAAATTTCCGTCGTTGCATGGCCAAATCAAAACGCGGCCCACCTCCGAAGAAGCAGGCCGCCCATAGTCCTGTTGCCTCAAACTTACGTTTGGCCGTGGCCTCCCATCTGGTCCAGGTCGATGACTCGCTCTCCATCGCCGGCACCGAAGAACTTCCTCAGTTCATCAAAATCGGCGTCTGTCCCCTCCAGGTCTACGTTCAGGGTGTGGATGATGTGGCCGAGGCCCTTGGCACTCGTCCCGTCCATGGTCATCCTGCGGCACGCCTTGAGGACGTCCCCGAGGAATGCCAGCCCGGCCTGGCAGTTCTCAACATCGTTCTGAATGTCGCTTAGGTGGAGCGACAACGTGCGCATGCGGTTGATGGCGGGATTACTCATGACACGCCTCCCGCACTGCCGGCACGATCCGCCCATCCCCGACCGTCCCCCACAGGCAAAACGGGTCCGCGCCCACCTCGTCAGCCCAAGGGATACCCTTTTCCGCGTGACAGACCGGCACATACTGGCACGGGTCCGTGGTCAACGGTTCAATAGGCTCGCGGCGCTTCTCCTTCTCCAGGATGGCTTTGCAGGCGATGGCGGTTTCCTCGATCTCGGCCAAGTGCCCCTCGGCTCCGGGCAACAGGGGCATTTCCTTGCCGGGATAAAGCACGTCCCAGGCGTGACAGTCGGCGCGGTGCTCGGCCAGTCGGTAGACCCGACGCTTGATATCCGCAGGCGTGGCGTCCATGTCCATGCGGAAATAGGTCATGGCGTCCATCTGGATCACGTGCGCGATCTCGTGCCACGTCAGGAAGCGATACACATCTTCGGCAGGGACAGCGCCAAGGTCGAGGATGCCCGTCTTGTTCCCGGCGAAGGCGTCCAGGTCGATGACGTTGGACAGGGCGATGCACGACCGCTCATCGCAAGCTTTTCCCCCCAGGTGGATGACAAGGCCACGCGCCCACGGACTGACGTAGCCCCAATAGCCCTCCATTTTTTCCACTCGCTCCACGATGATCGGCTTGCCGGCGAAAGTCCGGGTCAGGGCATCCAGCTCTCGAAACAGTGTCGGGGTCAGGTAGGTGAAGCGGCTCATAACGCCACATCCACCATGCCCGGCAGGATGGGGAGAATCGGCGCACAGGGTTCCACGGGCAGCGAGGCAGGCCCGTCGCCGAAAAATGAACGGGAATGCCCGCAGAGGGCCTTCAGAAGCGCCCAGGCGTGGACCTCGGCCAGGGTGTAGGGTTGGGATTGAACGCGGGACAGGGACAAGGTAAGCGGATGCTCAGCCATGGTTCTACCTCCAGAGGGTAGGGTTGTGGTCAGGCCCCGGTAGGATGTTGGCGCATCCTGCCGGGCTGTTTTTTTGTTGCCGTCTCAATTGTGTTAATTCATCATCACTAACAAGGTCAACTGAATGTGTTAGCAAATCATCACAAGGAGGCCATATGCTCTCAAGTAACTTGGAAAAATTGATGTCTGAAAAAGAATGGACCGTTCGGGCTTTGGCCGAGGCCACGCGACTTGCACCCCAGACCATCATGCGCGCCCGGGGGGATATGATCGGCCGGTGCACACTCGACACCCTGGCCACCATCGCCGTGGCGCTCGGGGTCAGGACGAAGGACTTGTACGAGGAGGAGTGACCTGGCAGGGGATATGCTCCCTACGCTACCAGCTTCTTAGGGACACGTCGGCTTGCCAGGGGAGGTTTCTTAAATGCTTCAGGGTCAGCCATGAAAGCGTCAAGCACCGAGCGGGCGTAGCGATTGCGTTTCAGTCCAAACTTGGGGACCACATCCCCCCGGAGTAACTCAGCAAAATGCTCGTGGCTTTTGTACCCACAGTATTCCGCCGCCTTGGCTAGGGTGAAGAATGGGCCTTGAACGTCCATAGCGCTTCCTGTCTTTTCTACTGGTTCGCCAACAGGCAACAGCCGGGCTCTTGCTTCCCTATCCGAAGGGCGCTACCGGATGCCATGGGCAAAGAAAAATTGCCGGCGAATGCCATGACTCTGGGGGATCTTGTTGCCGAATTTGGCCGGCCAATCCAGGACACGGTCTTTGCTGAATATCTTGGGATAGATGTGCGGACCATTCGCAGGAATGCAGGCAAATGGGGAGGCATTAAGGTCGCACGCGGCCACTTCATGTTCTTTGAATTCCGAGTCAAGGAGGTGCTTAATGCCAAGCTTACTCCGCAGAAACGGGACGAAGCGATGGTGTGGTGCCGTGATGGTCAACGGCCAGCGCTCCAGTCATTGGCTCCCGGACGCCTCAAAGGACAGCGAAAGAGCCGCGGCAGCCTGGGAGGCGGCAGAGAAGGTCCGCCTAAAAAATCTACAGGCAGGCGTTCAGACGATCCCCTTGGTTTCCTGGACAGTCCTCCGTCTGGCGACTGAAGCCGGATTGCATTCCAAAGTTAGGGATTCCGCGCGAACGTATGCCGAGAAATACAGAGTCCTTAAACGCTTCGTCCTAAGCATCGGACCAGATACACTGCTTGAGGCTGTTGATGTTGATGCCGCTGAAACCTTTTTGAACAAACAGGCAGAAACGCGAGGCGGGAATGCGGCAAATAAAGACCGTAAGAATCTGACCTGGGCCTGGAATTGGGCAAAGAAGCGGTTTCGGCGCCAAGGCTTTCCCGGTGGAGAAAACCCTTTCCAGGCGGTTCAACGATACGCAGAAAATCGGTGTGATCGCTATGTCCCTACCCCCGAGGACTTTGCCAAGGTTCTGGCCCGGCAGACCGGACAAGACCGGACCATGCTTTTGGCCGCTCTCCATCTGGCTGCCCGCAAAGGGGAGCTTTTCCGACTGAACTGGGATGACGTTGACTTCTCCGGCTGCAAGGTGCGGCTGACATCCAGAAAGACCCGGTCAGGATCATGGAAGCAGGATTGGCTTCCCATGACCCCCGAACTCAAAGCCTCCATGCAAGAGCTTCGCGACACAAGGGCCAATGCCGAAGGTCCTGTATTTCAAGCCCTTGGGGCCTTCGCCTTCGACCGCCAATATGCAGGGGAAGCGTTTAGCAAACGGAACCATTGGCTGAAACGTGAGTGCGCCCGGGCAGGAGTGAAGGAGTTCGGCCTTCATGCCGTCCGCCATCTCTCTGCCGTGATGCTGTATCATGCGGGAAAATCCGTGGCGACAATCCAGGCCATGTTACGCCACGAGAATGCCGGGACCACAGAAGTTTACCTCAAGCGTCTTGGCCTGGACCCGGGGAAGCTAAGAGAAGCCATTGAAGATGTATTCTCAAGAGGGAAAATCTCAACTCCGGGAGCATTATGAAGCGGATCACCCTGACCTTGGCGGTTCTGTCCCTGTCAGTATCGGCCTTCGCCCAAATCAACCATCCCATGACTGTGATCACTCCAACTAGCTTTGGAGGAGGCATACAAAACTATTGCCCTGTCGAAGCCAAAATGCTTACCATCCGATCTCTATCACAGAGCACGAAGACCGAACAACTATCAGGTGCAATAATGAGCATAAGTGACTACACAAATTTAGGCATACTACTAGCCACACTGATTGCCGCAATTGTCGCCGGGCTATATACGTATTTTACATACAAAATGCTAGACACAATGAAAAAGCAATATATAGACACAAATAAGCCAAAAATGCATGTTACCATAGAAACAGATACGAAATCTTCTATGTTTTACCTCGTGATTAGAAATATAGGCAATGGAATTGCAAGCGATGTTTTATTTTCAATAGATAAAGATTTTTATGCATTTTCAAACAAGAGAGATGATCACAACATAAAAACATATCGTCCATTTTCAAATATGATGGCATACATGCCGCCAGGCGACGAGTATGTATACTATCTAGACCAAGCATGGAATATCGTCAGCGACGATAAACATTCTGCCGAAGGCAAAAAACCAATCAATCCCCATACTTTTAATGTTTCAGTTTCATATATATACAATGACATAAACTGCATAGAGTCATATACAATTGATCTTAGAAATTACATTAAAACTACAAAATCTCCAAGCCGACTAATCAGAGAATTTGAAAAATTAAATGCGCAGATGGAAGAGTTGGTTAAAAAAATCAAGTGAGCTTCCCCGCAACACTCCTCTCAACAGAGTACTATGCAGTTATTATTTCTCATAGTTGACTTTTGTCACTCCCCTCCCCTAGGGACCATGCCCAATGAACAAAAGAAAGGGCCGAGTCACCCCGGCCCCGCGATCCTCATCCCGGCTTCACGTTGCTGGGCCTATTCGTCAGCGGCATTCCCCGCGCCGGCGGATGCCCTCAGCCCTGCCCCATAAAAGAGCATAGCGCCCCTCCCTTCCGAAGCCGTCCGCCAGGAAGACGGCTCATCTCCCCCGGGAACAAAAGGCGCTAAGAAAAATCGCGCCTGCCATGTCCCCAGCGCATGTCCTTCAGGGGGAGTGCCTCTGGCATGGCGAGGTGCCTCGCGACACCTTCAGGCGCGATACGAACTGACCTGTCGTGTCCCCAGCGCAGTTCCTGAGGGAAGGCCTCTGGCACGTCGGAATCTCTTTCGAGACTCTCAGGCGCGGTCCGCAATTTCGCAATAGCACGCCGCTCGGCAGGGTCAAGGGGGGTGCCGAAGGCCGAGCGCGAGAAGCCGTCCAGAAGGCCCATACGGCCTTATCCCCCTTTTGTCGGACCGTTGGCCAAGTTGTCGTTTGCGTCGCTTCTGTGGGGCTCCTGAAGCGAAATTCCCAGGCAAAAAGAAAGGGCCGAGTTTCCCCGGCCCGTCGTTTTTAACTTCTGCCCTTGCTTTGCCCGCCATCATGCATTCCCCACCCGGCGTTCGATCAGCGGGAGCCATACCATCCTGGAAGGCCGAGGCCTGGGGGTGCTGGCCACCAACGGTGAAGCCATCCCCAGCGGCACGACAGGCGACGGCTTGAACATCCGGGCCAGGGCCTCAACGAACTTCCGCGCCTGCTCGAATATGACCTTGTACGGCACGCCCCTGTCCATCTGGTCGTCCATCTCCAGGGCAAGGCGTTCCTCCACGGTGGCAAGGTCACGAAGTTGGCGGGCGTCCAAGTGGTCACGGATGGTATGGCGAAGCTGGCGCTCGACTACCGGGGGCAGGCTGAAAAAGACGCGGTAGACCATGCGCGTGATGTTCATGAAGTAGCGGTCGGCATGGGCGCTTCCCTGGGCCCGGGCGTAGACCACGAAGTCGGCCAGGACGGTGGCCAGTTCGCGACGAGCTGTCTTTCCCTCCTGCCGGGCTGTTTGCCATTCCAGCAGGGTTCGGCGTTCAGCATGTCGCAGGGCGCAACGGGCAGCATCCCGATACCGCTTAAAGGCCTTTGTCAGGTCCAGCTTGAGGGCCACAACCTCGGGCGTATTCCTGGTCAGCGTCAGCAAGAAAACGGCTTGGTCCTCGTTGAGGTAGGCATACTTTTGGGGCATCCCTTTGCGGCCGGTTTGTGCGATTTCAAATCGCACTATTCCGAGCTCTTCCAGCTTGTCTTGGAACTTCGTCACAAGCCGGAAGGTGGACCTGTGATCCACTCCCATGCGCTTGGCGATCAGGCGCGAGTCCACCCGGGGCTCTTGGTCGATCAGGTTGATTTCGATTTTGCCCATGGTTTCTCCTTACCCACGGCAGGGGATCGAGTCTAGCCCGGCCCCTGGCGCCCATTCCTCTCCCGCCAACATCGGGATTGTCGCTCACAGATCAGCCGGCAATGGGTCCGGCTCGGGCACGCCTGATATGAAGCAGTTGATTTTGCTGGGATGCTCCCCGGGATGGGCCATAAGCCACTCGGCCCTCGCTTCTTCCGGGGTTGCCCCCATGGGGACGAACACCAACGGGATTTCGCCAGTCGCCATGTGTTCGAGCTTGGCAACGCGCTTTTGCAACTCACGCATTCTCTTTCTCCCTGAACATTTTCACAAACAGAAAAGGTGACAACCCGGAATAGTTGCGCATGTCGGGATGCTCGGTGAAATACTCCTCCCTCGCTTCTTCCTTGCTTTGGCCCGGGTATACCGGAACGATCATGCATGTTTCTTCTATGCTGTCGGCCTCGAGCCGCTTCACACGTGATTCAAGGTTTCGCATGACGTAACCTATGAGAACAGGAACGGAAGACCGCTCTTCTCGCTCCGTGCTTCTGGATGTTTTGCGTAAAACTCGGCAACACACTCGTCGTCTGTTTGTCCTGGCCGTGGTTCGAGGCACAGGCAGTAAGTACATGGTGCATTGTCTTCCAAATTCTTGACCCTTGTTTTCAGATTTCTTGCGATCATTTACCCTTGAACTCCTCAAGTTTTGAAATTCGTTCCTCAAGCTCTGATGTCTCAAGCGCACGACGATGCATTTCCACCAGCCCGGCCACTGCCTGGGCTTCTGCAGGCGTCAACTTTCCCTTGCCCACAGCTTCCAGCAGGGCGCTTGTCACGGTTGGGATGTCAGCAGCACTCTCGATGGCCGGCAGCGTCACCTTGATGGGACCGTCCTTGCGCGGCGGGCACAGCCGGTCGAGGATCGCCCGCAGAACCGGACCATCGCCAGACAGGGCCAATTCAAGGGCCTTGTTGACGACTTCCTCCGCCTTGCCGTCGATAAGGGCTTGTGCGGCCATGGTGGCACGGGAGCGGCAACCTTTGGGCTTGCCTGCCGGATTCCCCGACTGGCCGGGCTCGAAGCGTTTCCCTGCTCCTCGCTGCTTTGGCTGCTTTTTCAGAGGACTTTCAGCCATAATATCCTTCATGCCGCTTTCCCCTTTGCCGGGGCCTGGGATTTCGCGACAGACGCATAACGTCGTGCAATCGTTCGTTGAAAATGGCGCAGGAACGAGAAAGTGAATCGCTCGGCACCACGCCGATCCTGAGCGAAGTAGAACGTCAGCTTGTATCTGCACATGAAAGCCACCACGGATTCATAGGCGGCCTTCGGATTGAGGGCGGATCGGTATTCACCGAGGGCCAGGGCGGACATGGGCGATTCGACCACCACGGCAGCGGACTCGAAGCCGCGCAGCCGCTCAAGCTCGCGCTCAAACCTCGGACGTTCCCTTCCGAGACATTGCACAAGGTCGGGCAGGCTTTTACGCTCCACGGCTACCAGAGGTTCCAGCCCGACAAGAGAGTAGTCCCCGGCCGTCAACGTCCCCTGCATGACCTCCGCGCCGTAGCCCTCGAATGGGAAAGGGGCCTGCTCCCGACTATCCACGACGATCTTCATACCGCCCCCAGCGCTTGGGCCCGTTGTTCGACTTCTTGGCGTTCAGTGCGCGTTCCATGTGCTCAAGTTCCCGGATGGCCTCGGCCTCAAGCTCGGCTTCAGTCTTGGGCGGCATGTGGACCTGGCGGCCCTGCTGCATGGTGGAATTACGCGACGTCATCTTCGAACCTCCCGCACAGAGCTTTGATGGTGGCCATGCCGTTGCGGCAGGCGCTTTGAACCCGCTGAGACTCCTCAGTGCTCAAAGGCCGTCCGGTCAGGCTGGCGTGCCAAACGGTCGTCATGGCCTCGGCCAGGGCGAAGTAGGCTTCTTGGCCCATTTCCAGGTTGGCCATGGTGGACAGGAAGAGCTTGCGAGCGGTCAGGGTGTCGCTATCCATGCTGCGCCTCCTGGGTGGGCAATTCGCCCATGTGTTGTTCGAGAAAAGGGAGAGCATCCGCGAAAAGGCTTTTCGCGTAGCCAACAAGATCGGGATGGGGATTGGCCGGGTAGACAAGACGCAGCCGGCCGCCAGCCATGACCACGCGCAGGGCATGGTGTTGAGCAAGGTCGCACAGGTCGAATGCCGCCCACCAGCCGTCAAAGTCCGGGTGGTCGATGTCAGGAGCGCCCGGCAGCCAAGAAAGGCCAGTGGCATCGACCTGAGGAAGCCCGGCCTCGATCCAGGCTCTGACCATGCCCGGCTCGGCCATCAGGTCGCCCGGGTCTTTCCCATGTGGCGTCGGCCACCTGACGGCCCGGGGGTAATGCTCTCGCCACCACGGCCAAGCGGTCGCACCTGCTTCGTCGGCGTCGGTCGCCACCAGAATCAACGACGCGGCGGTCAACAGCGCATGGGCCTCGGCATCGGGTTTGGCCTTGGCCGTCCTCAAGGCGATGGCGGTCACAAAGTCGCGGGCCGCCTGAGCACACAAAACGGCGTCCAGTTCGCCTTCAAGAAGAATGCAGGGCTTACCCTTGCCCGGAGCCAGGACCATGGGCAGCTTCCCACCACCTGAGACTGCGCAGTATTTCGGCAACTCGTCTTCGGGCGCCCACGCAGCCCGGCGGATTTTGACGGCGGCCACCTGGCCGGCGCGCAAGGTCGGAATGACCAGACCAGACGGAAGCCAGACACGTCTGGGCTTTCCCGTTTTGGGGTTGATCTCTTCGGGCAACCCCCAAGCGGCGCGGTCCTCATAGCGGTCGCGGTCGTTCCAGCCGATCCGTAGCGCGGCGCACGTCTTGGCGGTCAGGCCTCGGCCTCGAGCGTAATCGAGCCCAGGACCACCAGCGGCCAGAGCGGCGGCGCAACGGTCAATGAACTGACCGGCGCGAGCGATCCAGGTTGCACCAGGCAGAACGGAGGCCTTCGGCTCCCAGATGGTAGCCTTACGAGCGTGGCTCGCCTCGGTGGATTTTGGTTCTGTGCCCAGAAGCCGGCATGCCTCGACGTAACCCACACCGCCGTGCTCCATGATGAACGCTATGGCATCGCCCGACTTGCCGCAGCCACGGCACATAAACTTCCCGCCGGTCGCACCGCTTGGGTGATCGGGCCAGACGCGGAAACGATCCTCGCCGCCGCACCAAGGGCAAGGGCCGGCGTACTCGCCGCCGCTTGTCGCGGAGACGTATTTCAACCCGGCAGGAATGAGGTCCAGGAGGTTCATGACCGGGCCTCCTCTTTCTGGGTTTCGGCATCCAATGAGGCTATGAGGGGAAATGCCGGACAGGCATTTTCCCCCTCTTTAGAGGGAGAGGCTGTCCGGCTGTCCGGCACTGTGATTTCAATAGGTTGCGTGCCGGACGGGCCTTCTGTCCGGCATTTACGCTGTCCGGCATTTTTTTCTTTAGATGACAGTGTGTTAATGCCGGACGGCGTTTTTTGTCCGGTGCTGTCCGCCATTTCCTGTCCGGCATTCTGTCCGGCATTCTCGACCGTTCTCAATTGGCTAGAATCAATTTGACCTGCATGCAGAGTCGTGCACAAGAAGTTGTGAAGGCTCCCATTCCCACTACGCCGCCGAACCTCAAACAGCTCCCCGTCCAGAATCGCGGCGGCGGCCGCAGCCCTGACAGCCGTCTTTGTCGCCCCGGAAATGTCCTCCTTCCATCTTGCCGGGAAAACGTCGCCCAGGGCTTTGACGGTCAAGGCCGGCTCACCCTCAACCTCTCGTCGCCGAACCTCGGCCGTGATCCTTTCCACAAGCTGGGCCTCCAGGGCCTTGTCCTCTTCGGATCGTTCGGGCTCGATATGGCGTAGCGTTCCGTCGTGGTCGCGGCGCAGGTAGAAGACTTCGCCCAAAGGGGCGTCATTGGCCTTGCAGACCTTCCCGGCGAGGTACTGGCCATCGGCTGCCTTGCTGTCCACGCCCTCGACCCTGGCCGTCTTGCCGGGCAAAGAAACCAGGTTCAGTTGCCACCGCGCCGCAGCGGAAAAACCGGACGCGCCGCGCATGGCGTCCTGGTGAAGGGCGGCTTGAAGATCCATGGAGCCGTCCTTTTTCTTGGCACCACCCTTCGTGGTATGGGCGCAGCACAGGACCGCCGCGCCCGTCTCCTGGGCGAGACGTTCAAGCAGGGAGCAAAAAGTGGTGGCGGCCGAGTTGTCGTTTTCGTTTTGTCCGAAAAGACGGGATTGCGGGTCCAGGATGACCAGGGCCAAGCTAGGGATGGACTTCGCCAAGGTCAGGAGCTCGAAGAAGTTCCGAGAGGGTTGGGCATCGCCGCCGGCAACCTCGATAAGTCGCAGGTCCTGGCCGGCGGCCGGGATGGTAATGAAGTTGGCCCGGAAATCGGCTTCTGCAGGATGAGGGAGAACGGTGACGCGTCGGCCATCAGACTCGGCGTGTCTGGGACAGAAGGCCCGGAACATGCGGCGGACCCGACGCCAGAGGACGCGGCGGTCTTCCTCACAGAAGACAGCGAGCACTTTGCCTTTCCTGGCCGGCCGCAGTGCTTCCCCTAAAAAGCCCGTATGGCCCGTGGCTACAGCCGCACCTATCTGGAGCAGAAAACGGCTTTTTCCGGTTCCCTGGGCCCCTGCGACATAGCCGACAACCCCGGCAAGAAGAGAATCAGCCAAAACCCAATCCAGGGGTGGCGGCTCTTCGTCCAGGAACCGGCCGGTGTCGAACTGGGACAGGTCCAGGCGCGCGAAGAAACCATGATACTTCTCGTCGTCCTGGCCTGTGCCTTGCCGGGCGGACTCTTCTTGGGCGACACGGCTTTCGACCTGGCGTCGGATTTCCTCGCGGTCGGGAGGGGCGCTCATGCCCGAGTTCCTGCCCTTTCGCGCAAGGACTCCGCTTGGGCCTCAAGCCGATCCACCACCCTTGACGCCCACCGCCAGCGGGGCCAACCCAGGAAGGCGACAAACCCAATGAGGAGGTCACGGACCCAAAGGATTACGGCCAAGCGTAGGGCGCTCATGACGCAACCCTCTGCAGTCGCCGCATCTCCTCCAGGAGGATCGCGTTTTTCTCGCGAAGCCGGATGATCTTTTTGAGGTTCCGGTCAAATTGCCGCAGGGCGCGCCACAGTTTGGGCGAACTTGTATTGACGACCGGGGCCGGTACGGACATGGAGAAGACGTCATCATTTTCCACGCTCTTTTTGCAGGACCCGCCCTGGCCGGCGGGTCTTTGCATTTCAACAGGGGGATTACTGAACATACCCCACCCCCTCGGCCTTCCGGGACTCCACCCACGCCAAGACTTCGGCCTCAATCCAGCCAACAGCGGACTTGGACAACTTGATTCGCTTCGGAAATTGTCCGGCCATCTCAAGGCGACGGTAGGTCGAGGGCGAAAGGCCGGTGACCTCAGTGACCCAGGGTTTTCTGCGGATTCGCACTTGCTGCATGATTTTGCTCCTCGACGCGCACTCGTGGCACGTCATGGACAAAACATGCTCTGCCCAAGTACTTGGGCAGCAAGGCCCAAACCTTGGGCAAAACCTTGGGCAAGTGGGGGGGTGACCTTGGGCAAAAGAAAGCCCGCGTGACGCGGGCGCTGATTTGAGGCGGGGAGTCGAGACTATTTCTTCCCCCGGAGTCTCCTTCCTTGTGAGTTTTTAGCCTTCCACGACACACTTGTGCCGGGCCGAGCGGGAAGAAGTTCACCTAAGGCAGCATCAGATAAACCAGGGAAGTCTTTATCTACTCGGGCGGCAAGTTCGCGAAGTTCTTGCACTCC
The DNA here is from genome assembly GCA_021730285.1 of Desulfovibrio sp. JY. Taxonomy (NCBI): domain Bacteria; kingdom Pseudomonadati; phylum Thermodesulfobacteriota; class Desulfovibrionia; order Desulfovibrionales; family Desulfovibrionaceae; genus Desulfovibrio; species Desulfovibrio sp. JY. The sequence continues at coordinate 4,658,969 of CP082962.1, forward strand.
TTCCTCCCGCAACCGGGCGATTAAAACTTCTGGAGCACCCCCGCCAGCCGTTGCCGGGAGCGTTGCTTTCTCATTCATTGCAGCCTCGCCCACAAGCGTGTTCTGGGCCACTTCCTGGACTTTGCCCCCGCACTGTTCAGACTTCCGTCGTAATTCTTTAAGTTCTAATACTTCTTTCTCCCTCTTCCGCATCTCGCGAAGAGTTTTCACCTCTTGTTCAATTCTATCTAGAGTGAATGATGTATTCTGAGGGTCATTTGGGAATATAGCCGCAGGAACCGGCAGCTTGTGGCTGCTGAGAAAACGGCGAAGGCTCGCGACTTTTATGCAAGATGATTTAAAATCATTGCAGTCGTGTTGATATGAATAATCCCATCTTGGGGGAGGGGTCCACGGGCACCCTTCAAGGGAAGCCAACCCCTTGGCGATCCATCGGTCAATCAATGCTCGATGTGCCAGTATCGTTGAAAAAGTACCATCATCGAGAAATGCCTCATGGACAAATTCTTTATGCGAATAATACCGATCATTGCGTATAATTCGTTCAACTTCTTGACATGTTAAATATTCTTCTAAATCGTATATCCTGTCACCCCTCATCCATGTATCAATCTGTGTAATCAAAGAGTTTATCTTAAATTTTTCAGACATCTCTTTTATAGAAACAATTTCTGCCATCACATCTTCTTTGTTTCCCTCTAAATTGTCTTCAAACGATCTCTTTAGCGCATTGAATCTTGACCCCCACCTATCTTCAAGGAGTATTTTCTTGTGCTCTAAATCAAGGCTATCTTCCATTTCAAGCCCTCCACGACTTGTCCTCCATAAAAACCCCGGCCAGGACTAGGCCGAGGAAATGCATAGCCCTGCCCGGGTTATCCCCAGACGCGCTCTTTGCCTCGATTCCCGAAGAACCCTGGATAGATCGGTGAAGGCTCCACTCGCACCTGGACGCGGTAGCCGAGGCATTCAAGGGCCATTTCCAGGTGATCCCACTTGCTCCGGTGGTAGAGGTCCAGCAACCGGCGGACGGACTTCGGATCGGTATGCAACCGGGCTGCCATCTTCAATTGGCTGACGCCCTGATCCTTCATGGCCTGATAGATGGCCAGCTTGACCACGGCCATGGGCGGCAGTTCGATGACTGGTTGCCCTGCCGCGGGCTCGCTCGGGCTGGGAATATCCTCGCCGTCGTCCATAATGGCGCACAGCATGGTCATGGCGGCGTCAAGCGCCATATCCAGTGCCTCGGCTTCGTCCTGGCCGAAAGTGACGGTCCCGGGGATGTCGGGCACCTCGGCAAGAATGGTCGCGTTGTCATCCGGGGTCAGCACGACAGGATAGCGCAGCATTTTAAAGCTCCTTGGGATCAATGCCCAACTGCTTGCACAGCATTTTGATGAAGACCGGGCCGAGGTCCGCGTCTCCGTGGACAGGGAGTGGGGCTTTCTTGCCGCCATGGCGAAGCAGGCAATGGCCGCCTTTACCCCGGGCCGGCTCGACCACCACGCCGAGGGCGACTAGTCGTCGCAACAGTTCGCGCCCCTTCATGGCAAACAGGTAGGGCAGAAATGCCCGATAGTCAATGTCATGGGGCTACTCTCCTTCGGCTTTTCTTCCGGGAAAGGAGACCACCTTGCCCGGCACCCTGGCCTCAATCCCAAGGATGCGGCAAAGCCGGCGCTCCCAGGCCAGTAGCGCGGCCCGCTTCTCCTGATTGTAGTGATGCCGGTTGTAGATTTTGAGCACGCCTTGGAGTTGGTGGCCGAGGACCTTTTCGGCCGTCACGTCGTCTATGCCAATCTCGGCAAGCTTGGTACGCACCGTGCGGCGCAGGTCGTGGGGCGTGAACGGGTCCTTGATGCCCAATTCGGGAAGATGGCGCTGCAACCCGCTCGAAAGCGTCATCGGAACGATATGGCCCTTCGTGTTCTTGCCAGACGCCGAAGTGAACACGAAGCCCGACCCATCGTCGTACTGGCGGGCCTCCTCCAGGATTTCCAGGGCAAGGGGCGTCAGGGGGACACGGTGTGCCCTCCCCTCCTTCATGCGCTCGGGCGGTAGGCCCCACCAATCCTCCTCGATTTCATTCCACGGCAGGCCGGTGACTTCCCCGGACCGCTGCCCGGTCACGAGGATGAACTTCAAGGCCAGCTTCGTTGTCGGGTAGCTGTCCAGCTTGTCCAGGCCGTGCCAGAAAAGGCGTATCTCCTCATCGGTCAGGACGCGCTCACGGGGCTTCTCGCTCGGCCGCCTGATCCGCGTTGCCGGGCTGTCTTCGATAATGCCGCGCTCGGCAGCAAAGGCGAACATGCGGACCAAGACGCCAAGCAAGCGATTGGCAGTGATAGGCGCACGCTCCCGCACATCATCGAGAAGCACCACGATGTCCCGGCGCTTGAGGTCTACCACCTTGCGATGCCCCCAGGCAGGAATAGCGTCCTTCTCCACAAGACGGCGACGCTCAGCGGCGGTTTTGCATTGCTTCAACTCCCGGTCCCAGAATTCTTCAAGAAGGTCGGCAAAGGTCGGAGCCGCCTTCCGCGCCCGCTTGGCGTCCAGGGCCTTTGCCCCAGGATCAACCCCACGCTCCACATCCGCCAGGGCCTTGCCGTGAAGCTCCCGGGCCTCGGCCAGCGACACGACCGGATATTTCCCCAATGTCATCCGCCTGGGGATGCCCTCGAAATTGTACCGAAACACCCATGCCTTCACCCCGGAGGGAAACACCCTCACATAGAGCCCTTTCCCGTCACCAACTTCAAAACGCTTCTCCTGGGGTACAAGGCGCTTAATCTGAAGGTCTGTAAGTCCCATGGATAATTACCTCTGCTTTCTCTCGCTGGGGTACAAGCTGGGGTACAAAAAGTGGTCGCATAAGGGTGAAAAACCCTGCACACTCTTGAACAGAGTTTTAGGTGTTTTCCATGGACTGTCAATGGGTTACTATTCATCCTGAAACAGACTGAAAAGCCCTGAAATGGCTACGAATATGCTTTGGGAGCAGGATGCCGGGTGTTCAAATCACCTCGCCCCGACCATATTTCAACGGCTTGCATGGCATTCCAGGCAGGCCGTTTTCATTTGTCCCACGTCTTTGTCCCCAACCTCCCCCGATGTTGACGACCGCCCCGCCTGTAGGGCGACCCGTAGATTTGTTCACAACGACGTTTAGTTCTGAAGGTCGCGGTACGCCGGGCCAGGCCAGTCGCCAGCACTCCGAAAGCCACGGCGTGGCCCACATGGTGAAGCTGCGCTGATCCTTGAGGTCGCCGGGCATACGCCCTTGGATCACACCGCTTGAAGGTCTGAACGGTTTCTGCAGCGAGCTCATTTGACTCACGAAAAAACGACTCCCCGGGTCACTCCGACCCGATTCCACAATCACCAAAGTTCTCTTTCAGGCTTCCCGGGGAGTTGCGGACCCTTTTTATGTCAGGCGCGACATAATTCAATCGCCAGCAACTTTGGAATGTTATCGTCACACGATCGAAGGGAGGTAAGCTTTGCGGCCGCGTGAACCGCACCCCTGGCCTTCCTCTTGCTCAATAGGGGCCAAGTTCTGATCCCAAATGTGCATCCGGGCTGGCAGGTCGCTGTCAGCCTGAGGCGATGCACCCTTTTCGTAAGGAGGCCCCCATGAGCGAAAATGCGACCACAACCCTGCCTGAAACAGCGGAAACGCGTCTTCCCGACGAGCACCGGGAAGAGGCACAGCCACCCGAGAAGAAGTTACTCCTCAGCCGCAGAAAGATGCTCGGTTTTCTGGGCATTCAGGTAGCCGCCAGCGCGCTGGCCATCACCAATGCCGTGGCCGCGCCCAAGAACTTCAAGCCGGGGTGCACCAACCGAGGCATCACCCCGGCCCAACTGCCCAATGCCCGGGCCTGGCTCGTCACGGACCCGACCACCTGCGTCGGCTGCCGGAGCTGCGAGATCGTCTGCTCCCTGTCGCACGACGACACCTGTCAGCCGGCCATCGCCCGCATCCACACCCTGTACGATCCCATGCACTCCCTGAGCAAACTCTGCTCCATGACCGAGGCGTGCAAGCAGTGCAACATGGCCGACTGCTACCTGGCCTGCCAGTACGACGCCCTGGTTCTGGACCAAAAGACCGGCGCCCGGGTCATCGATCCGAAGAAATGCCAGGGATGCGGCGAATGTTTCGATGCCTGCCCGTGGAACATGGTGGCCTACAACGAGGCCAAGGGCATCTACTCCAAGTGCGACCTGTGCGGCGGCGACCCGTTATGCGTGAAGTATTGCCCGGCCGACGCGATCAAGTACGTTGAATTGGGATAACCCCCCTTTGCAAGGAGCAGCTACGATGTATGGATGGGCTGGAAAGATATTGCGGGTGGACCTGAGCAACGGTTCCATCACCACGGAAGAGACCAAGAAGTACCTGGACTACACAGGGGGCCTCGGCTTCGGCTACAAGATCATCTTTGACGAGGCGCCCAAGGCGGGCCCCTTTGACCCGGAAAACCGGCTGGTCTTCGCCGTGGGTCCCCTGACCGGCACTTTGGCGCCCGGCACCTCACGGCCGGAAGTCATCAGCATTTCGCCGCACTCCTTCACGACGAAGTCCAAGCACTCCTTGGCGTCACGGAGCAACTTCGGCGGTTACTGGGGCGCGGAGCTGAAGTTTGCGGGCTACGACGCGATCATCGTCCAGGGCAAATCCCCCAAGCCGGTCTACATCAACATCAACAACGACAAGGTGACCATCGAGGACGCCGCGGCAGTGTGGGGCCTGGACGGCCTGGCCGCCCAGGAAGCCATCAAGAACGAACGGAAGGATCAAGATATCCAGATCGCCACCATCGGTCCCGCGGGCGAAAGGATGGTCCGCATCGCGCCCATCATCCACCGCCTCGGCAACGTGGCCAGACAAGGCGGCTTCGGGGCCGTCATGGGCTCCAAGAACCTCAAGGCCATTGCCGTGCGGGGCACCAATGGCGTCGAGGTGGCGGACAAGAAGGGCCTGATCGACTACGTCAAGAGTGTCCGCGAGTTCCAGCCGGCCCCCCTGGGCGCCACCCCGCTGTCCAAAGGTCCCCTGAGTTGGACCGGGAAGCATCTGGATCCGAAAGACATCAAGCATCAGGCCCAGCGCTTCAACCAGACCGAGAGCAATGCGCCCTGGCTGAACAAATACCACCTCAAGACCCAGTCCTGTTACTCCTGTCCCCAGGGCTGCTACACGTACATGAAGGTGCCCAAGATGGGCATTGGCGCGGTGAGCTGCACCCAGTGGTTCTACGCCTGGATGGGGAACAAGGACGAGGGCACCTTCCAGGCCAGCCAACTGGTCAACAAGCTGGGGCTGGACTCTTTCGAGATGTTCCCCATGATCCAGTTCATCTGGCACCTGCAGGACGAAAAAGTGGATGGCAAAAGCGTGCTCCGGCACATGTACGACCAGAAGCTGGTCAGCAAGAAGAACCTCGAGGTCCTGGAGGCCGCCCATTACCCTCGCGATGGCGGGAACCTGGGCTCCGCCGGCCTGGAGGGCATGTTGACGTTGATGGCCTATCGTGAGGATTTCATAGGCGACGCCCTGGGCGAGGGCTTCCGCCGGGCCATGGACATCATCTCGGACGAGTTTACGAAGCGCAAGATGCCCGAGGTCGCCAAGGCGGTCATGAAGTTCATAAAAATGGAAGGCATCATGGGCGGCGTTGTCGGCGGCAACGGCGGCTGGGGCATGTCCGCCCACTACGATCCCAGGACCTTCGGCTACTACTGGGCCGTGAACTTCGCCATGGAGAACAGCGATCCCATGCGCCACTCCATGACCAACCTGCTCGAATGGACAGGACTTGCCTTTGACCAGGCCATGCCCGTGGCCATCAAGCACTGGGGGAAGGACGTCGCGGAAAACGGGCTGAACGACATCCGCCGCAGCCGCGACATCCCCCTGACCTGGAACGGCGAAAAGTCGGCCAAGGCCTGCGCCTCGCTGAGCCAGTTCATTCATTATCGGGGCTGTATCAAGGACAGCATGACGGGCTGTGACTGGGTCTATCCCGTCATGGTCAGCGGCCGCGAAGACCGGGGCTATACCGGAGACACCTCGGTGGAGTACAAGCTCCTGGGGCTTGTCACCGGCGAAAAGATGACCCAGGACAGGCTCAACGAGCAGGCCGCCAGAACCTGGACGCTGCAACGGCTCCTGACGGTCCTGGAGTGGAACGACGGCAAGCCCGTGAACATGCGCGAGGAGCACGACCAGATCCCGGACCACTTCTTCGCGCCGACGGATACCCGGCTCCTGCCCACCTTCCCCCCGTCCGACCCGCCGCACCCGCCCCTGGTTCGCGAGAACTTCGAGGCCACCAAGACAGAGTACTACAAGCTCATGGGCTGGGACGTGGAAACCGGACTGCCGACCCGCAGCCTGCTCAAGAAGCTGCGCATGGACGACGTGCTCGCCTCCTTCGAGGCCCAGGCGTTCCAGTTGCCCGCCTAGTCGCCCATGATTCTTGAGCAACGCCGCCGGCCCTCGGGAACAGTGGCCCCCGACCGCCTGGAGACGCCAACCCTCCAGGCGGTCGGGACCACGCAAAACACAGGGTGGGTCGCGGCGACGCGGCCCGCCTGCCTGCTTGCATCATGAAAAAGATCATCCTCCTGACTCCTCCCGCGCTGCGGCTCATGAATCCGGTCACCTTCAGCGCGGACCTGCTGCCGCCAAAGACCTGGGTTCCCCTGGGCATCGCCTCCCTGGCCTCGTCCCTGCGCGCCTGCGGCTTCGACGTGGCGTTCCACGACCTGCACGACGACGACTGGCCCCTGGTCGAGGCCAGGCTGTCCGAAAGCGCCCCCGGCCTGGTGGGCATCAGCTGCTTCACCTTCGGCCGGGTCAACGCCATGCGCCTGGCCGCGCTGTCCAAAAGCCTCTTCCCGGAGGTGCCGGTGGTCATGGGCGGCCCCCACGCCACCTTCTTCCCGGACCAGGTGCTCGCTTCCGGCAACGTGGACGTGGTGGTCCTCGGCGAAGGAGAGATCACCATCGTGGAACTGGCCCAACGCCTGGGCCAGGGCAGGGACCTGAACGACGTCCGGGGCATCGCCTTTCGCAGCAACGGCCACGTGCGCCTGACCCCGGCCCGGGAGAGCGTCACCGACCTGGACGTGTTCCCCTTCCCGGCCTACGACGCCTTCGATCTGGCCGAATACAAGTCTCCGGAAATTCCGGAGCAATACCTGCCGCTTACGGGAACCCACGTCATGACCTCCAGGGGCTGCCCGTTCCACTGCGAATTCTGCTCGGTGAACAAGTTTTTCAGCGGCAAGTGGGCCGTCCGCTCGCCCGGCAACGTGGCCGACGAGCTGGAGAAGCTGGTGGCCGAGCGCGGGGTGCGGCACGTGTATTTTTCGGACGACCTGTTCTCCCTGAACCACCAGCGGACCATCGGCATCTGCCGGGAGATCCTGGACCGGAAGCTGGACCTCGTCTGGATGGCCGAGACCCGGGTGGACTGCGTCGACGAGGAGATGCTGGCCTGGATGCGCAAGGCCGGGTGCTACCGGGTCTACTACGGCGTGGAGTCCGGCAGCCCGCGCATCCTGAAGTCCATCAACAAAGGCTTCACCACGGAGCACGTGCGCCGGGCCTTCCGCATGACGCACCGGGCGGGCATGGAGCCCAGCTGTTTTCTCATGGTCGGCAACCCCGGCGAGACCCCGGACACCATCGACGAGACCATCGAGCTCATTCGGGAGATCCGGCCGGCCACGTCCCCCATCGTCGGCATCACCACCATCCTGCCGGGGACCAGGCAGTACGAACTGTCCAAGCGGCAGGGGCTCATCAGCGACGACTATTGGCGGTCGGACGAAGCGCCCCCGCTCTATACCGGCGAATACGACGTGGACGACCTGATCCAGCTGCAAATCCAGCTGACCCGGGGGATCTGCCCCGAGGTCTACGAGCAGATGTGCGCCATCGGCCTGGACGACGACTATTTCCGCCTGAGGCGCCTGCTGGGGAACCGGCATGACCGCAAGGTCTGAGCGCGGTTGCGGGCAGCGAAAAAATATGGGGCCCTGGGAGGAGTTGCCCAGGGCCCCGGGTTTTGACATCCCTGCCGGGAATCGCAGGAATGCTGGGACCTTTTATGCGGGCAGCTCGAAGCCCTTGGACTCGAAAGCCACGGCAACGTCCTTCATGCCCAGTTTCTCCAGGGTGGCGCGGCGGGGCAGGCCGGTTTCCGGATCCCAGCCCATGTACGTGTAGTAGATGGTCTTGGTCGCCTCGAAGTTCTTGCGATCCAGGGGCGGATGGGGCACCTCGGCCTCGGGATAGACCGGAAGCACCCTCCCCTCCACCGGGGCGAAGAAGTGTTCGGGCAACTGGTCGTGTTCCTTGCGCAGGTTCACGGGTTTGCCGCCGCCCCATTCCAGGGCCGTCAGCAGCCGGTGCATGTTCCAGATGCGCGCCGCACGCTCGTTGAGCCTGTCCTGGGTCATCTTCTCGCCGGTGACCAGTTCGAACATCTTGTATTCCACGGACACGTCGCCGGTATACGCCCTGTCCTTGCGGCCGCTGGTCATGATGGGGAAAACCCAGTCGCAGGCCGAGATGCTGTCCTTGATGCAGCCGCGCAGGTGGATGAAGCGGGTGATCGTGGCGTTGGCCGTGGCCGACTTGTCCCCGTTCCAGGTCAGCGGCGCGTCCCGGTCGCGCTTCAGGTCGCTTAAGCCGTTGACGGCCACCTCCTCGCCCCAGATGGTCTTGGCCACGGGCAGGGCCTGCTCGAAGCTGAGCCCGGTCCATTCCAGCAGGTTGGTCATGGCGTGGCGGTTGGGATCGCGGTTTTCCATGGCGAAGTTCACGGCCCAGTAGTAGCCGAAGGTTCTGGGATCGTAGTGGGCGGACATGCCCCAGCCGCCGTTGCCGCCGACCACGCCGCCCATGATACCTTCCATGTTTTCGAAGCGCATGACCGCCTTGGCCGCGGCGGGCAGGCCCAGGGAGTCGAACTTGGCGGCGACGATGTCCATGGCCCGGCGGAAGCCCTCGGCCAGGGCGTCGCCCAGAAACCCCTGGCGATAGGCGATCATGTTCATGAGGGTGACCAGGCCGTCCGCGCCGAGCTCGCCCTTGGGCGGATAGTGGCCCCTGGCCAGGCCGGCGGCGATTTCGGCCGTGACCAGCTTCTTGTCCTGCAGGTGCTGAAGCAGGCTCTTGCCGTCCACGGTCTCGTCCTGAAGGAACCAGACGAACTGGATCATGGGGAACATCTCGAAGGTGTCCACCCCCAGCTTGTTGGCCAGCTGGTTGGCCAGAAACGTGGCCTTGTCCCGGTTGCCGATCCAGGAATAAAACCACTGGGTGCAGCTCACCGCGCCGCCGCCCATGCCCGGCACGTTCATATAGGCGTAGCAGCCTTGCGGGCAGGCGTAGCAGGACTGCGGTTTGACGTGGTATGCCTCAAGCCAGGGCGCGCAGCTCTTGGTCTGGTCGAAGCGCAGGGCCTGCTTGTTGATGTTTTTGGGATCGATGTACTTTTCCGTCCAGCTCAACGGACCATGGGACAGGGGCGTGGACCCCAGCGGCCCGGGCTGGAACTCGCGCACGCTTTTGACGTATTTGACCAGCCCGTCCTTGTCGGCCACCTTGACCCCGCCCGTGCCGCGCACGGCGATGGCCTTGAGGTTTTTCGACCCCATCACCGCCCCGAATCCGCCTTGGCCGGCGGCGTTGCCGATGCGGTGGATCACCGGGGAGATGCGCACCAGCTTTTCGCCCGAGGGGCCGATGATCGCGATCTGCACCTTTTCATCGCCGAGCTTTGCCTTGATGGCGTCCTGGGCCGTAAAGGTGTCCTTGCCCCAGATGAAGGCCGCGTCATCCACGGTGACCTTGTCGTCGGCGATGTTGATGAAGACGGGCTTTGGCGCCTTGCCCTGGATGATGACGGCGTCGTAGCCGGCGAATTTGAGTTCCGCGCCCCAATAGCCGCCGAAACCGCTTCGGGAGACGAGCGGGTGCTTGGACTGGGGGGCATAGACGTGGGGCGAGACGCCGATGACCTCCGAGCGGCCGGTGGAGGGGGCCAGGGTTCCGGTCAGGGGGCCGACGGCGAAGACCAGCCGGCTGTCGGGACTGAAGGGATCGGCCAGGGGGGCCTCGTCGAAAATGACCTTGTAGCCGATGCCGATTCCCCCGGTATAGTCGAGATACTTGGCGGTCTCTTCCTTGGTGACCTTGCCGTTGCCGAGATCGACGCGCAGTATTGTTCCGGTCCATCCATTCATGATCGAGGCTCCTGCTGGGTAGTGTTCAACGCAGATCGACAAAGGTCAGGGCGTCGGCCGGGCAGTATTTGACGCATTGCGGATCGCCGCCGCACAAGTCGCACTTGGTGAAGATGTTTTTTTCCTTGTTCTCCACGATCATATCCCAGGGACAGGCGGCCATGCATTCGCCGCAGCCCGTGCACTTTTCGGGATCGATGACGCGGGCCCCGGTTTTGGGGTCCAGGGTCAGGGCATCGTAGCCGCAGGCCAGATAACAGTCGGCCATGTTGCACTGGCGGCAGACGTCGGCCATGACGACCAGCTTGGACAGCCTCTTGGTCGGATCGTAGTCCGTGTGGATGCGGCTTAAGGCCGGCTGGCACACGCCGTCATGCCCCAGGGAGCAGACGATCTCGCAGGTGCGGCAGCCCACGCATTGGGTGGGGTTTGTGGTCAGCCAGGCCTTGGAGTTGGGGAGCTGGTCCGGTGTGATGCCGCGATTGTAATGTTTCGGATTGAAATTTTTCGGCGCGGCCAGGACGTTGACGGCAACCGATCCGGCAACGACCTGCAACCCCAGAACCTTGAGCAATTTTCTGCGGCTTATGCCGCCTTCCTGCGGTGGCGTTGTTTCCGTGGCTGCGTCTGTTTGCGTCTCGCAACATGCCGTCTCCGGCGACGGACGCTGCAATAACTTGAAGATGTTCCTCCGCACGATGGCCTCCTGTGGCGTTTAGGCGTGTTGCATGCGTTTGTTGCATTGCCAAGAGCAAAAAGGAGGCCAGGAATAGGGCTTTTTCCACCCCGACGGCCGTGACCGCCGCGGCGCGGGAGGAGCCCCGCATGATCATTGGTTATTTTTAGCATGTAAAAAGAGACGGAAATGCGCCCACGGCAGTGACGGTCACGGCAGAATCAAAGATGCGTGTAAATCGGGTCACACTGACCCGAATGGCCAAATCGGAGCGGGTCAATGTGATATGATTGCCCGGCATTGACAGAAATGGGGTGAACAACTAGGCAAGATAAAAAGGATTCTCTAACGAGCGCCCGACGTCGTCGCTGCCTGGCCGCAGGCTGTCCGCGACGGCGGACGGGCAGGCGCGGACAGCCGCTTCAAGACCGGGAGCGCGATAACCATGGCCATTCACAAGTTCACCATTCCGGAAATCATTTTCGGCCGCGGCAGCTTCGACTATGCCGGCGTGTGCGCCAAACAGCTCGGGGCCTCGAAGATTTTCGTCGTGTCCGATCCGGGGGTGGAGGCGGCCGGCTGGGTGGACAGGCTTATGGATATCCTCAAGCGCGAGGGCCTGGAGTCCGTCTATTGTAACGACGTGGCCCAAAATCCCAAGGACTATCAGATCAAGAAGGGGGTGGCGCTGTACCGCCAAAGCGGCGCGGATGTGGTTCTGGCCCTGGGCGGGGGCAGCGTCATGGACGCGGCCAAGGGCATCGCCCTGGTGGCCAGCAACGGCGGGGAAATCAAGGACTACGAGGGGGCCAACCAGGTCAAGGATCCCCTGCCGCCCATGGTCTTCATCCCCTCGACCATGGGCAGCGAATCCAACATTTCCCAGTTCGCGGTGGTCACCGACGTGGCGCGGCGCATCAAGATGACCATCATCAGCCGGACCCTGGTCCCCAATATCTCCATCACCGATCCGAACCTGCTCGGCACGCTGAGCCGCGAACTGCTCCTGGCCCCCCTGTTCGACGCCCTGGCCCATGCGGTGGAGTCCTACCTGTCGCCCCTGGCCAATCCCCTGACCGAGGTGCAAAGCTTAAAGGGGCTCGACCTGCTCTGGCGTCACAGCCGGCCGGCCCTGGCGACCCTGTCCCTCGATGAGCTGGAGCAACTGACCGTGGCCGGACTGTCCTCCGGCATCGCCTTCACCAACGCCAGCGTGGGGTTGGGACACGCCCTGGCCCATGCCCTTGGCGGCATGTACGACGTGGTGCACGGCGTTTCCCACGCCCTGCTCCTGCCGAGCGTCATGCGGTACAATCAGCCGGAATGCGAGGCGAAGATGGCCGTGATTGGGCGCATCCTCCTCGGCGAGCGCCTGGAGAGCGACGCGGCCACGGCCGAGGCCGGCATAGCGGCCCTGGAGCGGTTCCGCGAGGAAATCGGCCTGCCGACCCGGTTGCGCGAGGTTCTGCCCGACAACACCATGCTGCCCAAGATGAGCCGCAACGCCGCCAACGACATCTGCCTGCTCACCAATCCCCGGCCGGCCGCCTGGAAGGACATCCTCAACATCTACTATGGAGCATGGTGATGACGCGCAACGCCAAGCTCGCGGACATCAGCGGCATCGAAACCGTCAAGCTGGGCTTTTTCAAGGAGGTCCAGCGCAAGATCCGCGAACTCGAGGCCTCCAACCAGGAACTGGAACAGAAGCGCCGGGACATTCAAACCATCCTGGACGGCATCCCCGACGTCATGGCCGTGATTTCCCAGGATAAAAAGATACTGTCGGTCAACAAGTCCTTTGACGACACCTATCCGGGGCTCGCGCCGGCAGGCCTGACCTGCCACAAGATCTTCAAGGGCCAGGATGCGCCCTGCTCGCCGTGCTCCATCGATCTGGCCATGGAAAGCCCGACCCGGGTTTCGCGCAGCTTGCAGATTTTAAACCGCAACGGCGAAAACCGGCAAATCGAGTGCACGGCCTCGGTGATGTGCGGCAGCGAAAACAAGCCGGACCGGATATTGCTGCTGCAGCGCGACGTCACCCTGGAAAAGCAGTTTCAGGCCAAATATTTCCTGGCCGAACGCATGGCCACGGTGGGCGTTTTGGCCGAGGGCGTGGCTCACGAGATCAACAACCCCCTCACCAGCATCAGCGGTTTCGCCGAGACACTGGTCCTGCGTCTGGCGGAACTGGAGGCCCTGGTTCCCGAAAGCGAGGAGGCGTCGGCCATTCTCGAGGACTTTCACGAGTTTCTGGACACCATTGTCATGGAATGCAGCCGCTGCTCGGGCATTGTCCAAAACCTCCTGACCTTTGGCCACCGGGAGGTCAGGAGGCTGACCACCGTCAACCTCAATGACCTCGTGGCCAATTGCCTCAAGCTGCTCGGCCCAAGGCTCAGCCGGCTGCCCAGGGACATCATCGCCCTGGAGATGGGGGGGGAGGACGATCCCGTGGTGCTTGGCCATCCCGGGGAGCTCATGCAGGTCATGCTCAATCTCGTGGGCAATGCCCTGTATGCCGTGGAGACATCGGGCAAGATCAGGATCAGGACCGTGGTCAGGGACAACCTCGTGGTGCTCGAAGTGGCCGACACCGGAGCCGGCATCGCGCCGGAGCACATCGGCAAGCTCTTCGAACCCTTTTTCACCACCAAGCCTCCGGGCCAGGGCATCGGCATCGGCCTGTCCACCTGTTACAATATCATCCGCAAGCACGGTGGGGAGATCAGCGTGGAAAGCGAATTGGGCAAGGGCGCCATCTTCGAAGTCATCCTGCCCTACCTGTCGCAATAGGCCGCAAGCATGTATAAAACCGGAGCCATCAATTTGCTGGTGGTCGATGACGAACCGTCCATCCGTCGTCTGGCCCAAAAAGCCCTGGCCGCGCCCGACCGGGTGGTGACCACGGCCGAGTCGGCCGAAAAGGCCATACGCCTCACCCGTGAGCAGGATTTCGACGTCGTCCTCCTGGACATACGTCTGCCCGACAGTAACGGCCTTGGCCTGCTCGAACGTTTCCGGGAGCGTCTCCCCGGTGTGGAGGTGATCATGATCACCGCCTATGCCGATGTGGCGAGCGCGGTCGAGGCCATGAAGATGGGGGCCTACGACTACATCACCAAGCCGTTTTCCCTGGAACGAATCAAGTTGGTGATCGAGAAGGCCTACCAGCGTTCCGTGCTGCAACGGGAAAACCGGATTTTGCGCCGGACGGGGACGCAAAGGCCCGACTGCAAGCTCGTTGGCCATTCCCTGGCCATCAAACAGATCCTGTTTCTCGTCAGCAAGGTGGCGCCGACCCGGACCCCGGTCCTCATCACCGGCGAATCCGGCGTGGGCAAGGATGTGGTGGCCCACAACATCCACAACCAGAGCGCCTGCGCGGACAGGCCGCTGGTCATCAAGAACTGCGGCACCTTCAACAAGGAGCTGTTGCGCAGCGAGCTTTTCGGCTACCGCAAGGGGGCTTTCACGGGGGCGACCGAATCCCGGGAGGGCCTGCTGGCCCTGGCCAACAACGGAACGCTTTTCCTGGACGAGGTCGGCGAGCTGTCCCTGGAACTCCAGTCCATGCTGCTGCGTCTTTTGGAGTCCCAGACCTACCGGCGGGTGGGCGAGACCGAAGAGCGCAAGGTCAACATCCGTTTTCTCTTCGCCACCAACCGCGACTTGGCCACGGAGGTGGAGGCCGGGCGCTTCCACGAGGCCCTCTTCCACCGGCTGAACATCTTTCGCATCGATGTCCCGCCGCTGCGCGAGAGGAAAGAGGATATTCCGAGCCTCATCGCCCATTTTCTCGGCCACATTTATCCCGACCGACCGCCCTACAAGATCACGCCCACGGCCGAAGCCTGCTTTCAGTCCTACGACTGGCCGGGCAACGTCCGCGAACTGCGAAACGTCATCGAGCGGGCCATCATTTTATCCGAGAACGACCTGATCACCCCGGGCAACCTGCCCCAGGACATTGTCAGGTCCTTTGACGGCTCCGCGGCGGAGGGGATCTTCCCGACCCTGGAGCAAAGCGAACGCCAGCTCATCATGCGCGTGCTCAACCATGTGAAATCAAACCGGACCGTGGCCGCCAAGATGCTCGGTATCGGCCGCAAGACACTGTATCGCAAGATGTGCAAGTTCAAGCTGCCGCAATAGGTCCTGTGGGATGGGGAGAATTCCCGAATTCGGAAGCAGGGAGCACGCTTGCCCTGCCCTACCCTCTGCGGCAGAACGGAAAGCCCCCACAGCCAGACAGGGACTGCGGGGGCCACTTCTTTCGGCGTATGCTCTTATCGATTTATCGGTGCGCCAAATCCCGTTCCGTCCTGCGGCATCGGCTCCGTTCCATCCCCAAAGCCGAGCATGAGGCAAACCCGTCCGGGCTCTCGCGGCGGCACGACAAGGCGCTGTAGCGCTGTTTCGGGTTCCAAACCCGTTGCCCACTCGTTTATGTCTGCCCCAGGACCTTTGCCAGGGCCTTGGCAAAGGCTTCCATGGCCTGTTCCCGAGCCAGGGAGATGCGAATCCAGTTGGGGTAGCGAAAGCCGGTCATGGTGCGCACCATCACGCCCTCGCGCATGAGCTTGCGGTAGAGCAGCGTATCGGAGAGCGGCGTGCGGACCATGATGAAGTTGCCTGCCCCGCTCACGTATTCCAGCCCCAGGGCGTCGAACCGGTCGCGCAGATAGCCCTTGGCCGCGTCCACCATGCGGCGGGTGGCGGCGATGTGGCCGGCGTCGTCGGCCAGGGCCGCCGTGGCCGCGATCTGGCCCAGGATGTTCACCGAATAGGCGATGTGGGTGCGCCGCGCGAAATCCACCGCTGCCGGAGGGCCGCACAGGTAGCCGACCCGGAAGCCGGCCAGACCGTACATTTTGGAGAAGGTGCGAAAGACCAGGACGTTGTCGTGGCGCTCCATGACGTCCATGGCGTCGGGGAAGTCCGGATCGTCCAGGAATTCGCGGTAGGCCTCGTCGAGCACCACCAGGGCCCGGCCGTCGAGGGCGGCCAGAAAGCGCCCCAGGGTGGCCCGGTTCCACCAGGAGCCGGTCGGGTTGTTGGGATTGCACACGAAGACGACCCTGGTGCGCTCCGTGACGGCCGCCAGCATGGCCTCGGGGGACAGGGCCTGATGCTTGAGCGGCACAAGCCGGGCTTCGACCCCGGAAAATCTCGCCACCCACTCGTACACGGCAAAGGTCTTGTCGGCGGTGACAATGGCGTCGCCCGGTCCGCAAAAAGCCCGGATGACGGAGCTTATGACCTCGCAGGAACCGTTGCCGACCAGGAATTGTTCCGGGGATTTGCCAAACTTCGCGGCCAGGGCCTGGCGCAGGTCGTAGGCGTCGCCGCTGGGGTAGATGGCTCCCCGCTCGGGTGGGAAGGAAGCGAGGGCATCCCGGGCCAAGGGGGGCGGTCCCAGGGCGTTTTCGTTGTTGTTGAGGCGAAAAAGGTGGGTCACGCCGAACTGGCGCATGAGAACCGGATCGGGCCGGCTGGGCACGTAGCGTTCGAAGGACCGGACGTAGTCCGGGACGCGGTCAAGCAAGCCGCTCATGCTGCCAGACGACCTTGTCCGCCTGTCCTCCCTGGGGAAGGACGACCGTCGGCGCGAAGCCGGCCTGGAGCAGGTCGCCGGCCAGCGCCGCCTCCCAGGGGACGGCCAGGTCCATGTAGTAGAGGATGGTGCCGATGCCCTGGCGGCGGAAGGCCGCCACATGGGCCGCCAAATTCGCGGTCATATCCTCGCCGTCGAGAAACGGGACCAGTTCGGCGAAATTGCGCACCCGATCATAGGTGGCGCCAAGCAGTGAATCCCGACGGGGGCGACCCGCCGGAGCGTCCACGGGCAGGATGTCCCGGGGCAGGGCCAGCCTATCATAGGTCTGACGCAGGAAGTCTTCCAGTTGCGGCGCGCACCAGACCGCCAGGCCGTTATCCTCGCGCAGATGGCGAAAGACGACCGGATGGTGTTCCAATCGGCCGTCCATGAAGGATTGCAGGGAGCCCAGTGTCTCGAAAGACGCCTCGGGGAGATCGGACGTGGCCCGGAAACTAAGCACGATGCTGTACGACTCGCGGGCCACCGTCTCCAGAAAGCCGTCGACCAGAAGCCGGGCCACGTTGGCGGCTTCTTCGGGGGGGACAAAGACGAAGGGCCCGGAAAAATAGAGGCCCTGCTCGCTGCACGGACTCCAGGCCAGCAGACCGGCCGTTTGTCCCTTGGCGTCGCAGGCCAGAACGCAAGTCGCCTGCCCATCGGCGACCATGTCCGGGAACTTGCCGGGCGTGCGGAAGCTGCTTGGGCATTGCCAGGGCGGGTAGACGGCGCTGGCCAGGGCGGCGGCCTGAGTGAGCTGGGCCGAATCACGGCCCGGACGAATCGTGTAGGGTGGGCGCAAGCCCTCGGGAAGATGGACCGCAGCCGCCTCCGGGTAGGCCCTGTCCACCTCGGCTTCGAGGAGGAAGCAATCCGCGCCCTTGTGCTTGAGATGGAACCGGTCAGCGGCCTTGCCGGCCAGCAACAACCCCATCTCCTCGGCAGAGGCGTCGAGTGCTCCGGTCCTGGCGCGGGAAGTGCTGTTGAGCGCGCCCAGGGAAAGGTTCGCCGCCTGGAAGGCGACCGAGGCGCGCAGCTGGTGCCGTTTGCCGGTAAGGCCGATGGCGAGCGGCCGGTTGTCCGCGGCGAGTCCGGCGAGGTACAGACAAAATTCCTCGACGGTCAGCTGGAAACGGTACCGTTCCCTCCGGCCGAAACCCGCGCGTTCCGCCAGGACGTCAGCCAGGCCGGCCACGGGACAGGCAAAAACGGTTTGCGCCGGAATCTCCAGCGACACGCAGACGTCATCGGACATACGAAACTCCCGGCAACAGGCGTGATAGACCGCTACCCGCGTCCTGCCCCGGCAGAATATCGGATTCCCCCGGGCGCGGCAAACCGACTATGCCGGCGGGATATGTTACGCTCGACGTTCTCTCGCCCATGGCTTACGAAAAATGGGCGTCCGTGCGTCATGGGAGATCACGGCAAACCACCCCGCAAAATCGGAAAACGCCGCGCACGGGGCGCGACGCCAACAGGGCGCAAGCCGTACATGCGGACTTGCCGCAGTCGAAACGAGGTCGCCATGCATAATATGCCAGCGCATCCCGTACTCCAGTACCGATGGGCGGTGCGGGAGCGTCGAGACGGGAAGGTCCTTGTCTATTACGGCCTGCGTAATCCGCCCCACCACCAGGAAACGGTTCTGCCCGTACCGGATATGCTTGCCGAGCCCCTGGCCGGGCTCGATGGTTCGGCTGCCCTGGACCGTCTGCCCGAGACCGTGCACGAAAGCGAGGACTTCCGGCGGCTGGTCGCGCAGGGGATCGTGGTGGACAAACAGGATCAGCGGCAGCCCTCCACGGCCGAGCACAAGCGGACCTGCACGCGATGCGTGGCCGACGACCACTTGCTGCCGGGGCTGGAATTCGATGCCCGGGGCGTGTGCGCCTTCTGCCAGTGCTACGAGCAGGCCGAGCAAACGGGAGGTTCCGCCGGGCCGCGCAATGCGGTGGATGAGGCCACGTTGCTGTCGATCGCCGCAGGCAACAAAGACTCCCGCTTCGACGTCATGGTCCTTTGCACCGGCGGCAAGGATTCCACCTATCTGCTGTGGTATCTGTCGAAACAACTCGGGCTGCGCGTCCTGGCCGCGTCCTGGAACATGCCCTATACCAACGACACCTGCCGCAGGAACATCCGCCGTGCCCTTGAGCTGCTGCCGGATGTCGAACTGGTGGAACGGACCCTGCCGGTCAATGCCATCCGGGACGCCATGCGCGCCCAGTTCGGCCGGGTGGGACTGCCGTGCCTCTGCCCTGTCGTGGCCCATGTCCTTTTCTTCCCGCTCGCCGCCGAAGAGCGGATCCCGGTGGTCATGCAGGGGGTCGAGGAAGTCCAGCTCGCGGTCATGAGTTATGTCATGCGCAACCTGCAAGGAGGCAAGGGGCCATCCCGGCCGGCCCCCCTGTCCATTCGCGAGCAGACCCTCCAATTCCTGGGCATGGCGGCCAGCGCGCCCGAACCGCCCGATCCGTTTTCCCTGGTAGCGGATTACCTCTGCTACCAGCGTTCCGTGCGCAAGAGCCTTGACCCGATCTACGGACCGCTTGACCGCTTTCTTACGCGGGCCAGGGAGGACACCTCCGCGTTCGTGCCGCAATTCCTCCGCTTGAAGACGAATACGCTGTACGGCTCCTGGCGCGCGGCGACGGAGTTGATGCAAAAGGAAATGGACTGGAAGATGCCCCCGGGCCAGAAGGGATTGCTGCACACCAGCTGCCGCATCGAAAAGGTCAAGGACTACTGCCAGTACATGCGCTTTCGCAACATGCGCTCCACCGCCTTTCCGCAATCCATCGTGGAAGTGAGCGCCGGGGTCTTCTTCGGGCTGCTCTCCCGTGAGGAGGCGTTGCGGGAGGTGGAGGAGCTCGGCTACCACCGCGAGCCGGAAGTCCTGGCCGAGTTGCTCGGCGACCTCGGCATAAGCGATGCGGATCGCCGTAGCCATGGCGAAACCGTCTACTCCCTTTGCGACAGCGCGTCGGGATGCCGGGGATGCGCATGACCGCGGACTTTTTAAACCGATCGCTCCCCATCTTCACCGAGGATGGTTTGGCGGTTTTGCGCGACAAGGTGGTCGCCCTGGCCGGCCTTGGCGGCGTGGGCGGCGGCGCGTTCCTGGCCCTGGTCCGCTGCGGGGTGACGCATTTTCGGCTGGCGGAAAACGGCGTTTTCGACCCGCCGGACATGAACCGGCAGGCCGGGGCGTTCGGCCAGACCATGGGCCGCCCCAAGCTCGACGTGTATGTGGAGCTGGCCCGGTCCATCAATCCCGACCTGGAGATCGAATGCTTTCCGGCAGGGATCACCGGGGACAACCTCGAAGGGTTCCTGGCGGGCGCCAACGTGTATGTCGGCGTCATCGATGTGGAAAAAGGCAACGACGTCAAGGCCATGACCCCTCCCCTGCTCGAAAAACACAACCTCCCCATGTTCACCTGCGGGGCCATCGGCTTCGGCGCCCTGCTGGTGGCCCATGAGCCCGGCGGCATGATGCCGGAGGAATTCTGGCGGCTGGTGCAGGAGCGGTCCGCTGGCAGTCGGGGCCTGCTGCCGTCGTTTCTGGGCGACTTGTTCGATCGTCCGGTCATGGAGCGCATCGCCGAGGGCCGGGTCTCCGGCACCTTGCCCACGACGGCCATCGGCGCTCTGGCGGCGAACACGCTGCTCGCCTGCGAAGTCCTCGTCTCTCTGCTGCGGGGAACCGGCCTGGTGGACCGGGAGCCGGTCTTTGCCCCGCGATTCACCGTGGTGGATTTTTGCAGCCAGAAACTGGTGGTGGGCGATGTGCGTCTTGGAAAATGACCAGAAGGAGCGCTGCGGATGGGCCGAGAGGAATTGATTCGGAAACTCCAGGAATGCCGCCGGGAGATCGAGCCCGACCAGGAGATCACGATAGAGCTTTTTCGTCCCGAGGATGCTCTGGGCGTCGCCCTGGCCTATTATGAGACCTACGGCGACACATTCCCGCTGGAGCATGTCTACGACCCCGAGGAAATCGTCCGTCGCAATGCCACGGACGACCAATACACCGTGGTCGCCCGGACGCCGCGCGGCGAGGTGGTCGGGCTGTTCGGGCTGTTCCGCCACGCCCCCAATCCCGGCGTGTACGAAGCCGGCCAGCTCATGGTCCTTAAAAGTTATCGGAAAAGGCACATCAGTACGGAATTCAGCCTGGTGGCCCATGACAGACTGCCCAAGCAACTGCGGATACCCGTGGTCTTTCTTGAGGCCGTGAGCAACCATACGGTTTCCCAGCTTATCGTTCTCCCCAGGGGCCTGGTGTTTACCGGACTCGAGGTCGAGTGCATGCCGTCCGGCGGCCAGGCCAAGGCGGACGATGCGTCCCACAAGATCTCGCTTTTTTTGATGTTCAAGTTGTTCGAAAAGCCCTCCTGCGACGTGTATTTGCCCGAGCCATACCGGACGTTTTGCGAGACGCTGTATGCGGAACTGGCGCTCCCCCGGGTGTTTTCTCCTGCGTCGGCGCTCACCGGAGAAACCGTGGCGAGCCCTTTCTTCATCCAGGAGACAGGCTTGCTACGTCTGACCGTCACCCGGGCCGGCAGGGATTTCGACGCGGTTGTTGCCGCGGCCGAAGCCAAGGCCGGGCCACGAGGCGTGCTCCAGATATACCTGAACCTTGGCGACGGAGCCGCGCCCCGGGCCGTGGCGGTACTGCGCGACAGGGGGTACTTTCTGGCCGGTTTGCTGCCGTACTGGTTCGGCGCGGACGGTCTGCTCATGCAGAAGGTCGGCCGGGTACCGGACTGGGACGCCATCCAATGCGTTGACCGCAACGCCGCCGCCATACGCGACATGGTCCGCGAGGACTTCGAACGCGCCAAGCGCAGGGAGCACGGGTCTGCCTGATCCAGCGAGTGTCCGAGAGGGACCCCGAGGGGGATAACCTCGGGCTGAAGAATCGCCCCGGATGGCTAACCTCCGGACACCCGCCAGGGACCCGGCCTGAACGGAAAGCCCCCACAGCCAGACAAGGACTGCGGGGGCCACTTCTTTCGGCGTATGCTCTTATCGATTTATCGGTGCGCCAAATCCCGTTCCGTCCTGCGGCATCGGCTCCGTTCCATCCCCAAAGCCGAGCATGAGGCCAAGGCCGAGCCCAAGGCCCGTGCCATCGCCCAGCTGACAGATGCCGCTGCCGCCTGCCCCTGCACTGCCGGCGAATTGTCCCTGGGGATTGCCTGCATTGAAGCCAAAACCATTTTGTGCAAAGGCGGTTGTGGACAGGGATACGAAACAACACATCGCGACGACGACCATCATTTTCTTCAACATGGGTTTCTCCTTTTCTCTACTTAGAGAGATATACGGAGGGCGACGTGAATTGGTCACTTTTGTTCCGCATTTTTACCTCAATATTTTTTTGAAGCACAACGGTTAATTGCGGCCGCCGCCGCCGCCACCGCCGCCACCGCCACCGCCACCACCGGAACCGCCGCCACCGCCGCCGCCGGAACCACCTCCGCCGCCGCCACCGGAACCACCTCCGCCGCCACCACCGGAACCACCGCCTCCTCCGCCGCCGCCACTCCCCCCTGAGCCGCCTCCGGAACCACTCCCACCGGATCCACCGCCGCGGCTTCCGCCTGAACCGCTCCTCTGACCCGACCCTTTGCCCGAACCGGTGCTTGTGCCGACGGACTTGCCTTGGGCGCTCCCCGTGCCTGACGCCGCCTCGGAGGATGCCAGGCCCAACGCCTGACGCGCCTGTGAAAGGCTCATATCTCCCGTGATCACCTTGGCCGCATCTTCCGCCACCAAGGCATCGGGATTGCCGCCCTGTTTCGCATCGCGAACGAACCTGGCGATATCCAAAAGCGCGGCGGGAAAATCCCTGGCTTCAAGCACCTGGGCAACCAGACTGTTCGCCAGGGCGAGAGGGAGTCCGGCCTGGCGTACCGCCGCCATGAATTCCGCGGTCAAAACGACCTGCTGCGCCGTATGATCGGGGTGCGAGAGACAGATCTCGATATCGCCCCGCGAAAGCCCCATGCGTAACGTCTGGGCCAGACGTTCGTTCAAAGCGGCTGTCACGCCAGGACGGTTTGCCAGTTGGCGCTGGGCAAAGGCGAAATCCTCGAGCTGGTTCCGTACGGCCTCCTCGATGCGGGAAATCGGGACATGCTTGGCCAGCCCCTCTTCAATCTTGTCTATCACGAAGGCCGTATTGCCGCCCGAGGCCGAAACCTTGCCCCCGATCATAAGAAAAGCCGCCGTATCGGATTCGCTTAACCCGAAACGGTAGCCAAACCCCAAGACGCGATCGATCGCGACCTGCGAGAGGCCGGCGGTCCTCGCGGCCTCCATCGCTACGACAAGTCCCGCGCGATTTTCCGACAAGCCCGTGGAGGGCCAGAGACAGGTCATGGCAAGGACAAATCCCGCGAGCAAAACATTAAAGCGGACGAACATGACGTCCCCCTGCCTGTTGCCGGCTGTTGTCATCCTCAATGATAAGGACAGAATTGGTATGGCCAAACCCGTCGTCTTCCTGAAGCAAGGCGCTGGAATCCGGCTTCAGGATCGTGCCGTCCACAAGGAAGGCATACACATACCGCCCGGCCGGCAAGTGAACCGTCAGTGTAAAGACATCGCCTCCCGGGGCCTTGTGCATGACGTGACGCCCAGGCATCCAGTCATTGAAGGAGCCGATCACGGCCACGTGCCGCGCGCCGGGGATACGCGCCACAAAAGTGACGTCCTTTGCCTGCAGGGCGTCGCTGCCGGCAAGTCGCCATCCGGTCGATTCCGACGCGACGCCCTGCACAAACGACGAAGGGGGTTGCGACGCATGCCGCATAAGCGGGCCTGTCGACCAGAGCAGCATGGCCACGGCCAAAGCGGCCACGCCGCCAATGGCGACGCCCCGGATGGCGGCGCGACGCGACAACCGCTGCACCCATCTCCAGCTTCGGCGCGAAAGAGACGGTTTCTTGGGCCCGATGCGGGCCATGATCTGCGGCAAAAGCCGTTCCGGGACTTCCGGGCGCGGCAGGCCGCCAATGGCGCCGGCCAAGCGTTGCGCATCCCGCGCCGATTGTTCCTCATGTTTCCTGTTCATGCTTCTTGCCCGCCTATGGGAACCACAAACATTGCGCGCAATCGTTCAAGCCCCCGGGAAATGCGCATTTTGACGGCGCTCACCGATATTTTCAGGGCGTCCGCGATATCCTGAATGGACAACCCCTCCTGGTAGCGCAGGATCAACACTTCCCTGGTCTCCAGGCCGAGAGCGTCCATTGCGGCGAAAAGCTTTTCACTATCAATTTTATCGATCAGAGCATCATCCGCTGTTTCATCCTGTATGTTCTCCATGAAACCATCATGGAACGCCGATGCCGGTATTTCCACGCGCCCCTGCCTGCGGAGATGGTCGCGCGCGATATTGAGACTGAGCGTGTAAAGCCAGGGAAAAAACCGCGCCCCGACCTTGAATTTTTCGAGTTTTTCGTAAGCCACGACAAAGGCTTCCTGGGTCAGGTCGCTGGCATCTTCGGGATTGCGGCACATGCGCGACATGAGCCCGTGAATCGGCGACTGGTAACGACGAACCAGCACGGCGTATGCGGCAGCCTCCCCGTCGAGGATGTCTTCGATAAGCTGTGTCTCGTCGTCGTAGTTCATAAATTGCCTGGGGCTCTTTTATCCTTATACGTTTGCCGGAGGTTTTTTGTCACAAGGATCACGCAAATAATTTGCCAGGAATGCACCAACGTAACGGCGACCGCCAAGGGGAGGGCAAAAAGAAAGCCCCGGGGGGAGGCCCGAGGCTTATGAAGGAGGATGATCCACATTTAGAACTTCGCCAGCAATACTGTCGCCACGAAGGGGCGGGCGGTTACACGTGCGCAGGCACTGGGGAGCGCGCTGTGGCGCGGCGCCTGGAACGATTCCAGCGCGGCGCGGCCGCCCCCACCGCCCGCACCGGCGATCAGCATATGTTTTTCGCGCATCGTGCGCGCCTCACAGGCTGTCCACCACGCCGCCATCAACACGCAAGGCGGCTCCGGTGGTGGCGGAAGCCTGCCTGGAGCAGACATAGACGATCAGGTTGGCAACTTCCTCAACGTTCGCCATCCTCTGGATAATCGAGGACGGCCGTTGGGCCATGACAAAGGCCTTGCCGACTTCGTCCAACGAAAGGCCGGTCCTCTCGGTCTCGTCCTGGAGCATGGCGGCAACGCCTTCGGACAGGGTCGGCCCCGGGAGCACCGAATTGACAGTAACACCGGTGCCGGCCATGCGTTTCGCCAGCCCGCGCGCGACGGCGGTGCAGGCGGTCTTCGTCATGCCGTAATGCACCATGTCCGCCGGGATGTTGAAGGCCGATTCCGAGGAGAGAAAGACGACGCGGCCCCAGCCCCTGGCCTGCATCCCCGGCAGATAGGCGCGCGACAAGCGAACGCCCGACATGACGTTGACCTCGAAGAAACGGAGCCATTCGCTGTCGGGCGTCTCGAAGAAATCCCGAGGGCCAAAGATGCCGACGTTGTTGACCAGGATATCGCAGTCCGGTTGTGCCGCGACCAGTTCGTCGCAGCCTTTCGCCGTGCCCAGATCGCCGGCGAAGCCGAGGACATGGGCGCTGCGCACTGCCGCCTTTATCGCCGCTATCGCGGCGTCCACATCCTGCTGTTGACGACCGTTGACCAGCACGGTAGCGCCGCATGCCGCCAGCCCTTTCGCCGTCGCCAGCCCGATACCCTTGGTCGAACCGGTTATGATGGCGGTCTTGCCGCTCAGATCGATCTTCATTGTATTCTCCTGTGTTCAAGCGATCCGTCCGCCGCCGTCAACGTTGACGACGAGGCCATTTACTGGAGCCATTCCCGGGCACCGTGTCTGCCCCTCTCGACGGACCGTGGCCATTTTCCCAGGTAGGCTTTTTATCGGAGAAAGCAACTAAGGCCATACGCTCCCGTTACCATCGGTGTACGACGTACGCGACGGGTGGACCTGGCATTGCGCCCCCCCGGCAAAGCCGGGGGGGCGCAAGCGTGAACCGCTCGACGCGGCTTACGCTTGGAGCCGCCTCAAGGCGGCTATTTCGTGACCAGCTTTACCTGCTTAAGCCGCTGGTCTTCTTGCTCCTGCCGGCGGGTGTATTCTCGGATTACAACGCCTTACACACAGCGATCTCCTTTTTTCCCTTCACTCTTTTTCTGACCCGACTGTTGCGGTGCGCAACGGAGTTGGTGGTCAAAGCCCCTGCCGGACTGCTTCAAGAGCGTTGAAGACGGTCGCAGTTCCGGGCGAATTTTGGAAATGCCCTGGCGCTGGTCTGGGTACGGTGGTAGGGTCGGGACTATCAAGAAGTATCGAGGGCGGCGCTGGAAACGGACTGGCGCGCGGCCAAGGCCCAAGAGGGTTACGGCGGCGCCGTTTCGGTTGGCATGCAACGCACCGACGGAAAGGAACATTTCGCAGGGAATGGCATCTCTGACGGGAA
Organism: Desulfovibrio sp. JY; assembly: GCA_021730285.1. Lineage (NCBI taxonomy): Bacteria > Pseudomonadati > Thermodesulfobacteriota > Desulfovibrionia > Desulfovibrionales > Desulfovibrionaceae > Desulfovibrio > Desulfovibrio sp. JY. Next base: position 4,684,997 of record CP082962.1, read on the forward strand.
TGTGTCTTTTTGTCATGCGCGCAAATCTGTGGGGCGGAAAAATTGGTGAACGGCTCCCGCCTCGAATGGAGGATTAGCCATACAGGGCGATGCCGGCTTGGTTCAAGCAAGGAAAAGGCTGGTGGGGATTTATGGCCCGCATGCAACCGCGATAAAACGTACTGAAGGAGGCTGTTCCATGAACCAACAGACGACGCCGAAGCTTTTCACCAATGGCAACATCTATCAGGACGCCACCCACCGTGTGGAAAACATTCTCATACAGGACGGCTTGGTCGCGGCCGTCAACGCCAATCCGTCCGAACACAAAGACGTTGAAGTCGTCGATCTTGCCGGCGCCGCTGTGTACCCTGGTTTTTGCGACAGCCATGTCCACCTGGTCGAATCGGCGCTCATGTTCAGCGGCGCGGACCTGCGCGGCAAGGATACCCCGGAAAAGATCGCCCAGGGCGTGGCCGAGGCCATGGCCCGCCATCCGGGCGACGCGCCTTTTTTTGGCGGGGCCTTCACGGTGACGGACTACGACGCCTGGTCCCTGGCCGACCTGGCCAGGCTGGATGCCGTCACCGGCGACCGCATCGTCCTTATCGTCGACGACCTCGGCCATAACATGCTCGCCAATTCCGCGGCCATGGCCAAGGCCGGCATCACCGCGGCCACGCCGGTGCCCTCCGGCGGCAAGGTTGTCGTCCAGGACGGCAAGCCCACGGGCATGCTGCGCGAAGAAGCCATGACGCTGGCCGGAAACCCGCTCCTCCCGCTTTTCACCGAAGCGATCATTCTTCCCGGAACCCTTCAATTCATGAATGCCTGGGCCGCGATGGGGTATACGGCCATCGTGGACCTCATGGGCGCGCCCATTGGCCGCGTCAACCATCCGGACATGTGCCGGGAGATGGAGCGAAAAGGCATCCTGCCGCTGCGCGTCAATTACAACTACACCTTCTTCGGGTTGGATGATCTCGAAGGCGGGCTCGAGGAGCAAGGCAAGGACACCGACCTCGTCCGTTTCATCGGCAACAAGCTTTTCATCGACGGCGCGTATACCGCCGGCCAGGCCTGGACCACCTGGGCAAACGCCAAAGGCGGCCACGGACTGCATACGGTCGCCGCCGACGATTCCATGGGCAAAACCCAGAATATCAACCGCATCATCGCCCGCCTGGAGGAAGTCGGACTCAACTGCCATTACCACATCCAGGGGGACAAGGCCCTGGACGTGACCCTGGACGCCCTGGCGGCCGCGGCAGCCCAAAACGGCGGGCTGCGCTGCGTGCACACGCTCATTCACCTGGCCTTTCCCCGCCCCGATCAAATGAAGCGCATCACGACGTTTGGCGGCAAGGTCGTCGCAACCATGCAGCCGGGCTTCTGGCAGGCCGAGGCAGGGCTGGAGCGCTACTACGGCGATGCGAACAATGCGTCGTATCCCGTCAAGGAAATGATCGAGGCCGGCGTGTCGGTTGGCATGAGCACCGATTTCGGCGTCTCTCCCCTGGAGTTGAGCGCGCCGACGAAGATCATGAACATCGCCATGGTCGGCGGCGGGGCCTCCCGCACACCGCTTGCCATGCAGGACGTCATTACCGGGTTGTCCCAGGGCAGCGCCGCCACCACGGGGAGAAACGATTGCGGCGCGCTGTACCCAGGGAAAAAGGCCGACATGGTGGTCTATGCCAAGGACCTGTTCGCCATGCCGCCGTCGGAACTGACCAGGGACAACCCCAAGGTCCTGGCGACCTGGATCAGCGGCCGCAAGGTGTTCGACTCCAGCGTGAGCCAAGACAAGAAATAGCGGGGAGCGTCACTTGTTGCGGGGCGAGGGACGATGGACAGGCCGTCGCCCCGCAAGGGAATCAGTCTTTCGCAGCGCCCTGCAAGGCGCGAGAAAGAAAGAAGGTTCGCCCTGGGGCCTGCCTGCACCAAGCCTTCCGGCAAGGACAAGGCCCCGCGCCACGCAGCGGACCAGGACCAGGTCGGCGGCTC